>JASHRS010000267.1 GCA_030037215.1 Silvibacterium sp. | reverse complement strand
ATGTGTTGTGGTTGTAGGTGACGTTGCCGCCGCCCCAATTGCATCCCCAGCCATGCCACCCCCAAGCGTAACCAGCTACGAACCCAACCGTGAAACCTACGCCGAACGAAACGCCTGGGCCGGCGACATACAGCCCGGGATAGGGATACCAGCCGGGCCATACAACGACCGGCGGCCCAAACACAACCCAGGGGTTGTATGCGGGCACGTAAACGACTTCAGGTTCCGCAGGTTCAATGATGATCGTTTTTTCCTGGGTCTCAACCTTCACCTGTTGGTTGCTCTTTAAATTCCCCGCTGCTTGCGCGCGAGCCCGCATGACTTGGACCGCGTCCATCACGTCCTTCGACTGATTCACGTAGGCCTCGCCGAGCGCAGATGTCCAGGAAAGATTCTTATCCATGTTGGCGAGCACGGAGGGAAACTGTGTGAGCGCCTTGATGCTGGGATCCCAGGGCTGCTGTTCGACCGCTTGCATCAAAGCCTGACCGCTAAGATTTTTCGCCTGCTGTAGCCAGTCGTTCGCGTAGGCAATCTGATCGGGGAAAGTCGCGGCTCCAAGGACCTGCGCAACCAATGCGTCAGGGTACAACGCGATCGGTGCCGCCAATTGTTGTAGCTCACTGGCGGACAGTGGCGCACCCTGCCCCGAATATCCCGACTGCTCTCCTGGCTGCTGCGCCTGGCCTACCGCGTGCAACGGTGCAGTCGTAATTATCAGTAAAAGGGATAGCGCAACGGACAAAATTTGTTTCGCAAGGCTTCTGATCATCCTTGTCTCCACCTCTGGTGCGGATTAAGGCCCGCGTTACACAACAAAACTAGCTTCTTGCAGCCATGGTGTCCTCCACTGCATGACTGAGTGCAGCGGCGGAACACGACGAATCTTATTCCGGAGGCGAAATAGCAGCTATGCAGATTTCGTCAGCATTTCTGAAATCAGCATTGATTTGACGAAGCGCAGCGTGACCTCCAGCCAGACTTGCGACGACGGATCGTGCCGATCCTTCATTCCTATTTCAACGAGAGAAGGCCTACAACGGCGCTAGCCGCGACAAGTAATGCCGGATTGATCTTGTATTGAAGCAAAATAAGCAGAGTTGCTACCGCCACAGCTCCTGTCTCCAACCCGGTGATTGCTCCCTTCGCCATAGTGAAGCAGCCGGCAAGCAACAAGCCGATTGAAACTGGAGCCAGCCCCTCTTGAATCGACTTCCGCCAAGGCCATTTTTCCAGTTTGCGCCAACCCCTGGCCACTGCAAACGCCAGCAGCGCTGTGGGGCAAAAAAATGCTGCGACGGTAACGAACGCCCCAAGCAAGCCACCCGCCCATTGGCCGATCACCACAATCATCATCATGTTGGGACCTGGTGCCATCTGTCCCACGCTATAAATGTGGATGAGCTGCTTAAATGTAAGCCACCCGTGTACCTCTACCGTGAGATATTTCATGGCGGGGAAGGCCGCCATTCCTCCACCAACTGTAAGGAGAGAGAGGTACGAGAAGACGCGCGCGAGCGAGGATATCTGGCTCATCGAGTGTCCACCACCGCTTTTTCCGCTTTCTTCGGATGGTGATAGAGAATGGCCAGAATCCCGACCACGACCAATGCTCGTAAGACAGACCAGTGCAGGCGATTGACGAGGAGTACTGTCGCTGCCATAAATATGAAGTCAAAGCTATGCGACAGAGCCTTCTTGCTGAGACCCACAACAGTCGACAAAATGAGGCCGACCGCTGCAGCTGCGACGCCCTTCAATGCCGAGGTGATCCAGGGATGGTCCCCGTGGAGACGGTAAAAAATGCCCACAGCATACATGAGTAGCGCGCCCGGCAGGCAAATGCCGGTAATGGCAACGGTCGAGCCTAGCCATCCACGGAGTCTCTCACCGACCAGGACGGCCATGTTCGTGGCATTTAAACCGGGCAGGGATTGGCTGATGGAAAGCATTTCGACGAATTCCTTTTCATCAATCCAGTGCCGTTTGATGACCAGGCTGCCCCGGAGATATGGAACGACACCTCCAAAGCTGGTTGCACCGATGATAAGGAATTCGAGGAATATCTCCCAGATAGACACCGCCGCTGTTGGAGCGGCGACCTCCCCTATGTGGACCTCAGGTCTTGCGGCGGCATCGCTCATGCGGAGCGTCCTTTATGAAGCCTGCTGCGCGAAATCACGCGGCTTATTCATGCGACTTTGGAGAATTACCTAAAAGCCGGTACACCATCGCGGTCTTAGTGCAATTCAGTGCGATGTACTCCTCGGCCGAATATTGAAGGTCGAGAAAGAAGGCTTCTGCACGCCGTAATGCCTCCTTGCTCAGCATGCTTCGGTCTTGAAATCGGAATTGAAATGCAAACTCTCCAACAAGCGGGCGGTGCTCCCCTCGCGTGCGCCAGATCGCCACATTCGCTTTGCAGGTAATGCCTTCGCCGAAATCGAGCATCCCGATGTCCTGTAGCACCTCTTCGATGATCGTGTTGCTGACCAGCTTGATCTCTTCTTTCGGTGTCTTTCTAATTCGGTTAAGCACAGGCAGAAGATCGACAATTGCGTCTATGTCGCGCACGTTCTCCTTGCCCATGCCGATCGCTGAACGGTGGAACTGCACATTATGGGAGAAAAGCAGACGAATGCCGCCAAGTTTCTCTTTGAGCGGCATTGCCTGGCACTTGAACTTCACGCGGTGGTCACCCAGAATGTGCGGCCGGACGTCAGTTTCAGCGCACAACTGTATGTCTGGATGGCGAAACTTGAACACAATCTCCGGATCACCGATCGGGAAGCCGTCCTTGTACGGGATTCTTCGCCGGAGAATGAATGCGTTGTTATAAAGACGAAAGTCCTCCGTATCGATAAATAAGACTTCCCTGAGCTGAATAGGCTGCGACTCGAAACCGGCAGAGGAGAACTTTACCCCGTGCTGTTTGGCGGGCTCCCGCATCGTCTTCCCAAAGGCAAAGAGACTCTCGCGTGAAACGAACTTGTTAGGTCGCAAAATGAGTTTGCAGCAAAGGTATTCGACTTTATGCAGCGGCATGCCGTCGGAATAAGTTCCCTGTTTTAACTGCGGCACTCTCCCTACCCAACTGGGAGTTATCGCGCCTTTCTTCTGCAATTGCTTGCTTCCAATTATGCGGGCTTGTGCTGTTCCTGTAGCCGAAGGCATGGTCACTCCTGATCAGAGCTAGCTCTCGAACACCTCGGGCTTCTCAACATCGCAAGAGAGCTGCGAAACGTAAAAACTGGTGGTCATAGAACCTATGGCCACCGAAATCGTGCAACAAGGTATTTCGTGAGGGGCCGTATTTCCCCTCGAACATTGTCTGCAAGCTCTGGCTAGGGCGCTATGCAGAATTCGTCAAGCCGAACACGACCTTGGGCAGACGACATTCCAGCCAGCCGGGGGAATCACGGCATACATCCTGCTTGCCATCTTTGTCTGGTTGCAACCCGCTCCGTCAGTATCAACGCCCTGTCACCGCGGACTCCGGTAGCCGGAATCGACGGGTCAGCATTCCCTAATCGAACGAGCGCCCAGACCTTCTCTTTACCTCTGACAATCCATAAAGTCTGCCGGGCGCGATTAATGATCGGATATGTGAACGTCATGTGTCTTTGGCCTTCGTGCAATTCAGTAAGCGAGACGTCTTGATCGTTCACGTGTAAAACCGGGTCGCCGAGAAGAAGTGAAGCGATATGCCCATCTGCGAATAACTCAAGATGCACGAGGTCTAAAACGGCAGGACCCCCGCTCAGCCTCTCCAATGTCCGAACGTAACGTCGAAGCCCATCGCACAAGTTGGAGTTGCAGACTGGCATAGGGTAGATCTGGCTCGGATGAATCGGAGTATTTTCCAGCAGCACTTCGCGTAATGGGGAGAAGCCTCTTCCGCTGCCGGCTGGGGGAATTTGCTCGTGCACCTGCAGGATATGGATGCCACCCCATGGCACCTCTTCTTTGCCAAGCATGCGCAACATCATTCGCGTGCTTTGGCCGCCGCTCACAGCGAGCAGAAACCGTCCACGCGCCGCAAAGGCTAAGCGCGAGTGTTCGGCAATTACTTCGGCCGAGCGTTTTGCCATGAGATCAAGATTTGGGAGTACTTCGAGTTTCATTTTTAGGCGACCTGTCGCCAACATTTCACGAACAATCGCAGCTCCTTTAATGGTTGTTCGGCTTTAGTGTGGTTCTGGTGGAGGAAAGGCGTGGGGGTCTGCCTGCCAAACATCAAATATGTTCTGCTATGGATCGGCCACGATTGTTATCCAGGCTGTCTTTGGAACGGCAGTCTTTGGCCGCACTACTGAGCCTCCCAGCCGTTGCACGAGAGTCGTCGTCTCATCTAATGAATCGACGTTGACAAACAATAGCCAGCCATAGAAATCCGGAATGGCCCGATAGGTCAGGCCGCCCCGCATCGCATTTGTATCGTTTGGGGGAACCTGAATTCGCCAGTAATCGACTCCCGACATTTGCTCTACTTGCCAACCGAAGACAGTTCGATAAAACTCCGCAAGCCTGGCAGGCTCCTCGCCGTAAATCTCAAAATGCGTAGGCATATTCGTCATTCTTTTCGTGTGCCTGCGAAAGCGAACAGATTGCTCTCCGAAACGTGCAGCCATGCTAGCTCTCGCGTTGTGCGCGGACTATGCAGTTTTCATCAGATTCAGCAACAGCGCGAAGCAGCGAAGCACGCAGCTTGGCAAATTAGTCAACAAGTGACCAGATCAAGTTCTCTTTTAGGCAAGCTACACTGCACGAAATTTCGACAAGGAGTATGATTTCCGGATCGTGGCACGCAGCGCACCGCTCCTTTGTTCTTTGGCAAAGTATTAACACCTCTTTGCTCGCGCGTTCCGTGTGCCAGGTCCTACGATTTCGCCGGACTATTTGCCATCCCCCAGACCACATAGCATTCGCAAGGAGAGTGCAGTGTCTACAGGTCTATTCCCCGCACAAATGAAGCGCGTCACCATGGAGAAAGCCCCTCCGGTGACCGGAAGACGATGCTACATCGAAAAAATGGGGGCTGGTGCCCTCATTTCGGTTGACACAACCGATTTCGAAGAGTTTTGTGATTTTGCCCTGGGTTGGAACATTGACCACCAACTGATGGGGCGGGAAAAGCCCCACATCACAATGTCAGGCGTCGCTACTCCGATACTCCAGTTGGCAATTGTGCAACAGTCTGCCGGTTACAGCTCGCAGGGGATGAATCCCAAGGGAGCTTTCAGTGTAGCGGTGCCACTCGATGAGGCTCGGACGATGATCCATTGCGGCCATATTGTCGAACCTTTGGAGATGGCTACGGTCCACTCAGGCGCGGATTTCGAGGTGCTGAATCGAGCGGGAGCGCACCATGTGATTGCTTCCTTCTCGCAATTGCGGCTTGAGCAGTATGCCCACGATGTCTGGCATGAACCGCATCTGTCAAGACATTCAAGCGATCGACTTCAGTTCCCCAGTACAGCACATCGACAGCAGTTTCTTAGCGCTTGTCACACCATACTTGGGGATGTTCGAAAGCAACCATCATTGCTGCGTGATTCGCGTAGGACCTCGCTGTTGGAAGACAGGCTCCTCGAAAACTTCCTGCTACAAGCCTACGTCGATCCTCAACATCCAGCTGGATCCAATCGCTATCAGATAGCAAGGCGAGCATATCGATACCTGTTGGAATCGATCGAAGAGGTGCCATCAATCCGGAATTTATGTGCAATGACCGGAGCCAGCTACGCGACTCTGGAACGCGGATATCGCGAAATTTACGGCATGGCACCACAGGCGCATATCAAGGCCTTACGGCTCTCGCGCGCAAGGAAACAACTCCGCCAACCTGACGCGACTACAACAGTGACGGAGGTCGCCGTCCGCTGGGGATTCTTTGAGTTGGGCCGCTTCTCTGTCCAGTATCGACAACGCTTCGGAGAAACGCCGAGTGACACCCTGCGAAAAGCGCGTGGCGATTCCTGGTTGTTTGCGGGCGCATTCATCCATCTAGGCAGAAGTTGAATCTGAAAATATTCAAGTGCGTTGCTAAAGAGAACGCATACACCGCATCCAGCACGTTCATGACTGTTGACACCACCATGACTACATCCGAGCTCAATTCAGATGCGCCATCTAGAAGCGCTCCACCATCTGAAACTGTTCCGAATTTGAAGGTCAGATTTCTCCTGTTAGCAGGGAAATTTGAACGGAGAGCGGTTCGCACTGGACTCGACCCTCCGGCCCATTAAGTTGTTCTTCCCCTAAAAACATCCGTAAGTATTGCATCTAACGCCTATATTTGGGCTGGTGCGATCGCAGCGGTGCGTCAGGCAAAATGGACACAGGTTTCGCTCGGTGTGGAAATGGTGGATAATCAGGACTTCCGAATGGCAATCTGCTTCGGATTTGCACAGGACAGCAGCGGAAGGAGATCTTCGAGCCGTTGATGAGCAAGCCTACGAAGTTCTTTGAGCAAGCTCCGGTCTCGCCGGAGATCGCTGCACGGTTCCCGGACCTTCATCCGGCGTTCGATGAAGTAGCTGCGGTGACAGAAGCGAACCGCTGCCTGTATTGCTTCGACGCTCCGTGCACAGGGGCTTGTCCTACGCATATCGATGTACCGAAGTTCATCAAGAAGATTGCAAGCGGCAATCTGGAAGGATCGGCGAAGACGATTCTGGATGCGAACATTCTCGGCGCAAGCTGCGCAAGGGCGTGTCCTGTAGATGTGCTGTGCGAAGGTGCATGCGTGATGCAGCGCTACAACAAACAGCCGATTGCGATTGCTCGGCTGCAGCGATTCGCAATGGAATCACTCTACGCGAATGGAGAACAGCTACCGTTTACTCCAGGTGAAGATACGGGGTGGTCGGCCGCGTTGATCGGCGGCGGGCCGGCGTCGCTTGCGTGTGCGGCGGAGTTGAGACGCCGCGGGATTCGCACCGAAATTTTCGATGCGCGGCCTTTGCCGGGGGGGTTGAACACTTACGGCATTGCGGAATACAAACTGCCGCTTGTGGAGAGCGTACGCGAGATTGATATGCTGGCGCAGCTTGGAGTTGAGTTCCACCCGAATGCGACGGTGGATGCGAAGAAGCTGGCGGATCTGGAGCGGTCGCATGATGTGGTGTTTCTGGGAGTGGGGCTCGGCGGGATTCATCAATTGGGAATCTCGGGCGAGCAACTGGCGGGAATTACGAATGCACTGGATTATATCGCCGCCTACAAGAGCGGGCAGATCACATCGGCTCCGGAGCGTGTTGGAGTAATTGGAGCGGGCAATACAGCGATTGACGCTGCGAATGCTTCAATCAGGCTGGGAGCGCGCGAAGTGCATATCATCTATCGGCGCGGCCTGGAGCAGATGTCGGCCTTTGCGTTTGAGTATGAGCATGCAAAGCAGGAAGGAGTGAAGTTCCTGTGGCATGTGAAGGCCGTCAATATTCATGGGATGGAGCGGGTTGAGGCGCTGGAGCTGGTCGAACTGGAAGCAACGCATGACGGCTCTCTGGTGCAGAAGGAGGGTGAGAATTTCACGCTTCCGGTTGATCTGATTGTGCTGGCGATCGGGCAGTCGACACATGCGGAGTTCCTGGGAAGCCATGGAATCAATCTGGAGCGCGGGCGTATTCTGATCGATCGCGCGACGGGGCAGACGTCGAATCCGAAATATTTTGCGGGAGGCGATTGCGTGAATGGCGGGCGCGAAGTAGTGGATGCAGTCGCCGATGGCAAGCGCGCAGGTATTGGAATTGCCGCATGGCTGGAAGGACAACATGCCGACTCTTGAAACGACCTTCGCCGGAATTCGATGCATCAATCCGTTCTGGCTGGCTTCGGCTCCGCCGACGAACTGCGGTGAGCAGATCATGCGCGCGTTCGATGCAGGCTGGGGCGGCGCGGTGTGGAAGACGATTGGCGCTCCGATTACGAATGTGAGCTCGCGCTACTCGTCGATTGACTGGAACGGGCAGCGGATGATGGGGTTTAACAATATAGAGCTCATCAGCGACAGACCGATCGAAGTAAACCTTCGCGAACTGGCGGAAACAAAGCGGCGCTATCCGAAACATGCGGTGATTGCGTCGCTGATGGTTGAGTCAAAGCGCACAGCGTGGCACGACATTGTGGAGCGCGCCGAAGACGCGGGTGCGGATGGGTTGGAGCTGAATTTCGGCTGTCCGCATGGAATGAGCGAGCGCGGGATGGGCTCGGCGGTGGGGCAGGTTCCGGAATATTGCGAACGGATCACAGGATGGGTGAAGGAAAAAGCGCGCACTCCGGTAATTGTGAAGCTCACGCCGAACATCAGCGATATTCGCATGCCGGCGCGGGCTGCGAAAGCTGCAGGGGCAGATGCACTTTCTGCAATTAACACTCTTAATTCGATTACCGGGATCGATTTGGAGACGTTGGAGCCGCGTCCGAATGTTGACGGGAAGAGCTCGCACGGAGGGTATTGCGGGCCGGCGGTAAAGCCGATTGCGCTCAATATGGTGCAGCAGGTGATGGCGGATGAGCTGGCGGCGTTGCCCATGTCGGGTATTGGCGGTGTTGCGTCATGGCAGGACGCGGTGGAGTTCATGCTGCTGGGCGCGGGGACGGTGCAAGTATGCACAGCGGTGATGCACTACGGCTATCGTATTGTGGAAGACATGGCGGACGGGCTGCTCGCGTGGATGCGCAAGAAGGGTTATGAATCACCGGAGGATTTTCGCGGGCTTTCGCTGCTGAAGGTGACGGAGTGGAAGCACCTGAACCTGAATTACAAGATCGTAGCGCGCATTCATCCGGACAAGTGCATTGGCTGTGAGCTTTGTTATACGGCGTGCTGGGACGGCGCGCATCAGTGCATTCATCTTGACCGCGCGCTGCCGTCACTGGATACGTCGCGCACGCCGGATATGGTGACGGCGGAAAGCCGCGCGCGCATCAGTACGACACCGATTCCGAAGCTCGATCTCGAAGGCCCGGGCGAGTTCGGGCCATACCGGACGCCGCTTTCACGTATTCCGCGCGTGGATGAGCATGAATGCGTGGGGTGCAATCTGTGCTCGCTGGTGTGTCCGGTGCCGGAGTGCATCACGATGGAGCGCGTGGAGAATGGGCTGGCTCCCGAGACATGGGATAAGCGGGTGCGATCTGGCAAGGTCGCCGAGGAATCGTGCGTGGTGGAGAATCCGAATTCATAACGTGAAGACAAAATGGGGGCGCTGACGAACAACGAGCTTGCTCTGAGCGCGGAAGAGTTTTGCGCATCGGCCGATTCGCGTCTTTACAACCACGACCTGGCTCCGACGACAGCGAAGCATCGCACATGGAGCACCTATAACTACATCGCACTCTGGTTCTCGATGTCGATGGAGGTGACGACGTACATGCTGGCGTCGTCGCTAATTGCCGGCGGCATGAACTGGAAAGAGGCGGTTGCAACGATTTTGCTCGGGAACCTGATTGTGCTGGTTCCGATGCTGCTGAATGCACATGCAGGAACGAAGTATGGGATCCCCTTCCCTGTTTTTGTGCGCGCTTCTTTCGGACCGGTGGGAGCGAATATTCCGGCGCTGCTGCGCGCAATCGTGGCGTGCGGGTGGTTCGGGATTCAGTCATGGCTGGGTGGACAGGCGATTGCCGCTATGCTGAGCGTGCTGTGGCCGCAGACAACGCATATGCCATGGGTGCTGTGGGCGTGTTTTCTCGGATTCTGGCTGCTGAATATGGTTGTCGTGTGGCGCGGCGTTGAGTCGATACGTTTTCTGCAAAGCTTTTCTGCGCCCTTCATGCTGTTTATGTCATTCCTGCTGCTGTTCTGGATGCTGCACAAGGCAGGAGGGTTCGGGCCGATGCTGTCGGCTCCGAGTAAGTTTAGAACGACGGGCGATTTCATGCGCTTCTTCATTCCGTCGCTGACCGCAATGGTGGGTTATTGGGCGACGCTGTCACTGAATATTCCCGACTTTACCCGGTATGCGAAAAATCAGGACGCGCAGATTGTGGGACAGGCGATCGGGTTGCCGGTAGCGATGACGCTGTATTCGTTTATCGGGATTGCCGTTACGTCGGCGTCTACGGTAGTTTTTGGCGAGCCGGTGTGGAGTCCGATTGCGCTGCTGGCACGTTTTCATCAGCCGCTGGTGGCATTCCTTGGGTTGATTGCTCTGTTGATTGCGACTCTAAACGTGAACATTGGAGCAAATGTTGTTTCGCCTTCGAATGATTTTTCCAATCTTGCACCGCGGCTCGTCAGTTTTCGCACAGGCGGGCTAATCACTGGCTTCCTGGGGTTGGCGATGATGCCGTGGAAGTTGATGGCAACGTTCGGCAGCTATATTTTCGGCTGGCTGGTTGGCTATTCGGGACTGCTGGGGCCGGTCGCCGGAATCATGGTGGCGGATTATTTTCTGGTGCGGCGAACGAAGCTCGACTGCTATTCTCTTTACCGGCGTGGTGGGATGTATGAGTATCGCAAGGGAGTGAATCCGGTTGCGCTGATTGCGCTGGCGCTGGGAGTTTGCGTGGCGTTGATCGGCCGCTTTGTTCACGCGCTTGCATTTCTGTATGACTATGCGTGGTTCGCCGGGTTCTTTCTGAGCGGCGCGCTTTATTACTTGTTGATGCTGCACCATCGCGAAAGCGCAGAAGCTACTATGGCATGAAACGAGGCAGAAGATGGCTCCAGATAAAATTCTGACGCAGCCGGTAACGGCAGGGATGACTTCTGAGGAAGTTGTAAGGATTACGCGCGAGACAAATTATGGGACGTGGCGGTTCCAGAAGGGATGGAATCCGCTGCACATTGTCGACGCGGAGGGCTGTTTCATCACGGACGGGAATGGCAAGCGTTACCTCGATTTCTCGTCGCAGCTGATGTGCATGAATCTCGGACATAAGAATCCGGCGGTGATTGAGGCGATTCAGAAGCAGGCTCGCGACCTCGCCTATGCGATGCCAGGCTATGCAACAACGGCGCGGGCGGAACTGTCAAAGCTGCTGCTGGGGGTGCTGCCGAAGGGGCTGAACAAGTTTTTCTTTACGACTTCAGGCACGGACGCGAATGAAGCAGCGTTCAAAATTGCTCGTATGTATACGGGCAGGACGAAAATTATTGCGCGTTACCGGTCATATCACGGATCGACCGCGGGCTCGATTGCGGCGACGGGCGATCCCCGGCGCTGGGCGATGGAACCGCGAGGCAAAGGGCCGGGAATTATCTTCGGGCCTGAAGTGCATTGCTACAAATGTCCGATCGGGCATACGTATCCGGGCTGCGGAATTGCATGCGCTGATTATCTCGAACATATGATCCGCAATGAGGCGGATGTGGCGGCTGTGCTGGTAGAGCCGATTGTTGGCACGAACGGCGTGATTGTTCCGCCGGAAGAGTATATGCCGAAGTTGCGGCGCATCTGCGACGAAACTGGCGTGCTGCTGATTGCCGATGAGGTGATGAGCGGGTGGGGACGCTCGGGTGCGTGGTTTGCGATGGATTTGTGGAAGGTGACGCCGGACATTCTGACGACAGCGAAGGGCATTACGTCGGCATACGTGCCTCTGGGGCTTTGCGCCACATCAGAGAAGATCGGGGATTTCTTCCAGAACCATTATTTTGCGCATGGGCACACGTATGAGGCGCATCCAATGACGCTGCTGCCTGGAGTGGCGACCATTCGCGAAATGCAGCGGCTGGGGCTAGTGGAACGGGCGCGGGAGCTTGAGCCATATGTTGCGCAGAAGTTGGCGGCGCTCAAGACGAAGCATCCCAGCGTGGGCGATGTGCGCGGACGCGGGCTTTTCTGGGCGGTCGATCTGGTGAAAAACCAGAAGACAAAGGAACCGTTCAACACATACGCCGACAAAGTTGCCGGGAAATCGCTGCTGGTGGACCAGATTGTGGCGAAGACGCTGGGCGATGGCGTGATCATTCAGGCGTGGGTAAGCCATTTTGTGATTGCGCCGCCGCTGATCGTGACTCGCGAGGAGATCGATCGCGGCATCGATGTTCTGGATAATCATCTGCATATTGCTGATGAGCAGTGTATAGCGTAAGAAGGCAAAAGTTGAAGGCCCGCTAAGACTGAAGCGGGCCTTCGTGTTTGTTGAAGAATTTTTCAGCCGAGCGTAGGCATGGTAGTGTCTACGCCTGCACGGATACCAGTTGGCCAGCGCGCGGTAACGGTCTTGAGGCGCGTGTAGAAGCGGACACCTTCAGGGCCGTAGATGGAGTGGTCACCGAAGAGCGAACGCTTCCAGCCTCCAAAGCTATGGAAGGCCATGGGCACTGGTATGGGAACGTTGATTCCGACCATGCCGGCCTGTACGCGAAGCGCAAAATCGCGCGCCGTGTCACCGTCGCGAGTGAAGACCGAGGTGCCGTTGCCGTATTCATGCTCGTTGATGAGCTGCAAGGCGCTTTCAAAATTGCTCACGCGCACAATGCCGAGCACAGGACCGAAGATTTCTTCCCGGTAGATACGCATTTCCGGCTTTACGTGGTCGAAGAGACATGCGCCGAGGAAAAAACCTTCGTCTTTTGGCAGCGCGCTTTCGCGGCCATCGATGAGAAGCTCGGCCCCTTCCTTGCTGCCGAGCTCAATGTAGCTGCGCACCTTTTCGAGATGCTGCCTGGTGATGAGCGGGCCCATGTCAGCTGTGTCCTTTGCGCCATCGCTCACGCGAAGCTTGCCGATGCGGGTGCGGAGCTTCTCAATGAGCTTGTCGGCGGTCTCGCGGCCAACGACGATACCAACACTGATGGCCATGCAGCGTTCTCCAGCGGAGCCATAGGCGGAGCCGACGAGCGCATCGGCAGCCTGGTCGAGGTCGGCGTCGGGCATCACGATCATGTGGTTCTTGGCGCCGCCAAGCGCCTGCACGCGCTTGCCGTGTTTTGTGCCTTCACGGTAGACATATTCGGCGATGGGTGTTGAGCCGACGAAGCTGACGGCCTGAATGACGGGGTGGGCGAGGATGGCATCGACAGCGGTCTTGTCTCCGTGGACGACGTTGAAGACGCCATCTGGCAGGCCGGCTTGCTGCAGCATTTCCGCGAGCAGGATGGATGAACTGGGGTCGCGCTCGCTTGGCTTGAGAACGAAGGCGTTGCCGCAGGCGAGGGCAATGGGGAACATCCACATCGGCACCATTGCGGGAAAATTGAATGGCGTGATGCCGGCAACGACTCCGAGGGGCTGGCGCATGGACCAGCTGTCGATGCCCGCGCCGACCTGTTCTGTATACTCCCCTTTGAGTAACTGCGGAATTCCTGTGGCGAATTCTATGGCCTCGAGTCCACGCATAACTTCGCCCTGGGCGTCGGAGAAGACCTTGCCATGCTCACGGTTGATGAGCGCGGCAACTTCGCCCATGCGGCTTTCGAAGATTTCACGGAAGCGGGACAAAACGCGTGCACGGCGCAAAGGAGGCTGCGACGACCATGCAGGGAATGCCGCAGCCGCAGCCGCGACGGCACGATCAATTTCAGCATCGTCAGCAAGAGGAACGTGCGCCTGAACTTGGCCCGAAGCAGGGTGAAATACATCGGCGAAACGGCCCGATGAACCATAAATACGAACACCGGAAATCCAGTGCGAGATTTGCGGCAGGTTCGAGCCAGAAGGCTTTAGCGTTGTTGGAAGAGTGGAGGCAGTTGCAGGTGACATCAGGGTTCCTCCCGTGGCGAATTCAGCAATGTTATCAGGATTGAATAGCCCGAGTCAGGCGTGGAGGCGTGAATTGCCGGGACAAAACCGAATGAGCTACGCTGCCAGATCAGCTAATGTGCCTGCCAATACACGCACACCAGCTTCGATCGCCTCGGGTGCGGCATACTCGTCGGGCCGATGACTTATGCCGTCGTGGCAGGGGATAAAGATCATGGCCACCGGGCAGATGCGCACCATAAATAGCGAGTCGTGGTAGGCGCGGCTGACCATGCGCTTGTAACTGATCTGCTCGGCCTGGCATACGCGCTCAACTATGCTGACGATTTGAGGTGCGCAGGTTGCGGGCGGGTCCGCGTTGAGCATCTGAATTTTTGCGGCGACGTTCCGGCGCATGGAGATTTCATCGACGGCAGTTTTGATTTTGCTGATTACTTCGTCGCGACGGGCCTCTTCTATGTCGCGAACGTCGACATCAATGCGCACGCGGCTGGGAATGCTGTTGACGGCTCCGGGGTAGATCTCGCAGGTGCCGACTGTGGCGACGGTGTCGATTGACCCGGTCGACAGAGCGACGCGCTCGACGACGAGCACAGTTTCAGACGCTGCGCAGAAGGCATCGCGACGTCCGGGCATCAATTTGCCTCCGGCGTGGCCGCCTTCACCTTCAAAGGTGATTCGCAGCGTTGCCGGAGCAGCGATGTGAGTAACGGCGCCGATGGAGATACCGTCGCGCTCCAAAAATGGCCCTTGTTCGATATGCAGCTCTACAAATCCAGCATAGTGGTCACGAAGCATGCGGGTTGCAGCGAGGTTGCCGGTGAATCCGGAATTAAGGCGGAGATCGTGAAGGGGCTGGTTCTGCTTGTCGCAGAGGATGTCGGTGGAAGCCGCATCGAGCGTTCCGGACATAAGACGGCTGCCGATGCAGCCGATGCCGAAGCGGGTGGGCTCCTCTGAAGTAAATTGGATGAGCTCAATTGAACGCGTAGGCTGGAAGCCGCTCTGCTGAAGGGCGCGGATTGCCTCCAGCGCGCCGAGGACGCCGACGACGCCGTCGTATTTTCCGGCGTGCGGAATTGCGTCGACATGCGAGCCGGTGGCAACGGCGGGGAGTTGCGTTGAGGCTCCGGGCCAGCGGGCAAAGGTGTTGCCGACGGGGTCTTCATGAACCTCGAGGCTCGCTTCGCGATAACGAGCCTTCAGCCATTCCCGGGCTTCGTGATCGCGCTCGCTGAAGACGATCCGGGTAACGGCAGGCGGCTCCCCATCGGAGATGAGCGCGAGTGCGTCTATCTCGGCGGAGAGACGAGCGATGTCGATCCGCAGTGAGTGATGTTCAGGCAAGAGGGTGACGGTTCCAGTCTTTATATATGAGGTATTTTGCCGGAGCCTTGCTGATCGCTCCGAACCACTGCGGACAATAAGGCGCCATCCAGATGAAGTCTCCGGCGGTGACGGGGTACCAATCTTCATCGAGCTTGTAAATGCCGCTGCCTTCGAGCATGAGGAGCCCGTGCTCCATGACGTGGATTTCGACCATGCTCAACGCTACACCAGGCTGATAAGTCATGGTGTTTACAGCGAAATCGAAAGCGAAGGTATCGGGCAGGAGGGCCCGCACGAGCAGATCGGGATTGTCCATGAGCGGCTGCGCGGGGATGTCCGGCTCGCGGCCGGTGAGCGCGGGGGGGGCTTTCTCACGAGAAGCCGTGTAGCGCTTCTCAAGCACCTCGACGCGAGCGCCATTCGATGATGTACAAAGATGTTTTGCGCCTTCGGGGATGTAAGCAAAGCTGTCTTTTGACAGATGCTTTTGGCTGCCATCGAGCGCGACGTCGATTTCTCCGTCAAGGACATAGAGAAAACGCTGACCAACGGCGTCGCCGAGC
>JASHRS010000266.1 GCA_030037215.1 Silvibacterium sp. | reverse complement strand
ATTTGCGTACTAGAATTGCAGCAAGCCACAGGTACAGAAAGAAAAGAACAGCTGAGCCAAGCATGGGCGCAATAATGGAAGACATTACGAACTCCCCGTTTCCGGTGTTTAGGTTTCTGTCGTCATTTTCCCCGCCCAGCCTGCTTTCAAAAAGTATCAAGTTGGTTGCTTTTCATGGATTTTCGTGGATTCCGGCTCATCCATCCTTCAACGGCAGGATGCGTTGGTGAGCCCGCGCATGCGGCAATGGCTCTCCTCGCGCGACTTTCTCGCGCTGATCATCCTCGCCGCATTTGTTGTCGCTTTCTCCCTCACCGTTTCCAACCGCGACTTCCTTTCTTACTGGACTGCCGGCCGCCAGCTTATCCATCGCTCCAACCCGTACGATGTTGCGGCCGTTGACCGCCTTGAAGCCGACGCAGGATTCCATGGTCCAAGCGGATCGCTTGTCATGCTTAACCCTCCCCTTGCGCTTCCGCTGGCTCTTCCGCTTGGTTTGTTAGGTTCCCGCCTTGGTGGCGTACTGTGGTCGCTTGCGCTTCTCGCCTGCCTCGTCGGCTCCGTTCGCATCACGCGCACCATGCATGGCAATCCCCCAAATGATCTGCACACCCTCGGTTACTATTTCGCGCCTGCCATCGCCTGTATTCTCACCGGGCAGATTCCCGTCTTTGCGCTTCTGGGCCTCGCGCTCTTCCTGCGCCTGCACCGCACACATCCAGCTTACGCAGGAGCCAGCCTCTGGCTCTGCGCCGTCAAACCGCATCTCTTTCTGCCCTTCGGTGTCGCTCTTCTTGCATGGATTCTTGCGACAAAATGCTATCGAATCATTATCGGCGCTGCTGCTGCCTGTGCTGCAGCCACAGTTCTCACCCTGCTGCTCGATCCGCGCGCCTGGACCCAATACCGCGACATGATGCACGCCTTCGCGCCGCGCATCGCTCGCGAATTTATCCCGTGCCTCAGCGTTGTCCTGCGACGCAGCATTGACTCCCGCGCCATGTGGATTCAGTTCATCCCGGCGGTCCTCGGCTGCCTTTGGGCACTTTATTACTTCCGGAAATACCGTCGCGAATGGAACTGGATGGAGCATGGATCGCTGCTCATGCTCGTCTCCATTTTCGTCGCGCCTTACACCTGGCTCATCGACCAGTCGATCCTCATCCCCGCGATGCTACACGCAGCATATCGCGCCCGCTCGCGGGCATTCACAATCGTCCTTGCCTCAGCGAGCGCCCTCATCCTGCTCCAGATATTTCTCGGAGCCGACGTGCGTTCAAAATGGAACCTCTGGCCTGCGCCGTTCTGGCTGGCTATGTATTTAATTGGGGCGAAACAAGAAGAGACCCCAATCTCAGCAAATACCGTTACCCCGACACAAACTCATTCCCCTCAATAACAAACCTATGGGGCCAATCTGCTGCCTTCGTAACCCCGATCCGCGGCGTCGCTGCAATCGACTTGGGCCGAAAACCGTCCTCCCGAATCTGCAGTTCGGACTTGTCGGAAGTCACATCCAGCCCGTTGTGCGTAGCACGCGTGATGCCCAGCGCCTGGCACAGCCGCCCCGGCCCCGATGTAAGCAGTTGTGGCTTCGCCGCCGCTGTTAGCCCGCGCAGCCGTGTCATTGTCTCTAACCCCGACAAGGGCTCCAGCGCCCGGAACAATACGCCGCCCGGCTTTCCATCAGGCTCACACGACACATTCAGGCACGAATACATCCCATAGATGAAATACACATAGGCGAACCCCGGAGGCCCGAACAGAACCGCATTGCGCGCCGTCTTGCCCGCAAAGGCATGAGCTGCCGGATCGTCCTTCCCAAAGTAAGCCTCCGTCTCAACAATCCGACCCGTGAGCCACTCACCGCCCAACCTCCGTGCGAGAACTTTCCCCAGCAGATCGCGCGCTACAAAGTCCGGGGAGCGGAAGTAAAACCGTCGCGGGAGAATACGAGACATTGGTACGCCTAAAGCTCCTTGAGCGCTGCCAACACTTCTTCAGCATGGCCCTCAGGCTTTACCTTGGGAAATACCTTCAGCAGAGTCAGGTCGGGACCGATCAAAAACGTAGTCCGCTCGATGCCGATGACCTTTTTCCCATACATATTTTTCTCTTTCAAAACGTCAAACTGTTTGCAGACCTTTTCGTCCACATCGGCCAGTAGTGAATACGGCAAATCATACTTCTCCCTGAATTTACGCTGGGCCTTGGGCGTATCGCGCGAGATGCCAAGCACCACAGCTCCCGCCTTCTGCAGTTTTTTGAACGTATCCCGAAAGCCACAGGCTTCAATCGTGCAGCCCGGCGTATCGGCTTTGGGGTAAAAGAACAGGACTATTGGCTTGCCCGCAAAATCACTCAGATGAACAGTTTTTTCCTGGTCGTCCTGAAGGCTGAAATCGGCAACTTTCTTATGCAGTTCCATCGGCTCCCTCTAAGAAACACACTAGCGCGGCATTTCCCTCTTTTCCCGCGTCTTATAGATTGTTGCTTAGGCGAGCACGCTATGTCACGGATCGGGAAACACGGAAGAATCATGGTTTGTCCGCTGCTGCTCGCGACTGCCATCTTGTTTGCCGGATCATCTTTGCCGGCACGTGCCCAATATGTCGGCCGCGTAGACACCAGTCAGAGCAGCAACAAACCCACACTCCGCGCGACTGCTGTTCTCGAATACACGGGTGACCTCACCAAGCCTAATGCCAGCCGCCTTATCCCTATTGCTGTATGGGACGGCGAACGTTACGAGCCCGGCGGTCTATACCTCGCGCAGCCTGTCCCGCTCACCGTCGAGACCGGAACCCAGTATGTGCTCCAGGTTGCCGGAACCCCCCAGGGATTATTCGATGTCAAAGCCGCCTCTGACGTCGGAGGCTCATGGATCGCCATCGGCAATTATCAGAAGCCAATCGCGCCTACCTACGCCAAACTCCCGCGCTCGCGACATATGCCGCAGGTTATAAACGACGCTGACAACGACAAACCACATTTCGCACACGTTCCTGCCGGAGATACCAATCCTGGCTCCGGCACAACGAAGACCACCGCATCAAACACCAGTCAGGCCAGTGCGCCCGATACCGATTCCGAGCACCCGACTTTGCACCGCCGCACTGGCGACGACAGCTCGCAAACTCAAACTACATCTTCCGATAGCAACACAGCGTCCAACTCTGCGCCTCCCGTCGACCCCGACCGTCCCATTCTCCACGAGCCCTCGAAATCAGAACCCAATACGAGCAGCGCACCGGAAAGTGTATCCGGCGGCGAGTCTCCCGAGACTGCAACCACTGCCACAGATCCTAACCGTCCGCATCTCGAATACGGCCGTCCGGAAAGCCCGGAGTCACTGGACGCGGAGACAAAAGCGGACATCGCTAGGCTGGCAAGCCGTCCGGAAAACCTTGAGCAGATCGTCGCCGTCTCCGACGCGGTCAACCGCCCGGTACACTCCTACATCTATTCCTGGAACTCCCCAGACGATGAAAAAAATATGCAGGCGGCTCTTGAGACTGCGGCGCAGCAGATTCTTGCCAAGTCTGCAGAGAATGTAACTGCAAAAGCCGCAAACTCTTCTGCGCCTCGTAGCACCGCTTCTCGCACCACTCACAGAAAGCCCGCTGCGCCGCCACTTCCTGTACTCACCGATGAGCAGTTCAAGGCCTATGCCCTCACCTGGGGCTCGGGGCCCACTCTGGTCTTCTCCGCAACCAGTGGAAGTGGCGATGCAGCCCGCTACATCACGCTCATCGCACAGCCTGATTTCAACGGCACGCCGCTCGTTCTCTTCAAGCAGGTCACGTCGGAGCGCGAGCTGAGTATCATTCCTCGCATGAAACTCATCGACGCCGTTGACACCGACGCCGACAATCGCGCTGAGCTTATCTTTGCTCTCGAAAACCAGACCGGACGCCAATACGCCATCTACCGCGTCGCCAACAATCAGGTCGAACAGGTCTTCAGCACCGGCAGCTAATTCCCTGATCGCTCTATTCAGCGATCTGCTTGCTCCACCAATTCTGCCGCTTCTGCCACAATCGCCGGATCATCCCCGAACCCTTTCAGCCAGTACACATCGGGCTCGCGCCGGAACCACGTCTGCTGCCGCTTTGCATAGTTGCGATGCCCCTGCTGCGCTGCGGCGACTGCTTCTTCGCGCGACATCTCACCGCACAGCACAGCCCGTGCCTGTCGATAGCCCAGCGAATCGAACGCGCGCGGTGTCTCACCGTACTTCGCGATCAGATTGCGCGTCTCTTCAATTAAACCTTCATCAAACATCTGTTTCGCGCGCTCATTGATCCGTGCATACAATGCATTGCGCTCCGGCTCCAGCCCAATCCGCAGAATCCTGAAGCCGCGCAGCGGCTCGCGTCCGGTCTGCCATACCGCCGACATAGGCCGCCGCTCCGCTAGCGACACTTCAATTGCCCGAATCAGTTTCGGAACATCGTTGGTATGAATCCGCTCCGCGGACGCCACATCTAGCCTGCGCAGAATCCTTTGCAGCCATCCTGCGCCACGCCGTGCATGACTGCGCTCCAGACGCGTCCGCAGCTCCTGTGACCGCTGCGGCCCGGCAAATAACCCCTCCAGCAGTGCACGTAGATATAACCCTGTTCCACCCGTCACAATCGGCAGGCGTCCACGTCCCGCGATCTGGTTGATCGCCTCGCGCCCCAGCCGCGCATAATCGCCTGCCGTTGAGTGCTCGTCCGGAGCATACACATCGATCAAATGATGCGACACACGTGCGCGCTCTGCGGACGACGGCTTGGCCGTCCCAATCTCCATTTCGCGATAGACGGCCACCGAATCACAGCTCACGATCTCGCCGTTAAACCGCTCCGCCAGCTCGATTGATAAAGCCGTCTTTCCGCTTGCCGTCGGTCCCAAAAGCACGACCAGCAGCGGCTCTCGAGCAGAACTCACCAGAACCGCCACCACCCGTGCGGAAAAACATCGTGCGGGTTTGCCCGAAGCAACGCGATCACCAGAATCACGGCGGCCATTAACAGCAATCCCGAAACCCTCCGCTTGCGCAGCCGTTCGCTAGCGTTCAACCGCTTACTCCTCGCCTGGCCGGATGTTGTAGAGGAAGATGAACCGCAGTTCCAGATATGGACCCTTGAAGTCCTTTGGCAGCGGCGGATAACCAGCATAATTTATTGCCGCCCACGCAGCCTTGTCCAGCGATACATCGCCCGACGGCCCCTCAAGCACCATCGAACCCGGCGCTATATTGCCATTCGGTAGAATCTTGAATCGAATCTGCACCCGGCCCTGCTTGTTCAGCGGAGGCTGCGCCTCTTCGGGAATAATCGGGTACCATGCCCGCTTCGTGTCATAGATCACACGCTCGATATATGGGCCGAAGTCTACGCCCATCGTGTCGCTCAGGATGTCCACCGCGCCCTGGTTGCCCGGATGTTCGGATGGAGCGCCCGCGCCCATGTCGCCGCCGTACTGCCCGCTGCGGGCGGCATTGCGCGCCATCTCCTGAATCTCCTGCCCTGGAGTGTTCGCTCCTGTATTGAAATTCGGCCTCGTCGGCGCAGGCGTCGGAGCTTCAATCTCGCTCTTCGCATTCGTGGGCAGAGGCTGCGCGGGAGTCTTCGGCTGTTGCGCCGCGGGCTGCGCAGCCGACGGCGCTGGCTTCTCGACAGGCTGCGGAGCAGGCTGGGGAACAGGCGGGCCTGCACGTCTCATTGCCTCCAGCTCTTCCAGCGTCTTTTTGTCCAGCGTGGGATGTGGCGACTCCGCCACATGATTCTTGTTTGAAATGAACGGTGTCGGCTTCGGCTTCATCGGCTTGATGTCGTCCGGAGTCTCCAGATACGTCATCTGTTTCTGCTCTTCACGCAGAAGCGCAGAGTTATCCCTTACATATACCCGCTGATGGAAGATGTATTTCGGCCCATACAGCAGGAACCAAAGCACGATCATGTGGATAATGATTGCGATCCATAGCTTTTCCCGCAGGCTTACCCAGTTGCGGCTGCCCTCCAGCTCGTCGATAACCGACAGAAGGTCATGAAGATCGTAATCTTCATAGCGGTTGACCCGTCGGAAGCGTGGTGGTTCGGGCGGCGCGCCCTGCGGTGGAGGACTGGTTGGGACTTCTATGGTCGGCATTCTCAGGAAAGCGGTATACGGCAACGACTTGGAAGTCCGCAGCCGATATGGTTATTCTCTCATTTTTTGCAGTCTTTCCCCACCGCAGTTTTGCCTGCGATTCCGGAAACTGTGGCGAAACAACTTCGCTGATTCGTCTGCCCCGTACAATCGTTCAAGATGATTTCCGCCGTAATTCTCACTGTGAGCGACTCCTGTTTCCAGGGGCGCCGCAACGACCTATCCGGACCAGCCGTCGCCAATGTGCTCAAAGCGCATGGGTTGGACGCAGCTGCGCCACTTTTAGTACCAGACGTGCAACACGCCATCGAAGACGCACTTCGCGCCGCAGCTGCTCGTGCGCGTCTCGTCGTTACGACAGGAGGAACCGGCATCGGCCCCCACGATGTCACCCCCGAAGCCACGCACGCCGTCTGCGATCGCCTCATTGAGGGTGTGTCCGAGCGCATGCGTGCAGTCGGATTGGGAGAAACTCCTTACGCTGCTCTTAGCCGCGCTATCTGCGGAACCCTCGGCCAGGCGCTCATCCTCAACCTGCCCGGCAGCCCCCGCGGAGCCGTCACTTCACTCGAAGCTGTCCTGCCGCTCATCCATCACGCTCTCGACCTGCTCAGCGGGAATACGGAACATAGCCCCGAAACCGCGCACAACGGAGACCCCGAGTGAAGCACCTGCTTGCCCTCTACAACAAATACAGCGGATTGCTCCTCAAGGCGCTTGCCCCGCTTGGCTTTTGGGGAATCGGCGCCCTCTCCATGCTCGACTCCAGCTCCATCCCTGTGCCCATGGACGCTTTCATCGCCTTCTACGCATGGCACGACGCGCGTCGCTTCTACCTCTACGTGCTCATGGCCGCACTCGGCTCTGCCATCGGCGGTCTGGTGCCCTACTTCATTGGCCGCGCTGGAGGCGAAATCTTCCTGCTCAAGCGCATCAACCGCACAAAATACGAATCACTGCGCGACAAATTCGAGCGCCAGGAGTTCCTCGCTCTCATGATCCCATCCATGATGCCGCCGCCCACGCCCTGGAAGCTCTTCGTCTTCGGTGCCGGCGTTTTCGAGATGCGCGTCGCGAACTTCATGCTTGCCGTTTTCACTGGCCGCGTCGTTCGCTTCGGAGTGGAAGCCCTGCTCGTTATCCGCTACGGCCCCCAGATTGTCCGCGAGCTGTCCGTCATCCTGCACCGCCACATGCTCGCCGGGCTTGCCGTCCTCGCCATCATTCTGGCCGCGTTGGCGTTTTACGTTATCCGAAAGAGTAAGGGAAAGAAATCGGGGAGAATTCAACTCAACCCTCAGTCCTGAGTCCCGCGCTTTTATTAAAGTCTGCCACGGTTACGAACCGTACCCTCCCGCGCCACTCATCCAGCAGCGCCGCCGCCGCCTTCACCGTATGCCATCGGTCCTGCCCGATCCCTGCCTGCCCGCCGTCATGCAGCAGCAAATTCGACCCCATTCCGCGCCGTCGGTTGCGCTGAATGCCTCTGGCCAGATTCGCAAGCACCTGCTCCGCCGTCGTCGACTTCCAGTCATACCCCATCGCGTTCCACATCACCGAAACCAGCCCCAGCTCCCGCGCCGCACGCAGCACATCCGGTCTCCGCGCTCCAAACGGAGGCCGGAAGTAGCGCACCTTTTCCCCCAGAATGTCCTCGAGCGCCTTGTTCGTTGATGAAAGCTCGTCCCGTACCTGCGCCGGAGACTTCAGCAGCAGCACCGGATGCGTCCACGTATGATTCCCGACCACATGCCCCGCTGCGCGAATCCCCCGTACCAGCTCCACGCGTTCCCGCGCAAACCGTCCGATCACGAAGAACGTCGCTTTCACCTCATGCCGCGCCAAGACCTCCAGCAATGCCTCTGTGCATGCGTCATTTGGCCCATCGTCATAGGTGAGCGCAAACTCATCCGGATCATGCCCCGCAATCAGCGTCTTCCCAAAAATCTGTGAACCCGGAGCCATCCCCGCATACAGATACCCACCCGCGGCAAGCGCAGCAACTCCGGCTGTAGTAATGGGGATGAGCATAGAAGCAGTGTAAAGAATGCCTGCTGCCTTCAGTAAATCCGGAAGTTTACCTCGACGTTGATCCGCACTGGAACCGGATGCCCTTGGAAATAGGATGGCTTGAAGCGATATTGTTTCACCGCTTCCACCGCTTTCTCATCCAGCCCCATGCCCAGCGAACGCACCACGTGCACATCCTGCGGACTGCCGGTCGCATCAACGACCAGTTCCACAACACAGATTCCCTGATATTTCGCTCGCCGCGCCTCGTCGGAAAACTCCGGGTCGACCGAATAGATCAGCACCGGTGCCGAGACACCGCCGCCCGGACGCATTACTCCGCCGCCGTAGCCGCCGCCTTCACCCGGACCAATGCCGTTACCCTTGCCACTGCCGATTCCACCGCCGATACCATCACCAAATCCTGAATTCGCGCCTACGCCCTGTGAACCCAGAGCCACCTGCGGAGACTGCGGCACGCCAATGTTGGGCAGATTCGTATCCGGCAGCTTGATCGCCTGCGGCATCACCACCGTGGACTGAACGGCGAGCTTCGGCTTGTCCACTTGCAACAGTTGGGGAGGCGTGATCTGCGCCTTTGCAATCTCCGGTAAATGGCCTTTCGATGCCTCAACCGGATTGTGCGCGCCACCACCCCCGCCACCTCCCATTGCCTGGTCGAGCTTCGCGGTCATTGGCATGAACGGCCTGACATCCACCGCACCTAGATTGCGCTGCGGAGGTGAAACCATGTGCCGTCCCTCGAACAACAGCAGTACAATCGCGGCAACAGCCGCCGTATGCACCCCGGCCGACAAGAGCCTCGTCCACCCGCTGCTGGCTCCCAAATTCAGCAGAGAAAATGTGGGAACACTTACCACGGGAAGCGCTGTATGTAGCAGCCGGGCCTCCACGCGGGCAATCAGATCGTCCGGAGCAGGCACACGCGCCAGCGCGGCGTACAGAGCTTGCTCGAGTTCCACATCGTATTCGTACATCATGTTTCAGTCCTTTCCTCAGCGCAGCACGCGCGCAGCCTTTTCGCGCAGCAGCCGCAATCCTCGCTGTAGATGGCTCTTCACCGTGGCCACTGGCATTTCGAGCACCGCAGCAATCTCGTCTGGACTCATGTCTTCCTGATAGCGCAACACCACCACCGACTTCTGCGCGACCGGTAGAGACTCCACCAGTTGCCGCAATCTATCCTGGAGTAGGTCCCCAACTCCCGCCGGCTCTTCGCTGATCTCTGGCAGCTCATTCCAGTCCATCGGCACCTCGATCCGCCGCTCCCGCCGCCGCAACGCGTCGATTGAGCGATGCACCGTCACGCGCCGGAGCCAGTGGATAACGTGCGCCTCCGACTCAAGCTCACCCAGCTTCCCGTGCAGCTCCAGAAACACATCCTGCGCCACCTCCTCAGCGGCTTCGCTCTCGCCGAGAATGCGCAGGGCAATGCTGAACACCATCGACTGGTGCTCCAGCATCAGGATGCGAAACTGCTGCGGATCAAATCTCAAGGTGTCCCACAAGAAAGCCGGAGTCGTTGCGCCCAGACCTTTGCTCCAAATCTGCCCTTCACTCTGATATACGGACCAGCAGCAGATTCGGAATGCAAAAAATTTCCCCTGCTATCCTGAAAGTTCACCTAGATTACGCATGAGCACCCTGAAAGCAGTCCGCGGCACACGCGATCTTCTGCCGCCCGAAACCGAACTCTGGAACCGCGTCGAAGCAACCGCTCGCCGCGTCTTCGCCCGCTACAACTTTGGCGAAATCCGTACGCCTATCTTCGAGGACACACAACTCTTCGCACGCGGTGTCGGCGAGGAAACCGACATCGTCTCCAAGGAGATGTACACCTGGGACGACCGCGCCCGCGCACAGTCAGAAAAAGCCCAGTCCCTCACCCTCCGCCCGGAAAACACTGCCGGAGTCGTCCGCGCCTATATCGAGCACAAACTCGGCGAAACAGGACTCCTGCAAAAGCTCTACTACATCGGCCCGCAGTTCCGTCGCGAGCGTCCGCAGAAGGGCCGCTACCGCCAGTTCTGGCAGATCGGCGCCGAAGTCATCGGCCCACCTAGCGCTGGATCTGAGTCACCACTGCGCGACGCTGAAGTTCTTGAAATGCTCGCTACGCTTCTCAATGAGCTCGGCATCACCGGCTGGACGTTGGAGATCAACTCCGTCGGTTCCGCAACCGACCGGCCACGCTACCTCGCGGCTCTGCGCGAAGCGCTTGCTCCGGTCAAACACAAAATGAGCGAGGACAACCAGCGCCGCGCCGAAACCAATCCTCTCCGCGTCCTCGATTCCAAGGATCCACAAGACCAGGAGATCATCGAGAAACTTCCCAAAGTCGCTGACTACCTCGATGAAGACTCGAAGACGCACTTCACCGCCGTTCTTGCCGCGCTCGACGCCTGCGGCGTGTCCTACCACGTCAACCCGCGCCTTGTTCGCGGACTCGACTACTACACCCGCACCGCCTTTGAATTCACCCACAGCGGTCTCGGCGCGCAGAACGCACTCCTCGGCGGCGGACGCTACGACGGCCTGTCGGAGGCCATCGGCGGCCCCAAGGCTCCGGGCATCGGTTTCGCCATCGGCCTCGACCGCCTCGTTCTAACGCTTCAGGCCCAGCAGGAGCAGGAGCAGCAGCAGGCCGCACTCGCCGACGCTTTTATCGCGCCGCTCGGCGAGGCCCAGAACCCCGCTGCACTGGAACTTGCACGCGATCTGCGCCGCTCCGGCCTTCACATCGAGTTGGGAGACGGCTCGTTCCGCCTCAAAAAATCCTTCGAAATCGCCAACAAGCTCGCTCGAAAGATTGTGTTGTTCGGCGAAGATGAGCTCCGCTCCGGTATTCTGACAGTGAAGGACTTCGCCACCGGCGAACAAACCAAAATCCCACGCGCTGAACTCGCGCGGACCCTCAAATCACACCCATAAGAAACAGGGAACTAAAAACTTGCTGGACTTTCTTGGCACATTGACGCGCACTCACAATTGCGGAGAACTCCGCGCCTCCGACGCCGGTAAATCTGTCGTCCTTCTCGGATGGGTCAACCGCCGCCGTGACCACGGCAACCTCATCTTCCTCGACCTGCGCGACCGATTTGGAATCACACAGATCGTCCTCGACAAGGACTTGAGCGCCACCGCGCACGCCAAGGCCGATCAGTCGCGTCCCGAATACGTCGTCGCCGCCGTCGGCAAGGTGCGTCTGCGCGGCAAAGACGTCATCAACCCCAGGATGCCCACCGGTGAAATCGAAATCGTCGCCGACGAGTTGCGCATCCTCAATGACGCAAAAGTCCCGCCATTCTCGCCTGCCGAGGACGCCATCGCCAACGAGGAAGTCCGCCTCAAGTACCGCTACCTCGACCTGCGCCGTCCCGAGATGCAGCACAACCTCGAAGTGCGCCACAAAGTCGCCCTTGCCGTTCGTGACTATCTCTCCTCGGAGGGCTTCTACGAGATCGAAACCCCCTACATGACGCGCTCCACGCCCGAAGGCGCGCGTGATTATCTTGTGCCCAGCCGCGTCCATCCCGGCGAGTTCTACGCGCTCCCACAGTCGCCGCAACTCTTCAAGCAAATTCTCATGATCTCCGGCCTCGACCGCTACTTCCAGATCGCCCGCTGCTTCCGCGACGAAGACCTGCGTGCCGACCGCCAGCCCGAGTTCACGCAGATCGACCTGGAAATGACCTTCCCGCAACAGGAGACCATCTTCCGCGTCGTCGAAGGCTTCCTCTCTACCGCTTTCAAGGCCGTCGGCATCCATCTGCCCACGCCCTTTCCGCAGATCACCTACGATGAGGCGATGCGCAACTACGGCATCGACAAGCCCGACCTGCGCCTTCCCGGCCTCTCTGACGTAAAGGCCACCTTCACGCCCGAAAATCTAGCCGCTCTTGCCATCGATCCCGCGCTGCCTGTCATCGCTCTGCGCATCCCTAAAGTCGGCGAGCTCTCCCGCAAGGAGCGCGACGATAACAAGCCGCTCTTCGACACGCGCAAGGGCGCAAAATACATCGACGACCTCAAGCGCCTAGAAAAGGGATTCCCCGAGGCCGCAACAAAAGTCCGCGAACTCGCCTCAGCGCAGCCTGACGACCTGCTCATCATCGTCGCCGGAGACACCGCGCACCACATCACCGCGTCCGACACCAAAACCGCCGGCCGCCTTTCCGAGCGCGAAATCGCCGTCTACTCCGCCGCCGGAAACTTCCGCGTTGAGCTCGCGAAAAAATATGCCGACCGCCACGGAGCCTTCGCCGTCACCGATGCCATTGTCACCAACGAGGCCCGCAACACCGGTACAGTCGACGGCTCACAGGCCTTCCGCCCCATCTGGGTCACCGACTTCCCTATGTTCGAGCACGACGAAGCCACCGGAAAGTGGATGCCCGCACACCATCCCTTCACTTCACCCCACGAGGAGGACATGGACCGCCTCGTTTCCGATCCCGCATCGGTGCGCGCCCGTTACTACGATCTCGCCATGAACGGCCTCGAGCTGGGCTCCGGCTCCATCCGTATCCATCAGCAAAGCATTCAGCAGGAAATATTCCGCTCCATCGGCATGTCCGATGAGGAAGCGAAATCCCGTTTCGGCTTCTTCCTCGAAGCGCTCCAGTACGGAACCCCGCCGCACGGCGGCATCGCTCTCGGCCTCGATCGTGTTGTCATGATTCTCGCTGGAGCATCGAGTCTGCGCGAGGTGATCGCTTTCCCCAAGACCGCCAAAGCCATCGACCTGATGGTCGACGCGCCCACTCCGGTCAGCGAACAGCAGCTTCGCGAGCTCCATATCCGTCCAACGAAGGCCTGATCAGACTTCAGCACGCAATAAAAAGCGGTCAGCGTTTTTCTGACCGCTTTTCATTTGTATCTTGCGCGAAGCGTGCACGCCCGGAGCCTACCCTGAGTGAAGCCGAAGGGGCAAGTCCTACTTTCTGATCGCCCCGAACTTATACACAATGCCCACCGATCCCGCAAACTCGTTCTGCTGCGTGTACCCATAGCGAGTCGGCATATAGTCGGCAATCACGCGCACTGCCAGCTTGGTTGTAAGGTTGTAATCGCCCCACGCGCCAACCGCTGCGCCGAAGGCCAGCTTATTGTTGTAAATTCCCACCGTGTTTGGCTGCACGCCCTGGGGAAAATCCTTGTCAAACGATCCGTATGCCGCGCCTACCAGCCCATGCAGGCCGGCCGCATAGTTATCTCTGCGGATAAACCGGAAAGTCGGTCCAAATAAAAATAGGTTTTCCGACATCCTGGGGCTCGCTGGAACATTGTAAGGATTGGCAGGAACACTCATATCGCCATACAGCCCGCGCGTTCCCATTTCGATGCCCCACAACGGCCGCAGATATGCTGTAAGCGTTCCATTCCATCCCAGCAGGTTATTGGCTGCAATATTGCGCCCGGGGCTGGGATTGAAGTGCGAGTACTGCGCCCCGCCAAAGATATCCCAGCGGTTGTTATATTCTGGCGCCTCAGTCACTGGAGCCGTCGCCGTTACTTGCGCGTGAAGGACCGCAGAGATGAAAAAAAATGCAGTGAGTGTCAGGAATGCGTAGATGGGGCGAATTCTCAAAGTCACGCTGCTTATTCAAACCTCAATTTCTGAAAACATCGCAGTATCTGCAAATATTCACGATACATGGTTGGCGCAAAGCAGGCCACTGCTATGCACACGGAACAACTTCTCTTCCCTCATCGAAATCTTGCGCCACACCGCCTGAAAATTTAAGGTAATACTACTTGCTGAACGCCTCAGAACCCTGCATTAAAGATAATTGCCGGAGAGTCTCGTGAAATTTGCGTTCCTGCATCATGGAGACCCGCTCTCCGAGTCTCTCTGGTCCGGAATTCCCCTGAACATCGGGCGCACTCTGCGCGAACTGGGCCACGAAGTTATCCCCGTCGGCAATCTGCAGCCTCATGGCCCTGTCGTGCCTCGCTTGCGAAGCGCGTTTTACCGGTATGTGCTGAAAAAGAATTACATTCTGGGTCGCGATCCGCAGGTTGCCCGCATGCAGGCAAAGGACGCCAACCGCAGGCTCAAAGAACTCGGCCCCGTAGATGCGGTAATCGTCACCTACTTGGCCAATGGGGCCTATCTCGAAACCGAATCTCCGGTCATCGTCATTCACGATGCAACCTGGCCGCAGGTCCTCGACTATTACGTCGGCTATGAACGGAGCTGGCAGTCGACACCTACCATCCGCGGTGGTATGGAACTTGAACAGAGGGCCCTGCAGCGCTGCAATCACGCGATCTACAGCTCGCAATGGGCAGCCTCAAGTGCCGTCAACGATTTCGGAATCTCCCCACAGAAAGTGAGCGTGGCTCCCTTGGGGGCAAGTTTCGTAACTCCACCTACCCGCCAGGACATCGCCTCTTTTCTCCTGCGACGTGGCCAGGCGCCGATGAAGCTTCTCTTCGTTGGCAAGGAGTGGGAGCGCAAAGGCGGAGACATCGCTGTGAAAGTAGCGTCTGAGATTGAATGCCAGGTAGCGGTCGAGCTGCACATAGCCGGTTGCAATCCTCCGGACGGCCTCCCGCCGTTCGTCAAGCGATACGGAATGCTGCGCAAGGATGTCCCGGAAGAGGCCGAAAAATTATGGCAGCTCTTTGGCTCCAGCGACTTCTTCATCCTGCCTACACGTGCCGAGGCCTTCGGAATCGTCTTTGCCGAGGCTGCGGCCTACGGCCTTCCTGTCATGGCCTCAGATACAGGCGGTGTCCGCGAAGCTGTGCGCGGCGAATGGGGCATCACACCGCCCCTTGATGCGCCCATAGGGGTCTATGCGGAGTGGGCAGTGAAAAACTATCTCGATCGCCCGGAATATGAACGCCTGGCCCGGCTCGCCCGGTCATCGTACGAAACCGATCTCAACTGGCCGGCTTTCTGCCGCCGTCTCGTGCAGGTCGTGAACGATATTCACGTTCATTCGGAAAAAGCGGACGCCTAATTCATCCAGCGCCGGTCGTTCGGATCCTTGTCAGGATCGATATACCGGCCTTCTTTATCGAAGCTCACTTCACGGTTCTGCTTGCGCATGTACACTTCAAATTTCTTCGCAGCTCTCCGCCGCTTCCACCGGTAGTAGTTGTTGCGAAGCCCGAAGTACTGTTCGCTCGACGCCTTCGCAAAACCTCGCCGCGGTGCAAACTTGATGTACAGATACCCGAACAGCGCCCCTCCAAGCTGTGAAAACGCAAATGCGCGTTCGCTCGAGAACAACATCGCCAGCGTGATCAGCATGTATACCCAGACCAGGTATTTTGCTTTGATCATCATCGGCAGCGGAAACATCATGAATTCCTGATCGCCGTAAAGGACTCCGAATGCAACCAGCAGCCCGAAGATACCGCCCCAGCACCCGGCAAGGGCCACGGCTTCGGATGGCATCGCTGCATAAAGCGCAAGCGCAGCCAGCCCCGCTCCCAGCACGGAAACAAAATAAATCTCCGCCAGCCAGCGCGATCCGTGAATACCCTCGAGAAAGCTGCCCAGAAACCACAGCGACAGCAGCGCGAAGGCAGTGTTGAGAATCCCCTGATTTACAAAACTGTAGGTGATCAGTTGCCAGATGTACCCATGGAAAACCGCAGACGGGATCAGCGCCGTCCAGCTGACAACATTGAATGCCGCCGCGCCCGACGCCACTCCCAGCAGCAGCAGCGCAAAATACGTCCCAAGGTTCCAGAGGATCAGTTGACGCGTGAATCCCCTGAAGTCGGGAAATGCGAGAAGGCCGGCAGAGCGTGGCATACAGACTGTTTCGATTGTCTCAGATTTAGCGCACCGGCATCGGCACCACAGCCAGGCTCGCGTGGCCTGCCGCATCGACCGCTCGTACCCCAAAGATCGCGTTGTCCTTCGAAATCGGCAGGGTGACCGAATACTCCCCGCCGGTGCTCCCCGGCGCTTGAATTCCGTCTCTGGTAAGCCGCTGCCAGTTCGGAGCCGACAGCGGGCGCCACAAAACCTCATACTTCGTGCCCGCAGGCGCGCCCTCACCCGCCGACCAGCGCAGCGTCGAGTTATTGTCCAGATTGCTCGTCACCACCACCACATTCACCGGAGCTGGAGGCGCAGCAGCCAGCGTAGCCAGCGTAGCGGCATTGATCCGCGACACCCGCGCGACATAATGGAAATCCACAAACTTCAGCAGGTCGCCGTACTCCACGCCGTTCTCTGTCCGCACGTTCTGGTGCTGATGGTTAAAATCCTCGCGCCACTCCGTAAACCGCACCGCTGCAAATCCCTCTTTGTTAAACGAATAGTGATCGCCTCCGCGCAGAAAGCGGTCCAGCCGGAACTCGAGCACCGGATGAATCGCCGTGGCCTCTGGTGTTGCGTCATACGTCCGGGCTACATCCGTTACAGCTCGTGCCAGCTCGCGCGAAGGCGAGTCGCTGTCATAGCCCAGCATCACCAGCCTGCGAACCTCCTCCGGAGTCGCCGTCGCGGGAATGCCTTCAGAAAATACCCGGACTGCGGACTTGTCCTGAAACTTATCTCCCGGCGTTGTATTGCCGCCCACAATGTCGTTATTCAGCACGCCTTCGATCTGCCAGCCCTCATCCTTGGCCAGCTTCGCCAGATGCGCACTGCCGTTCAGTCCCTGCTCTTCACCCGCTACCGTGGCAAACACCAGCGTCGCTGGGAATTTCAGCTTTGAGAGCACGCGCGCGCACTCCAGGCTCACCGCCACGCCGCTCGCATCGTCGTTTGCTCCCGGAGCCGCTCCATGATCGTCCATCACATCCGTATTGCGCGAGTCGTAATGGCCGGTCACCAGAATCACGCGCCTCGCCTGCGCTGGATCCGTTCCGCGCAACACCGCGTATACGTTGGTGATCGTCGTCGGCCGCACAATCCGCGCATGTGGCCCGCTCTGCGGTGGCTCGGTAAACGTATCGCGCTTTACCTCCAGGCACCCTCCGCAGGCAGCCGAGTACCGGTTCAGTTCGCCCGCAATCCAGTCCGCCGCTGCCGTCACGCCCTCGCCTTTCGGCAAATCCGTCTCCATACTGGATAGAGTGCTGCGCGTATAAAAACCCACAAGCGTCTCGATCGTGTGCTGAATCCGCGCCGATGATATCTGGCTCAGCGCCTTCTCAAGGCTCGGATCGACTGGAGCCGGCTGAATCGGCGCACCCGCAACATCCAGATCACGCTCGCTCGCACTACCCGACGCAGCAGCTCCGGAAACCGTAATCGCCAGCAGCACAATAACAAGGGCAAGCCCCGGCGCAACTCTGCGGAAACGACCGGAGAAAACTAGATGGTGGTCCATTCCGAAACTCCTTCCGTCTAATCTGAGTAAAAATTGACACTATGCTGGCTTGACGTGCCAGCCGGTTCTCTTCAACATTAACGAAGTTACAGTATGCAGCAAGCAAAACATGGTTCAATAAGGGGTCTTTCTCCCTGGAGGAAATATGCCAATTTGCCCTGAATGCGAAAGCCTGCTCGATTTCGAAGCTGACGAGGTCGAGGAAGGGGATGTCATCGTCTGCGACGAATGCGGGACTGAATTCGAAGTGATTGCCACCGACCCGCTGGAAATCGTCAAGGTTGAAGAAGACTACGACGACGATGACAAGCTCTCCGGCGACGAGGATGAGGAAGAGTAGACGAATGAATAGACTCTTTCACCGCTCCCTTGCTCTTGCATCGTTCGTCTTGCTTTTTATCGCCTTGGTTTCCGCTGTAGCCCTCGCGCAAAGCAATGCCTCGAAAACGCTCCAGGGCAAAATCCTGAGCAGCGAAGAAACACCTCTCTCCGGCGCAATCGTCTACCTGCAGGACAACAAAACGAACACGATCCGCAGCTTCATCTCCACAAATGACGGAAGCTATCGCTTCGGTCAACTGGCCACCGACACCGACTACAAGGTCTGGGCGCAATACAAAAACACGAAGAGCTCTACCCGCACCATCAGCTCCTACGACTCGCGCAAGCTGGTCACAATCGACCTGCATATCAAAACCAAATAACAGAACCCATCGGCGCCATCCATCGGACATCATGTGCGATGGATGGGAAGGGTAAAGTCACTCTATCCCACCACGCCCTCGTCGCGATCTGGCAGCTCATCCAGCAATTCCAGCACTGTCTTCCCCAGCACTGGATGCAGCAACTCCGGTGCAATCTCCGACAGCGGTTCCAGCACAAAACGTCTCTTCGCCATCTCGGGATGCGGCAGCGTCAGCGCATCCGACTCAAGAACTACCGCATTCCCGGCATCCAGCACCAGCAGCATGTCCAGGTCCAGCGTTCGTGGCCCCTTAGGTACGCTTGCGCGCCTGTCGCGCCCAAAGCTGCGCTCCACTGCCAGCATCTTCCGCAATAGGGTCTGCGGCTCAAACTCCGTCTCAAGCGCTACAACCGCATTGATAAAATCCGGCTGCTCTTGGTATCCCACCGGAGCCGTCCGGTACAACGACGACTGCGCAGCCACACTGCCCAGCGCTGCAAGCGTTCCCATTGCTGTCCGTACTGTCTCCGCGGAATCTCCCGACGACGACGGCAGATTCGACCCCAGCCCGATATATGCCGCGTATCTCATGCGCCTCTCCAGCATAACTGGGCCGCCACCAAGTTTAGGATGGAAGCAACATGCGCATCGCGCTCTTCGGAGGTACCTTCGACCCTCCACACCGCGGCCACGTCGCCTTGGCACGGCTCGCGCGCGAGCGGCTCTCGCTCGACCGCATCCTTGTCGCGCCCGTTGCCGTGCAGCCCCTCAAGCACGAGACCCCTCCCGCTGGCTTTGACGACCGCGTCGCTATGACTCGCCTTGCCTTCGCCGGCGAACCGGGAGTCGAAATCTCGCTCCTCGATGCCCCGCGTGCCGACGGCCGCTCCAACTACACCATCGACACTCTCACCGCCCTTCGTCAGCAGCTCAATTCTGCCGACGCGCTCTTTTGTATCCTCGGCGCCGATTCGTTCCTAACCATCGGCAACTGGCACCGCCCAGCCGACGTGCTCATTGCCTGCGACTTCATCGTTGGCGCGCGTCCCGGCTTCGATCTGTCCAATATCAAAGTCGCCCTTCCTAAGAGCATCTCCGCAAAACCATTTGTTTCTGATATTCCCGGCGTCCAGCTTTTCAAGCTGGCCAGGGACGGTTACGCTTCGACGCTCTACCTGCTCACAGATCTCGCAGAACACGTCTCCGCCACTGAAATTCGCGCCGTCCTCCAGGGACAGGCCGCCGCGGGCCGCGTTCTCAATCCTCAAGTCGCCAAATATATTCGCGAGCACCATCTCTACGTGCATCTATAAAATGAAAGCTTGCAGCCCAAAGCTCTCGGCTGCATAAAGTGAGGAACCTCAACAGGATGGCATCGAACGAAGTTCGTAACATGGTGCTTACTGCGGCCGCGGTAAGCGACGAGAAAAAAGGCATCGACACCCGGATACTTGAACTCGACCCGCAGGATTCCGGATTCACCGACTTCTTCGTCATCACCAGCGGAGCCAACACCCGCCAGACCGAAGCCATCGCCGACGAAATCGAACTGCGTCTCAAGCGCGACTTCGGAGCCTATCCAAATTCCGTCGAAGGCCGCCGCGTCGCTGAATGGATTCTCCTCGACTACGTCGACTTTGTCGTCCACGTCTTCCTCGAAGAAAAGCGCTTCTTCTACGACATCGAACGCCTGCGCAAATCGGCGCGAAAGCTCGACCTCGACGAACTGAAGGCCGCGCTCACAAAGAAGACTCTGGAAGTCAGAAAAAAACTTCCAAAGAAGACCACCGCCAAGCCAGCTTCCAAAAAATCCGCTCCGGTAAAAAAAGCGGCGAAGAAATCCGTCAAAGTCGCAGCGAAGAAACCCGCGGCAAAGAAGCCGCCCACCGGCCGCGCGAAAAAGTGGTAGTGGCTCAATTTGAAATTGAGCCACTACCCAAAAAGTCTGCCAGTTGACATCTTTCTTCGCGCACAGTAACTTGGTTCCAGATGCAGATTCGCACCAATCATCGTCAGCACCATCATCACGCGACGAGTGTGCCGGCGAATCTGTCTGCGGCCTGAGTTAACGGCCTGAACCAGAGGATCATAGAAGCCCGCCGGCGCCAAGCCCGGCGGGCTTTTTACGTTCAGGCAAAATTTCATGAAAATAGGAAAGAAATTCAAGGATCAGGAAAATGAGCACTACAAATTCAGTGGAAACAACCGGCATAAAGATTGATTTCTCAAAGGTCGAGGGCAACCTCGTCCCCGGTATCGTGCAGGACGCCAAAACCGGACAGGTTCTCATGGTCGGCTTTCTCAACGAAACCAGCTATCAGAAGACCCTCGAAACCGGCTTCGTCACCTTCTGGAGCCGCACCCGCCAGAAGCTCTGGATGAAGGGCGAAACCAGCGGTAACCGTCTGCGCATTCTCAGCGCTGCCACCGACTGCGACAATGACACGCTACTCTTCAAAGTGGAGGTTGAAGGTGACGGCCTCGTCTGCCACGAGGGCACCGTCAGTTGCTTCACCAAATCCATTGCGCTACCCGTCTCACAGGAGTCCCGTTAATGGCTAACAAGCTCAAACTCGGCATCCCCAAAGGCAGCCTGCAAGACGCCACTATCGCTCTCTTCGAGCGTGCCGGCTGGCGCATTTTTGCAAACGGCCGCTCCTACTTTCCCACCATTGACGACTCGGAAATCGAATGCATGCTCATCCGCGCACAGGAGATGGCCCGCTACGTCGACAAGGGCGTGCTCGACGCCGGTCTCACCGGCATCGACTGGGTGATCGAAAGCGGGCGGGATGTAAAAAGCGTCACCAGTCTCGTCTACTCCAAGCAGAGCCGCCAGAAAGTTCGCTGGGTGCTCGCTGTCCCCGAGGACTCTCAGTACCAGAAAGCCGAAGACCTCGCCGGAAAGACCATCGCCACCGAACTCGTCGAAGTCTCCAAACGTTACTTCGCCTCGAAGAACATTCCCGTAAAAGTGGAGTTCAGCTGGGGCGCCACCGAAGTCAAACCGCCCACCCTCGCCGACGCCATCGTCGAAGTCACTGAAACCGGCAGCTCGCTCCGTGCCAACCGCCTCCGCATCATCGACACCCTCATGGAAAGCGAAACGCACCTCATTGCGAACCTCGCTGCCTATGAAGATTCCTGGAAAAAACACAAGATCGACAGCCTCGCGCTAATGCTCAACGCAGCCATCGACGCGCAGGGCCAGGTCGGTCTCATGCTCAATGCGCGCAAAGCAGACCTGCCGACCATCCTCGACATCCTGCCCGCGCTTAACTCACCCACTGTCTCCGAGCTCAGCAACTCCGAATGGGTCGCTCTCAACACTATCCTCGAAGAGGGTGTTGTGCGCGAGGTTGTTCCCAAACTCAAGGCCGCTGGCGCGACCGGAATCGTCGAATATCCGCTGAACAAGGTGGTTCTTTAACCATGAAGCTCATCTCACTGGCGGGACGCGGCGCCTCGACCGGCCGCAAACAGCTGGACCTGCTGCTTGCGCGCCGCACTGCCGCTTGGGAGCGCGCTCTGCCCACCGCAAAACGCATCGTTGACGGCGTCCGCAAAGACGGAGACGCAGCCCTCCGCCGTTATGCCGCAAAATTCGACGGCAATCTGCAACCATCACAGTTACAAATTTCCCTGGACGAGATGCAGGATGCGCTCGACAACATCTCCCCCGCCTTCGAGCGCGCCCTGCGCACCGCCGCCAAAAATATACGCGCCTTCGCCGAGCACCAGCGTCCTAAAGACTGGAACTTCTCGCCGGCCGCTGGCGTCATTGTCGGCCAGCGCATCCAGCCCATCGGCAACATCGGCTGCTACGTCCCGAGCGGACGCTACCCGTTGCCCTCAACGTTGCTGATGACTGTCATCCCCGCACAGGTCGCCGGTGTCGAGCGCATCGTAGTGGTCTCTCCGCGCCCCGCGCCGGAGACTCTCGCCGCGGCTGCCATGCTCGGCATCACTGAGTTCTACCGCGTTGGCGGAGCCCATGCCATTGCCGCGCTTGCCTATGGCACAAAATCCATCGCTCGCGTCGACAAGATCGTCGGTCCCGGCAACGCCTTTGTCACCGCCGCCAAAAAATCTGTTGCCTTCGACTGCGCTATCGACATGCTCGCCGGCCCAACCGAAATCGTTGTCACCAGCGAGAACGGCAACCCCCACGAAATCGCCTCCGACCTCGTCGCCCAGGCTGAGCATGACCCCGACGCTCAGGCCATCTTCGTCACGACGAATACCGATCTCGCCAAAGCTGTCATCGACAGCGTCAAGCAGCGCGCCCGCACCAACAAGACCGCAGCCGAATCCCTCGCCCGCAGCGGTGCAGCCATCGTTGCTTCCACGCTCGACGAAGCCCGCGCCCGCACCAATGCGCTCGCACCCGAACACCTCACCGTCGACGCCATGGAAGATCTCTTCTGGGTCAAAAACGCCGGCTCTGTCTTTGTCGGCCGCTGGTCTGCGCAGCCGCTCGGCGACTATGTCTCCGGCCCCAACCACACGCTTCCCACAGGCGGCCTGGCGCGCGTGCGCGGCGGCCTCAGCGTCATGGACTTCCTCAAAGTCATCACTGTGCAGGAATATCAGCCCGAAGGCCTCCGCCGTCTCGGCCCGTCAGCCATTGCTCTGGCCGAAGCCGAAGGCCTCCTCGGCCACGCCGAAGCTATCCGCGCGCGAGGACTCAATGAATAATCCGGCCGTCACTATTCCGCAACCCCGCGATCTCATCCGCCGCATGAAGGACTACCATCCTCCGCTCGGCAACCGCAGCGGCGTGCGCCTCGACTTCAACGAAAATACATTCGCCTGCTCGCCGAAAGTTCTGGAGACGCTCGCCCGCATCTCCCGTGCTGAGCTCACCATGTATCCTGAGCGCGGACACGTCGAGCGCATCGCTGCCGCCCACCTCGGTCTCAAGCCCGATCACGTCCTGCTCACCAACGGGGTGGATGAAGCCATTCATGTCCTCTGCCAGACTTACCTCGACGCCGGCGGCGAAATGCTTCTGCCCGTCCCCACCTACTCCATGTATGCCGTCTACGCTTCGGGCACGGACGCAAAGCTTGTTGAAGTGCAGGCCGACAACGCATTCCGTTTCCCGCTCGAAGCGCTGCTCGCGTGCGTCAGTCCTGCTACGAAACTGATCGCCATCGCCAACCCCAACAGCCCCACCGGCCAGGCCGTGCGCCGCGACGACATCCTCCGCGTCCTCAATGCCGCGCCACATGCCGTAGTTCTCGTCGACGAAGCTTACTTCCACTTCCACGGCCAGAGCGTAATTGACCTCATCGGTCGCGTGCCTAACCTCATCGTTGCCCGCACCTTCTCCAAGGCCTACGGATTGGCCGGCTTGCGGCTCGGCCTGCTCGCCGCGCCCGAAGAGCAGATGCAATGGCTGCGCCGCGTCATCTCCCCCTACAGTGTCAATTCGCTCGCACTCGCCTGCCTGCCCGCCGCGCTTGAAGATCAGGCTTACATCGACTGGTACGTTGCCGAAGTCCTCGCCGCCCGCGACGAATTCACCGCATTCATCGACCGTCTTGGAGTCCGCTACTGGCCCTCTCGTGCGAATTTCGTGCTCACATATATCGGTCCGCAGCACGCGGCCTTCTGCAAGGCCATGCACCAGCGCGGCATCCTCGTGCGCGACCGCTCCGCTGATCCGGGCTGCGACGGCTGCGTGCGCATCACTATCGGCACCCGCGAGCACACTGCAGCGGGAGCGAAAGCAATGGAGGAAGTGTTGAAAGAGATCGGAGCCGCGGAGTGACAAAAAAACGCACAGCCGCCATCGACCGCAAGACCGGCGAGACTGAGATTCACCTCAAGCTCACCATCGAAGGTGCGGGCCGTTACAAAATCTCCACCGGCATCCGCTTCTTCGATCACATGTTGGAGCTCTTCACTCGTCACGGAGCCTTCGATCTCGACCTCACCTGTAAAGGCGACCTCGACGTCGACCAGCACCACACCGTCGAAGACGTCGGCATCGCGCTCGGCGAAGCTTTCGATAAGGCCCTCGGCGACAAGCGCGGCATCCTGCGCGCCGGCTATTTCCTCATGACCATGGATGAAACCCTCGGCCTCGCCGCCATCGACCTCAGCGGACGCACCGCATCCGTCGTAAAGACAAAAGTAAAAACACGTCTCGTCGGCGACCTCCAATCCGAGCTGGTCGAAGACTTCTTCGAGGGTTTTGCCCGTGGAGCCCGCGCCAACGTACACCTCAAAACCGTCTACGGCCGCTCCAATCACCATAAGATCGAAGCACTCTTCAAAGCCTTCGCCCGCGCCCTGCGCGTCGCCTGCTCACGCGACAAGCAGCTCGGCAAAATGCTGCCATCCACCAAGGGACTGCTATGATCGCCGTCGTCGACTACAAAGCCGGCAACCCCACCTCGGTCATGAAGGCCCTTGCTGCCGTCGGAGCTGACGCCGTCGCTACCGAAGACCCCAAAACCGTCCGCCGTGCAGACAAAATTGTTCTTCCCGGCGTCGGCCACTTCGCTGCCACAGAATTTCTCGAAAGCCACGGCCTGAAAGACGCCATCGCTGAACGTACCGCCGCAGGCATTCCCTTTCTCGGCATCTGCGTCGGCCTGCAATGGCTCTTCTCCGGCAGCACCGAATCTCCGGATCGCTCCGGCTTCGCTACCTTCGATGTTCCTTGCGAGCGCTTCACCGAAGGGAAAAAGATCCCGCATGTCGGCTGGAATTCCCTCGAAATCCGCAAAAACTCCCGCCTCATGGCTGGCGTTCCAAATGGAAGCTTCGTCTATTTCACCCACTCCTACCGTGCTCCTGTCATAAACGCAACCGTAGCGGTTACAAATTACGGCGAACCCTTCACCGCTGCCGTCGAACGCGACAACATCTTCGGCGTGCAGTTCCACCCCGAAAAATCCGGCGACACGGGCCTACGCATCCTGCGCAATTTTGTGGAGCTTTCATGCTGACACGCCGCATCATCGCCTGCCTCGACGTAAAAGACGGGCGCGTCGTCAAAGGCATCCAGTTCGTCGATCTCATCGATGCCGGCGACCCCGCCGAGCTCGCCGCCCGCCACGCGGCATCCGGAGCCGACGAAATCGTCCTCCTCGATATCACCGCTACGCACGAAGCCCGCGGCACGCTGCTCGACACCGTCCAGCGCACTGCAAAGCGTCTCTTTATTCCCTTCACGGTCGGCGGAGGCATCCGTACGCTCGACGACGCCAGCGCCGTCTTCGACGCCGGAGCCGACAAAGTCAGCATCAATTCCGCTGCACTGCGTCGTCCAGAGCTCATCGATGAAATCGGTGCGCGCTTCGGAGCCCAGGCCGTCATTGTCGCCATCGACGGCCGTCGCACCGTATCCGGCGCTGAAGTCTTCGTTGAAGGCGGACGCAAGCCTACCGGACGCGGTGTCGTCGAGTGGGCTCGCGAAGCCGAGCAGCGGGGAGCTGGAGAAATCCTGCTCACGTCCATGGACGCCGACGGCACACGCGGCGGCTTCGACTGCGACCTGACCGCTCAGGTCAGCGAAGCCGTTCAGATTCCCGTTATTGCCTCCGGAGGCGCGGGCAACGCAACGCACTTCGCCGACGTCTTCCAGCTCGGCAAGGCTGACGCCGCGCTCGCCGCCAGCATCTTCCACTTTGGAATCTCCGACGCCCGCGCTCTCAAGGAAGAAATCGCGAAGAGCGGCGTCCCTGTGAGGCTTCCATGCTGATCCCCTCCATCGACCTCATGGGTGGACGCATCGTTCAGCTTGTCCAGGGCGAAAAGCTGAAGCTCGCCTTTGACAACTTCGACTATTGGATCGACCGCTTCTCTGCCTATCCTCTCGTCCAGCTCATCGACCTCGACGCCGCCATGCGCCAGGGAAGCAATGCTGACCTTATCTCAAAAATCGCGAAACGTCTCCCATGCCAGGTCGGCGGCGGCATCCGCACGGCCGAGCACGCAAAGTTGCTACTCGACTCCGGAGTACGCCGCGTCATCCTCGGCTCTGTCCTGTTCAACGCCGACGGGGTCGCCACGGACACAGCCGCCGCACTCTCTGAAGCCATCGGAGGCGAACCTCTCGTCGCCGGCATCGATACGAAGAATGGGAAAATTGCCGTGCGTGGTTGGAAAGACAACGTTAACCTCACGCCCGAGGACGCCATCCGTGCCCTTGAGCCCTATGCTGGCGCATTCCTATATACGCACGTCGATACAGAAGGCACTCTCCAGGGTTTCCCCTTCGAGCGTGCACAGGCGCTCCATCGTCTCACTACGCGCCAGCTCATCGTCGCAGGAGGAATCCGCAATCAATCCGAAATTGAGGCCCTCCACGCCATCGGCGTTGACGCCGTCGCCGGAATGGCCGTCTACTCCGGCCTTCTCGCTGTCTGATTTTTCCTGTTTCCCGCAGCCTTCGTTTCCAGTCGGCGATAGATCACGCCGGCAGCGATAAATCCCGCAACCGCGATGCCTATCACCACCACATTTGCTTCGCGGTGCCGGAACACATTCAGCACCAGCAGTACAGACCACGCAGCGGCAAGAACAAACCAGAGTGTCGAGCGGCGATGCATTTGTTTGGGAGAATACCACGGATGATCTAAGCTATTGAGTCGACTCGAATGCTTCGGGCCCGCATTGAAGGACAGCGACTATGACAACAAAACAAAGCGCACTGCGCGTAGCAAAGCGGTTGGATGAGGTCGGCTTTTCCGACATTGTGCAGATACGGAACAAGGTTCTCGATCTGCGCGCTTCAGGCCAAACCGTGCACGCTTTTCACGGCGGAGAGCCCTTCTTTGAAACGCCGGAAACCATCAAATACGCGCTCCTCAAGGCAATCGTCGAAAACAAGACCCGCTACGCTCCCTCTTCCGGATTGGAGCCGCTTCGCGAGGCGCTCGCGAAAAAGCTGCGCGAAAAGAATCGCATCCCTGCGCAGCCCGACGATGTCATCATCACCGCTGGCGGTGCCCATGCGCTCTTTACCGCTTTTCAGGCTGTGCTCAATCCTGGCGACGATGTCCTTCTTTTTTCGCCCTTCTGGACGCCAATTCGCGACATGATCACTGGCGCTGAGGCGCGCGCGCTGCTCGTTCCCACAGCCTCAGCCCGCCGCAACGGAATCACAAAAACGCTCGAGCAGTTTTCCACGCCGCACACCCGCGCCATCTACTACAACACGCCGCAAAACCCCTCCGGCACGGTCTTTTCGCGCTCTGAAGCCGAAGAGGTCGCTGCCTTCGCCGTCAAAAACGACCTCATCGTCATCGCTGATGAAGCCTATGAAGATCTCGTCTACGAGAGCGGCCATTTTTCCATTGCGTCGCTTCCAGGCATGTTCCAGCGCACCATTACCTGCTACACATTTTCAAAATCCTACGCAATGACCGGCTGGCGTGTGGGCTACGCCGTAGCGAAAGAGCCCTACATGACTGCGCTCAGGAAGCTCGTGCTTTATTCGACCAACGGCGTAGCCACGCCCATGCAGTGGGCAGCGCTTGAAGCTCTTTCTATTCCGCAAATCACCATCGACGCGCGTCGTGAGCAGTACCGCGAGCGCCGCGATCTGCTCGTCAGCGGCCTCCGCGAAGCTGGCCTGGAATGTGAAATGCCCGAAGGCGCCTTTTACGCGTTTCCCAACATCACGAACCTCGACAAGGACAGCCGCAAGGTCTCATCGATGCTGCTTGAAAAAGGACACATCGCAACCATTCCCGGTGTTGTTTTCGGCGCGCAGGGTGAAGGACATCTCCGTTTCGGCTATGCCATCCCCAGGGAAGCAATCATCGCCGGCCTGAAGGCTCTGAAGGAGTGTCTGCATCACGCGCAGCGCAGGACAAAATGAAATTTTCTTCATTTCTTTGACGAACGACTTCGTTTGTTCACCTTAAGGCAGGCCCGAAGCATCTTAATCTGAAACCGAATGCGCATCATGCGCGTCTTATCCATACGTGTCTTAACGAGGATAGGCAGGAGTTCGTTTTTGCGTCTTTTTCATCGCAGCGTCGTTTTTATCTTCCTTGCTTGTACTGCCCTTGCATCTGTGCAGGCGCGAGCGCAGGATTCTATTGCATCCGCTGCCTTGCCTGACGCACCTTCACCACAACAAGCTTCCTCGTCTGACAATAACAGCCTCAAAGGGAAGCAGACGAAGCGCATTCTGGGCATCGTCCCCAATTTCCGTGCCGTGTCCGTCAATGTCAAACTCCCTCCGCAGTCGGTAAAGGAAAAATTTATCGGTGCAACCCAGGACAGCTTCGACTACTCCGCCTTTATCTTTGCCGGGATGCTTGCCGGTGTCGCCCAAGCGGAAAACTCTTACCCCGAGTTTCACCAGGGTGCAGCTGGATACGCGCGTTACTACTGGCACACCTTTGCCGACCAGGCTGACGAAAATTACTGGGTTGAAGCCATCCTGCCTTCCGCGCTGCATCAGGACTCGCGCTACTACACGCTCGGCCACGGAGGCTTCTTCAAGCGCACCGCATACTCTTTCTCCCGTGTTCTCATCACCCGCACTGACAACGGAAACAACACCTTCAACACTTCGGAAATTGTCGGCGCAGGCGCGGCAGCGGGCATCTCCGGCCTTTATTACCCCTCGCAGGAGCGCGACTGGACCAAGACCGGCCAACGCTGGCTTACAAACGTAAGCCTGGATGGTGCAACGTTCATAGTCAAGGAATTCTGGCCCGACATCAACAGCGCAATCTTCCATCAGAAGAATTAACGTCACTTATCGGCCGCCGGCGCGTCCGGGGCCGCCACACCGACCTCTCTTGTGCTCTCGGTATCACTCTCTATCGGATAGAGGAACCGCAGCGGATGCCTCACCATCTGCCCTAGCACATATTTGAGAATCGCCAGTCTCTCAGCGTGTTTCACGTCATAGGCGCGCAGGGCAACAATCGACGCAATCGCAAAGCTCACTCCCAGGTTCAGCACAAACGTCACAGCAATGCCGGCAACAGCAAAATAAAACCAGTGGTGGCCAAAAGCCGCCGTTCCATAACGTGCCGCGGCCAGCGCAAACATGCCGGTACTCAGCGTCACATGGCGCACATCAAGAGGCAGACCAAAGAAGTGCGCGATCTCCGGCGTAAATCCCAGCAGATAACCGAGCACAATGCTCGTGCTCCAGCTCGCAGTGTTGTTCGCAACCCAGTGGGCTAGCCGGTGCATCCGTTGCCTGCCCACCCGTGCGCCCAGCGGATGCTGCGCAATTGCCGCGGGTATCCGGTTATAGACCGCAAAGTTCTCGCACCATCCGCCGATTACCGCTGCCAGCCACAGAATGACGCCCGTCAGCGCCGCGTCAATCGCGGTCGCCGACGT
>JASHRS010000265.1 GCA_030037215.1 Silvibacterium sp. | reverse complement strand
GCCCCTTTAACATTTCTCGGCATCTTTTTCTTCACGGCTTTTCTCGCTGGCTTTCGTTTTGTAGATTTTGCCACTGAAGTACCGTCTGGCAGTGTCATCGCCACGAGATTCTCACCCACGGAATTAATTACAAAAGTAGCCTTCTCCGACCCTTTATCCAACAACCCAAGCTTATGAGCATTACCTAATGTGTTGAGCGGGTTAGCAAATCTCTCGTGGCCAGCTTTGCGAGCGGCGTCTTGAAGGTCCTCTTTACTGATGGTTTCTTTACGTTCGGACGGGACAGCTTCAAATCGATAGTAATAAGCAACCGCTGCGGCAAACTGTATATCATTCCTCGGCTTTTTTTCTTGCATAAATGTCTTGATATCACTTGGTACCTTCTCGGCGACTAAGCGCGGAGTATGTACTGGAGCTGCGGTGATCAGAGCAGGCGAACCACTTCCTGCTTGTGACGGCACGGTGACAGTCTCACAAGAAAGTACAAGCTCTAGCTTTTCTATTGCCCAACGGAAAATACGCTGCTGCTCTTCCTTCGGGAAATCCTTGACCGTATCCACGATCAAGCGTACGGCTTCAAGATCATCTATCTTCTTAGCGGCCATAATATGGCATATCCTACATATTCAGATAACTCTTGGATAGAGTTTCTTTTACTCATTTTTCGAATGCAATGTTAACAATCACTCCATCCCTCCTGCTACCCTCTGAATCATCAGCCCATGCCCACTTCCACCCCATCCCGCTGGAAGACCCTCCTCGCTTTCGCCATCATCTATTTCGTCTGGGGATCGACCTTTCTCGCCATCCGCATCGCTGTGCATCAAATCCCGCCGCTGCTCTGCGCCGCCCTCCGTTTCTCTCTCGCTGGACTCATCCTCCTCTGCTGGATGCTCATCCGCCGCGAAGCCCTACCCACGCCGCGCCAGTGGCTTTCCGTGTTCGTCTGTGCGCTCCTCATCTTCGTCGGCGACTACGGACTTCTCTTCTGGGCCGAGCAGCGCGTCCCCTCCGGCATCGCCGCCGTCATGATGGCCACCATCCCCGCCTTCATGGCTCTGTCCGAAATTATTTTCCTGCGCACCCAGCGGCTTACGCTCCGCCTTACTTTGGCACTCCTAATCGGGCTCGCCGGAGTCGCCGTCCTTGTCAGCCGTTCGCTGAACCTCGGCGGCGCACCCATCAGCAGAATCGGTGCCGTAGCTCTCATCTTCGCCTCGATAAGCTGGTCCGTCGGCTCCATTCTCACGCGCAAATTTCCTCTGCCATCGTCGAAGGTCATGAGTTCCGGCGCGCAAATGCTCGCCGGCGGAATCCTGCTTACCCTCGCAGCAGCCATATTCGGAGAATTTCACCGCTTCCAACTGCTTGCAGTCTCAACCACCGCATGGCTCGCCCTGGCCTATCTCATCGTCGCCGGTTCGATCATGGGATTCACAGCCTACCTCTGGCTCATTCACCACCAATCGCCCACCACGGTTGGAACCTACGCTTACGTCAATCCCGTCGTCGCCGTCCTCATCGGATACTTCTTCGCCGGCGAACCTCTCGGCGCGCGCACCATTCTCGGAACGCTCTTCATTCTCATCAGCGTCATCACCATTACGACCGCACGTACCAAAAAAATCGCTGTCGTCCTCACAACAGCATCCACAGAACATCGCGGGTAAGAAATATGCAACTTTCCGGCTGCGCACTCATCCTGTGCAGAAAGTCCGCGACTACCTCACGTCGATCTCCGAGCAGTGGGATCACGCTCTCGCTCGGCTCAAATCATTTGTTGAAGTCGGACGTACTGGCTAAACACCACTTGCAGGGAGCCCTGCTTGCAGCCTGCTTCACCGCTGTTTGCGGCGTTCTGGTCCGCGGTGCTAGTCTTCTCAAAGCACTCTTATTCCCTTTCCACAGCTCATGCGTTGACTTCTGCGAGTTCTGAGATAGGCTCCACGCGGATTTGTCCGCCTATCCTCGAAAGGTGATGCAAAATGGCTACTCCTCTATTGGGTGTGAATCAACCCATTGAATCCTGGCCGGACATTAAGGCTGTCGTGCCACTTGCCAATGCACGCCCTGTCTATCTATTGGTCGGCACGGATGACAGCCATGTCGTTATCAAGAATGAAGTCGGCGGACAGTCGGATGCGACCAATCTTAAATTTGCGAATCGGGCCATGCGCACGGTCAGCCCGGCATTTGTGTCCAAGGTCTGTCTTCGCTCCGAGGTCCAGGTTCTGAAGCAGCGCGTCGATTATGAAGTAATGCTTTGCGACATGAAGCTGCTCCCTCTTCCGGCGGAAATCGACCACCTCGACCAATCGCTGCAGAACGGTGGCGTGTGGTTCAAGATGGAAAAAGCCGAAGGGGTTCTTGGTCTCAACACGGCCATGGCGCAGGCAAGAAATCAGCAGGACAAAAGCGGAATCCGCCAAATCGCAGCCGCGCTTCAGAAAGGCGGCCTGGATGCGCTGGGAAAGATCATTGCCGCGGACCTCTTCAACGGAAATACAGACCGCTTCAATCCATTCAATCAAGACCGATTCGGCAATACCGTAAGAGCAGGCGATGTCATCCCTGGATCGAATCCCCTCCAAAGATTTGCTGTTCTCCTCAACGTTGGCAATGTGCTGATCAGCATGCAGAATAACCAGAATCGGCCTATTGGGCTGGATGCCTATGAAGCCCAGGGAGACTGGCGAAAACTGGACAAAACAATTCAGCAGCTTGAGTTGGTTGCGCAGAATAACGAGCGATGGCCCGGGCGTCATCTCGAGGACACCCCGCAGGAAGCGCAATGGCGTGCCCAGTTCGCGGCTCTGGTTGCTGCAGACCTGGAAACCGCCCTGGGCCCCAGAAACCGCAAGATTTTCTGGGGTACCAGACGGCGTCTGCCGAAGAACGCCGCAGCTCGAATACTCGCTGGAATGAACGCCGGCATTCGTGAACTGCAGACCACATTCGCGCAATACGTTAACAAGCCCGGCAAGGCGCGCCCGGTCGGGCTGACGGACAGGCTCAACATTCTTGGCTGGTAGTTCGACCTTGACTGCTAGTTCGACAAAGCAGCGCAGCATGCCCGAGCAGTGTTTTCACCTGCCGTTCGGCAGCAATAAAGCCACTTGATTACACTGCAATCGGAGCTGAATCGTGCGCCTCGCGCCCGCCTTCGGCCAGCCAGAAGCATAGCCCGCAGAACAAGGCCGCTCCTACGCCGAACTTCACGCCGATTGCTGCCCCCGAAGGCGACAAAAACGCCTCCAATATGCCCGCTACCACCAATAGCGGAACCACCCCCGCCAGAAGCCGAATCGCCTCGCGCGCACCAAGAGCCAGCGAGTCCCTTCGCGGCAGTACGCCCGGAAACAGCAGTCCTGCCGCCAGCCGCAGCCCTGCCCCGCCGGCAATAAAAATGCTCGGCAGCTCCAGCGCCCCGTGCGCCGCAATAAAGCTGAACAGATCCAGAGCCATGTGCACCCGCGCACACGCCGTCGCAATTACCCCGATGTCCAGACCATTGAAGAACATCAGATACACGGTAAAGAGCCCGGCAGTGATCCCTCCGGCAAACGCCATAAAGCTCACACCGATATTGTTCGTCAGAATCGCGCTTGAGGCCTGCGGCTTCATGCTCACAATCGAGTGCGTCCACATTTCGTGCCGCTCAATCGTGGCCACCATCGCCGGCCCCAGAAACAGGTGCATGAACTCCGGCCGCGCCAGTGTCAGTAGCGTGCCAAGCGCCACTCCGCCCAGAAAAATCAGGATCGCGGTCAGCACATAGGGAAATAATCGCCTGAAAAGCCGCGGATAATCCCGCACCAGGAACCTTACAATCGACCCAAAACCGAACCGCCTGCCCGCATAAATGCGATTGTGGGCTCGACTCAGCAGTCCGTTCAGGTATTCTTCCAGCGTGCCCGACGCTCTGTCCCCCCGTGCCGCCGAAAGATCGGCTGCCGCCTGCCGATATAGCAGGCCGAACTCCCTGAGCTCCGCGCCGGTAAGCGTGCGCAGCCCCTGGCCTTCGACCTGCCTCGTCAGCGCGTCCAGCCTGCTCCACGATTGTTGCCGTTGCTCAATCCAGCGATTGGAAATCATTCAGAAAGCATTCAAACAGAAATCGAGAAAGAATGTCTGAGCTATTGAGCATGAATCACGTAAGCCCAGATCAGCTTACTATCGACACGCCCGAGCAGGTCTCCATCCGCTTTCCTGTTGCAGGGCTCGGCAGCCGCTTCCTCGCGCTCCTTGCTGACTCCGTGGTGCAGGCTGTCGCTTATGCAGTCCTCATCCTCATCTTCGTGCTCATTGCAACGTCAGCGCCAAAAACCTCCGGGGACGAGCTCTCGCACGCCGGCGAAAAGTGGCTCATCGCCGGCATAATCCTTTTCCATTTCCTCATGTACTGGGGATACTTTACCCTCTTTGAAACCTTCTGGAACGGCCAGACGCCAGGCAAAAGACTTTTCAAGATTCGCGTCATCCAGCAATCAGGTCGCCAGATCACCTTTTTCGAGGCGATGACGCGCAACCTCATCCGCGTCATCGACATGTTTCCTGGCGTCTACCTCACAGGTGTCATTACCATGCTCTGCAATCGCCAGCACCAGCGTCTCGGAGACCTCGCCGCCGGCACACTCGTCATCCACGAGCGCCCCAGCGACGAGCCGCTCTGGTCTGGCACTGCTGCGCGTACCATCACCGCTGCTGCCTTCGAGCCGCCAACGCCTGAACTATTCTTGCAGCCCACAGACAACCTCACCCTGCCCGCCGACGCCGTCGCGCGCCTCACTGCCGAAGACCTCGCCGTCATCGACCGCTTCTTCTCGCGCATTCTCGATATGGAGCTCGACACCCGCGCGCAAATCGCAGCCCGCCTCGCCGCACAAATGACCCAGAAAATGTGTCTGCCTCTCGCGCCCGACACTAAACCCGAGCGCCTCCTCGAAGCCATCGCCCGTCAGATGCGCAGCCATGGCAGGTAATTGAATATCTGCATCCCTGCCAAGCCTCCTATACCATTGCTTCGGGGCCAATGATCCATGCCCATCAAGCAGGTCTGAATGACTGAAGAGCGTCGTCTGCCGCCCATTTGGCTGCTTGGCATGACCAACGCAACCTTCGGGCTTGCCAGTGGTTTTGTCGTCGTCACACTCCCTGAAATCCTCGCTGCGCAAGGCGTCTCCGGCGGACACATCGCTGCCATCACGTCCGTTATCGTCTCGCCTAGTTTCTGGGTTTTCCTTATCGCTCCCATGCTCGACGTGCGTTTCAGCCGCCGCAGCTACGCGATCATCTTCGGCCTGATCGCCACGGCCGCCACGGCTCTCGTTGTCATGCATCACCACAACCTCGCTGTCATTGAAGCCATGATGACTACCGGCTATCTTGCCGCCTCACTTTACCAGGGAGCCGTTGGCGGCTGGACCGGCAGCCTCATCTCCCGCGAGCATAGCGGCACCCTCGGCATCTGGTTTACCGTCTCCAACACCGGCGCGAGCGGACTCACGATGCTCTTTGCCGCCTCTATCATTCGCCACTTCAGCCCTGCCGTCGCTGCCTCCATCATCGCCGTGATGCTTCTGCTGCCGCTCTTGCTGTTCTTCTTCATCCCTGCTTCCGGGCCAGACCGCATTCTCGCCCGCGAAACCTTTGCCCGCTTCTGGCGCGAGGTCGCGCTACTGCTTCGTAAGCCTGAAGTCCTCATCGCGCTCGCGCTCTTCGGCCTTCCATGTGCTTCCTTCGCGCTCACCAACGTCCTTGGCGGCGTGGGTCATGATTTCTCCGCCAGCGAGCGCACCGTCAGCCTCTTTGCCGGAACAGGATCCGTCATCGCCGGAATCATAGGCAGCTTTCTGCTTAAGCCTTTCTCCCGCCGCTTCGCTCTCCGGCCTCTCTACCTCGGCATTGGAATCGCAGGGGCCTGTTTCACTCTCGGCCTCCTGCTGTTGCCTCGCACGCCGCTTATCTTCGGCCTTGCCATCTGCGCAGAGAATATCTTTCAGGCGTTCGCATTTTCTGCCTCCAATGCCATTACTTTCGATGTCATCGGTCCGGACAATCCGCTCGCCGCTACGCTCTTTACCCTTCTCATCTCCGCGACAAACCTGCCCATTGCTTACATGACCTTTGTCGACGGCTGGGGATATAACAATCGTGGCGTTACCGGCGCCTTTCTCACCGATGCCGGCATCAGCCTCCTCGCCTGCGCCGCTATGTTCTTCCTGCTGCGCTGGTGGTACGGCTGGCGGCGCATGCATCCCGGCGTCCGGCACGCTGCGGCTTAAACCGTGGCCAGCAAAAACCCTCCCGCTCAGAGGAGGGCCGGCACTGCACACTCTAAGCCAGCGGATTTTTCGCCCGCAACTCCGCCACAATCACCTCCGCAGCCTCACGCGCGTCGTCTTCCCTGTCGGGAGGAAAGGAGATCGCGCCGACCCGCGCATGTCCGCCACCACCATAGCGCTCGCAGATCGCTGCCAGGTTCACCATCTTCGCCGGATCGGCCTTCGTCCACGGATTTGACCCCACCGACACCTTCGTCCGGAATGACGACTTCGACAGCCCGATCGAATACGTCGCCTCTGGATGTAGATAGTACGGGATGAACTTGTTGTATCCCTCCATCGGCTGATCGCTGATGTCGAAGAAGATTGTCCCGTCTTTGGACTCCGAGCGTTTGCGGATCAGCGCAATCGCCTTCTCATGCCGTTCCAGCAACGGCGGCAGCAGTTCCGCCACAAAGGGTTGCTTGAGCACATCATCCAACGGCATTGAGGTAAGCAGCGGAATCAGTCGCGGGATAAATGCAGGATCCTGCGTCGATTCGATGATCAGAGTCAGCTTCATCGCCGCATCGGCCATCTTCACCGCTGCCTGCGGGCTCGCATACAACGCGCCGTCCACAATGTCTGCCCACTTCACCAGCTCAGCCACGGGCGCTGCGTTAAAGCCGAATTTCGACGCCGCAATAAACGCCAGAAAGCTTGTACACGAAATGTAGCTTGGATCGTAAAAGCGCCGATCGGTGTAGCGGCCATCAAGCAGCCCACGCTTGTAGTCTTCCTGGTCCTCGGGAGTAAGGAACGCGCTCAGGTGATGGTCGAACCACCATGTAATCTTCGGCGATGCCGAATACTTGAAGTCCACAATCGCGTTCTCATCGCCGGTAAAATCCGCTTCGTTGAAAAGCGCGCCCGCGCGATGTACTAGACCCCGATACTCATAGCTCGCGTCAGCCGTAATGCACTCGCGATGAAAGCGTGCGAATAGCGAAGCCGAGCAGGCCCCATCGAAACATTTATCGTGATAGAAAACTCGAACGTTCAAAGTACAGCCACTCCAAAAAGAGAAAAAGTGAAAACAAGCGGGAATTGTCTAGAATCGTCGGGACTGCCTGCAAAGTCAAGCACGCCGCGCGAATCTTCTATGGAACTTTTCCCTCGCTCCGTTCGTTTCTCATCGCGTAAGATGGCAGCACTCAACAGGAGGCCCAGTGGACGAGCTTACTCCGAATCCTGAACCATCCCCGTCTCTGCAAACAAACCTCGAACCTGCTGGAACACCTCCAACTCCTAAGCGTGGTCTCCGATGGGTCTTCATCGGCCAGAATGGCATCC
>JASHRS010000264.1 GCA_030037215.1 Silvibacterium sp. | reverse complement strand
CTGCTGGGCCAGCCGAGCGATCTGAAAGGCGATGCAAAGACGGCATTCGGGGAGATGGGCATTGTTCCCGTTCTAGCGATGGACGAAGCAGCTCTTGCATCTGACGAAGTGCAGAAGCTCCTTTCAGAAGCGGAGCTGTTTGTCGATGCGGTTGTCGGGACGGGTTTTCAGCCGCCGCTGCGCGGAGTGGCCGCGGCGTTGCGGGATCGCGTGAATGCACTTTCGACGCCTGTGGTCGCCGTGGATTTGCCTTCGGGGTGGGATGCAGACTCGCGGGAGTTCTCAGTAGAAGGTGCGTTTCGCGCGAGTGCGGTAGTTACGTTCACTGCTCCCAAGCTGGCGCATGTTTTTGGAAACCTTGTCGGCGATGTTTATGGACCGATTGTCGTTGTGCCGATCGGATCGCCGGACGAGGCCATCGAGTCAAAACTTGGCCTGAGATGGTCGGGCACATCGATGGCTGTTACTCAGACGCCCCGATCTGCCGACAGCAACAAGGGCATGTATGGGCATGTGCTGATTGTCGGAGGTGCGAAGGGGAAATCCGGCGCGCCGTCGATGGCGTCGCTGGCGGCGTTGCGGACGGGCGCGGGGCTGGTGACGACAGCGGTCTCGGAGTCGATTCTCCCCTTGGTCGCGGGCATTACCCCGGAGCTGATGACAATTCCGCTTCCGGAAGATGCGGCGGGCGACATTGATTTACAGAAAGTTAATTTCGAGGAGCTGCTGGAAAAGAAGACCGTGCTGGGCATCGGGCCGGGATTGGGCCAGAGGCCCGGTGCGGAAGCGTTTTTGCTGGAGTTGCTGGACCGCGCTAGCGTTCCACTAGTTCTCGATGCGGATGCGCTGAACATTCTGGCAAGGCATCCGGAGAAGATCGACGGCAGCGGGCGGACAATGGTGCTTACGCCGCATCCGGGCGAGATGGCGCGGCTGGCAGGCATAAGCACGAAGGAAGTGCAGGCAAACCGTGAGCCGCTGGCGCGCGAATTCGCACAGAAGCATCAGGTGACGCTGGTGCTGAAGGGATGGCGGACGCTGATTGCGCATCCAAACGGAGTGGTCGCGGTGAATACTACAGGCAATCCGGGGATGGCCAAGGGCGGCAGCGGAGATATTCTTACGGGCATTGTCGCCGCGATGGTTGCGCAGTATCCTGACCGCGTGGCGGATGCGCTGAACGCGGCGGTGTATATCCACGGACTCGCGGCGGATTTTGCCTTGCGGGAGCAGGATGAGCATACGCTGCTGGCCACAGACACGGTAGGACACCTGTGGAGGGCGTTCCGCTTTCGCGCAGTTGATCGAAACGGGTATACCTGGCTGCAGGGACAGCCTGTAGCGATTGCACACGGGAGGGGCGATGATGAAAGTGGCGGATGCTAAGGTGCACGAATTCGAGACTTCGAGTGCGGAAGAGACTATTCGCGCCGGCCACGCCATCGCGAAGTTGCTTACGCCGCCGAAGTTTCTGGTTCTGCGCGGCGACCTGGGCGCAGGCAAGACAACTTTGGTAAAGGGAATTGCCGAGGAACTGGACGCCGCCGAGGCAGACGAAGTAACCAGCCCGACCTTTACGTTGATACACGAGTATGAAGGCACGCGGGACGGTGGGCCTGTGCGTCTCTATCACCTCGATCTTTACAGAATTGAAGGCGAACGGCAGCTTGAGACGCTGGGGCTCGACGAGCTCTCCGGACCGGACAGCATAGTGCTGGTGGAGTGGGGTGAGAAGTTCCCGAGCGTGGTGAACCGCAGCGATGGAGAAATCACGATGACGACGACCGGCGGAGACGCACGCAGAATTACGCTGGCGTTGAAAGATTAGTCCGCAATTTGTCCGACGACTTATAAGCTGATCAGACGCGCCGCAGATCGGCCCTCCACTCGACGATGGCCTGTTTGATTTCGGCAGGCTTCAGATTTTCTGCCAACGTCTTTTGCACGAGCGCGGGGATTTCCCTGTCAGATGCGAATCTGAGCGCGATCAACTGTCTCTGCGACAACTCCGGAATGCGCGCGCGAAGCGGATCGGGTAAAAGCGTTGTCAGGCGCAGCCGCTCTTCCAGACGAATCACTCGATCCTGTACCTTGAGGGGATTCGTGCGGACGAGAATGAGCAGAACGGCCAGAGCCAATGCCATGATTACGCCCCAGGCAGTGAGCCAGCCGGGTGAGCGCACCAGCACAATGACGGCAACAACAATATTGACGAAGAAAACGGGAATGAGAACGAGGTGAAAGATCGGGTGGACCCTTGCGTGGTTCTCAAGATTCTGGGTTGATTCGGCCATGCTTTCTCCTTACATTTGTTTGGACAATGGCGCTCGCGCTGCCTGCGCGTCTCAACCAAAAGGTGGAGAGAAAAACCGTTCTTCGTGCTCAAGACGTGAAACCCTTACAGGCTTAATCTGAATTCGTCTTTTGCACAATAAGAAATACCTCCTGCCCTGGCCGCCTGAACGGTCAGGGTTTTCTTTTTCTGCTAAGGAAAAGACTTGCTGTGTGGTCGAAAGATAGCAAAACCATGATCGTACCTGAGATTTGATCTGCTATCAGATAAGCTCTGTTCCCCATAAATCGTGCAGATGAACCACGCCTTTAAGCGTACCCTCGGCGTTCACAACGATGAGCGAGGTGATTTTCTTCTCTTCCATCAGGCTTAGAGCGCGGACAGCAAGTTCATCGGCTGCAATGGTGCTGGGGGTGGAGTTCATTGCGTCGCCCGCGGTTTTGTTCAAGGCACCTGGACCTTCGCGCTCAAGCAGGCGACGCAGGTCGCCGTCGCTGATGATGCCAAGCAGGCGTCCGTTTTCTTCGACCGTGGTCATGCCCAGCTTCTTGCGCGACATCTCATAGATCACATCCTTCATGGGAGCGGCGGGCGCGACGCGCGGGATATCGTCGCCGGTGTGCATGAGCTGTTCGACGCGCGCCAGGCGCTTACCCAGCTTGCCGCCCGGATGCAATGCGGCGAAATCTTCGGCGCGAAAGCCTTTATGGATGGAAACAGCGATTGCGAGAGCGTCTCCCAAAGCAAGCATGGCCGTGGTAGATGCAGTGGGCGCAAGGCCCATGCCGCAGGCCTCGGCAGGAACGCTGCAATCGAGTGCAACATCGCTGGCGAGCGCGAGCGTGGACTGCGTGTTGCAGCAGAAACTGATGAGCGCGTCGCCGATGCGCTTGATGTTGGCGAGCAAACGCAAAATCTCCTCTGTTTCGCCGCTGGCCGAGAGCGCAATGACCACGTCTCCCTTGGCAAGCATGCCGAGGTCTCCGTGCACCGCCTCCGCTGGGTGCAGAAACAGCGCCGGGCTGCCAGTGGAGCTGAGCGTGGCGGCGATTTTCTGTGCGATGATGCCGCTCTTGCCCATGCCAGTGACGACGACGCGTCCGCGCGACTCGCCGCACTGCAGAATGCAGGTAACGGCACGGTCAAAATCCGCTGCCATGGGACCTTCGAGGCGCTCAGCGAGGGCCAGCAGCGCCTCAGCCTCAATACGCACCAGCCTGGATGGAGTGTGAGCCGTCAAACAGGTCGATGCTATCAGAGATGCCTGCTCCGATAGAACCGCTAGTAGAATTGAGGCAGGGGTTTCGCGGGTGAAACGAAATATTGTCGTGATCGGCGTGGTGGTGGTGGCTCTGGGCCTGATGATCTGGGCGGGCGTGGCAAATTACCGCCAGCGCCGGGAGGCCGACGCCAAACTGAAGCAGCTCCAAGCGATGCTTGCCGAGTCGGCTCCGCCGGCAAATGCTGCAGACGAAGGCGAAATTCCCGAGAATCCATTGCAGGGAAAGATAGCGCCGTCCTTTACGCTGAAGGACACAACTGGGCACAAAGTTTCGCTGTCTGACTACAAGGGCAAGGCTGTAGTCGTCGATTTCTGGGCAACGTGGTGCGCGCCGTGCAAGATTGAAATTCCGTGGCTGGAGCAGTTCCATAACCAGTATGCGGGCCAGGGGCTGGAGATTCTCGGCATTTCAGAAGACGATCTCGACCCGGACGACAAAGCGAAACTGGCCGAGGAGAAAAAGGACATTGCCGACAAGGCTGCACAGTTGAAAATTAATTATCCCGTGCTGATTGACGATGCGGATGTATCGACTCCTTATGGCGGAATCGATGGTTTGCCGACGACTTTCTACATTAATCGCGATGGCAAGGTGGTGGCCTCTACGGTAGGACTTGCGCCGCGCGACGAGATAGAGGCGGACATCAAAAAGGCTCTCGGCAGTGGAGGACAATCGTGAGGCGGTTGTTGAGTGCGGCCCTTGTTATTGCAGCGAGCGTAGCGGGTGCGCAGAAGTTGCCGTGGCAGAAAGATGCAGCAGCGTCTGGAGTGAGCAGCGTTGAGGGCAGCAAGGCGCAGGCGGTACGGTATCTTTTTCCGGAACAGGTCTCGGTTGCAGCGGGCAAGGATGCTGTAATCGACCTGCACTTCAAGGTTAATGACGGCATGCACATTAATTCGCATACGCCGCGCGACAAGTACCTGATTCCTACGCGGCTGATCGTGGCTGAGATGCCCGGAATGAAGGTCGGCCCGGTCGAGTTTCCGGCTGGCTCTGACTATGCTCTTGCAGCGATGCCGAGCGATAAGCTGAGCGTTTATACCGGAGAATTTGTGGTGCGCGCGCATGTGCAGGCCGCGGCGGGGCAGCATATGTTCGAGGGCGCGCTGCACTACCAGGCCTGCGACACGAATTCCTGCTA
>JASHRS010000263.1 GCA_030037215.1 Silvibacterium sp. | reverse complement strand
CTGATCATCTGCGCCACGGCCCGCATCGCGCCCAGCAGCGAATATTTGTTCCGGCTCGACCATCCGGCCATGAAAATGGACAGCTCCATCGCCGCACTCACAGCGAAGAAAAACAGCACGCCGGCGTCCATATCCGCCACAACCATGTTTCTGCCCACAGGCACCACTGCATATTCCAGAAACGCAGTCGCCACCAGCAACAGCGGAGCCGCGAAATGCACCAGCTTGTCTGCCGAGCGCGGAACAATATCTTCTTTGGTCAGCGACTTCAACGCATCCGCCAGCGGCTGGAGCAATCCGAATGGACCTACCCGGTTCGGCCCATATCTGTTCTGAATCCGCGCCAGCCCTTTGCGCTCAAGAATCGTTGTCACTGCAAACAGCGTGGGGAAAATCACCAGGACTGCAACGATCGACAGCAGAATCGACACCGCAGGCTGTAACGCCGCCGGAAAATGCGCGACTGCCCAGTGCTTGAGCGTTACGAAAATCTGGTCCAGAGCCTGCGTCATCGGGCGGCTGCGGCTCCTGTCGTCGCTGCAGCGGCAGCGGGCTTCGCCTCAGCTTTGGCTTTCTTCCCGGCAAGCTGTGCGTCCACTTCAGCCGCTTCCGTCGGATGGATCAAGTGATAATACTCGTTCGATTTCGTGAGCCGGTCTTTCTCCCACAGCAGGCCGCCGAAGCGGTCGTCCGTGCTCAGCTCAAAGGCCGTGTCCATCTTGATCGCGTCAAAGGGGCAAACCTCCACGCAGATCTGGCAGCTCATGCAGACAGAGACGTCGATGCTGAACTTTGCTGGATAGAACTGTGGTTTGCCCGCGTAGTTGCCAGCATAATCCGGCTTCTTCTCCGTGCTTTTTTCAATCGTGATGCACTTCGGCGGGCATTCAACCTCGCATATCTTGCATGCGACGCAGCGCAAGCCCTTTTCCGCATCGTCGGTGTCGTACAGCAGAAACGGAAAAACACGGGCCGCCTCGGGCTGCACCAGCCGCTCTTCAGGAAACTGAACAGTCGTCAGCCGCTCCTTTTCGGCGTAGCTGCCAAAGAAATTCCGGGCCGTCTCCACCAGACCCTTTAAGATGCCTTTACCCAGCATGGTTTGTCCGTTCGTGCTTCAACATGCGCTCAAACTCACTCTCAAGATACACCCGCATCCTCAGCGGTCTACCTCGCCTAAAACAATGTCTATGCTGCCAAGAATCACAACAATATCTGCCACGCTTCGTCCCAGGCACATATCTTCGAGCACCGTCAGGTTGATGAGACTCGGCGGCCTTACCCTGTAGCGATACGGCTCCGTCGTCCCGTTGCTGATCAGATAAAATCCCAGTTCGCCCTTTGGCGACTCGATCCTTCCGTACGCCTCGCCTGCCTTAGGACGCAATCCGCGCAACCGTGTCTTTGGATCGATTACCGGACCGGCCGTAATCTCCCTGAGCGCCTGCTCCAGAATCTTCAGAGACTCGTGCATCTCCAGCGCACGCATCATGTACCGGTCGTACACGTCGCCGTGCTCGCCCAGCGGCACGCGGAAGGTGAAGCGGTCATAAATACCGTAGCCGTCCACTTTGCGGATGTCGTAATTCACGCCGCTCGCACGCAGCATCGGCCCGGTCACTCCGGCATTGATGGCCAGTTCGCGCGGAAGAATCCCCACTCCCTGCGTACGGCTCATCAGAATTTCGTTTTCCGTCAGCAGTTTCTCGAACTCATCCAGGAACTGAGGAAACCGGCTTACCAGCGCCTGTACCTCCTCCAGCCATTCAGGCGTCGTATCGACTCTTACCCCTCCAAAACGCATGTAATTGCACATCATGCGTGATCCTGTGAGCGACTCGAACAGGTCCAGAATCTTTTCCCTCTCGCGGAAGGCATACATCAGCGGAGTACCGCTCGCGCCCATGTCCTGCAGCAAAAATCCGATCAGCGATGCATGGTTTTGAAGCCGCGTCAGCTCCGCTACAATCACCCGGATGTATTCGGCGCGCTCCGGCACCGCAATCCCCACCAGTTTCTCCACGGCGAGCGCGTAGCCCCAGTTGTTGGTCATTGAGCACAGATAATCCAGCCGGTCGGTGTAAGGAATCGCTGCCAGATAGCTCGCGTTTTCCGCAATCTTTTCGTGGTTGCGATGCAGATAGCCGAACACGGGTTTCAGCCGCACCACGCGCTCGCCCTCCAGCGTCACGTTCATGCGGAATACCCCGTGCGTCGACGGATGATGCGGCCCCATTGAGATTTCGAGCAGCTGGCCGCTGTCGGGATCACCGGTTAGTTCCGCCATCCTGTCCTCTGCAATCTCCACGCTCATCGCTCTCTCTCGCCGGTCGCCGCATGCAACGGCTCATCATCGTCTGCCGGAGGCACATAGTCCTTGCGCATCGGATGATCGGCGAACTCATCCCACATCAAAATGCGCCGCAGATCAGGATGCCCTTCAAACACAATCCCGTACAGATCGAAAACCTCGCGCTCCTGGAACTCCGCACTTCGCCACACCGGAGTCAGCGACGGCACGCGCACGTCATCCGTGCGATTTCCCGTTCGCAGCAGCACGATCACCGGCCCATGCTTCTTTTCCATCGAAAAAAGGTGATAAACGGCCTCCAGCCTGCCAGGAACCGTGGTCTTTTTTACTTCTTCAACCTCGGTTTCCACGCCATCCACCAGCTTCTTCGTCTTCACTTTCTCGCTGACTTCGGTATCCAGCCAGTCCACTCCTGTCACATTCGAGCAGTAGTCCAGACGCAGCTCTACATCATCGCGTAAAAAGCGCGCAATCTCTGTCGCATGCTTATGATCGAGAACTAAGGAATGCTGTGCTGAAGGGCTGCCGTTTTGCAGAATCTCCACGCGGCAGCCGGGAACGGCCGCCTCAATTGCCGCCTTGACCTGCTCCGCACTGATGGTTTGTGCTGTCATCCCTGAATCACTTTGAGCGGGTTCCACACCTCGGCATTTTCCGTTGGCTCCAGTCCATGCTCACCATAATCCGGAACCTTGAACTCGCTCGGCAGCTCTGCATACAGGTGTCGCGGACGGCCCTCGCCCGTCAATTGCTGTTCACTGATCTTCTTCTGTAGCGTCATGAACGCGTCAATCAGCGCCTCCGGTCGCGGCGGGCATCCGGGAATATGCACATCCACCGGAATGTACCGGTCGATTCCTTTCAGCACGTTATAGCCGTCGCGAAATGGTCCTCCGGAGATTGCGCACGCGCCCATAGCAATCACATATTTTGGTTCCGGCATCTGGTTGTAGAGCCGCACTACCTGTGGAGCCATCTTCTTCGTTACCGTTCCGGACACGATAATCAAGTCCGCCTGCCGCGGAGACGCGCGAAAAACCTCCGCGCCGAATCGGGCCAGATCATAGCGCGCCATTGTCGTAGCGATCATCTCGATCGCGCAGCATGCCAGCCCAAACGTCAACGGCCACACGGAGTTCTTCCGGCCCCAGTTGTAAAGCTCTTCAAAGGTCGTCGTAAGAATCCCGTGTTTCCTCAACTCAGCCTTCAGTGCTTCTGTTTCATCCTGTTCCATCGCATCGCCTATGCAGTTTGCTCAACTCCACGTCAACACGCCTTTCTGGCATGCCCATACCAGCCCTTCAAGCAGCAGCAGCAGGAACACCAGCATCGCCACGCACGCTCCCACCGGCAGTCCGGTAAATGCCACAGCAAACGGCAGCAGAAAAACCGCCTCGACGTCGAAGATAAGAAAAATAATCGCGTACAAATAATAAGACGCCTTGAACTGGATCCAGGCATCACCCCTCGACTCCAGTCCGCACTCATAAATTGCATTTTTATCGATTCCAGGCTTGGCCGGAGAAAACTTCACCGCCCATAACTTCGCCAGTGCCAGCGGAGCGATCCCGAACGCCAGCGCGCCGGCCAACAGCGCCACAATAGAGGGCCAGGGGTTCGCAGCCAACATCATCAAGAAAACATTGGGGTTCATCTCAACAGAGTATCCTCGCACATCTATGCGGGAAACAGAAACACACTTTTCTGTGTCGTGCATCACTGTGCTGTATCGCGAGCCACAACGGGAATACGATTATCCCGGAAGAGCGTCTCCCGATGAGTATCCGCAAAATCGTCCATATAGATATGGATGCATTCTATGCGTCAGTAGAGCAGCGCGATGATCCCCTCCTGCGCGGCAAACCCGTGGTCGTCGCCTGGAAAGGCAATCGCTCCGTCGTCTGCGCGGCATCCTATGAAGCCAGAGCTTTTGGCGTGCGTTCGGCAATGCCTGCGCTTCGCGCCGAAAGGCTCTGCCCACAGGCCATTTTCGTCCCGCCCGATTTCTCACGTTATCGCGTCGTCTCGCGCAGTACTCGCGAAATCTTTGCACGTCACACTGACCTGATCGAACCGCTGTCGCTCGACGAGGCCTATCTCGACGTAACCGAAAACAAGACCGGCATGCCCACGGCCACACGCGTTGCCCAGGCCATCCGTAAACAAATCCGCGAAGAACTGCACCTCACCGCGTCTGCTGGAGTCGCGCCCAACAAATTCCTGGCAAAAATCGCCTCCGACTGGCGTAAACCCGATGGCCTGTTCGTTATCCAGCCTGAAGACATTGACGCATTCCTCGCACCACTCCCTGTCGGTCGTATTCCCGGCGTGGGAAAAGTTACAGAAAAGCGCCTTGCCGAGCTGGGAATCAGAACCGTAGGCGATCTGAAAGCTGTGGATGCGCCCATCCTCGAGGACCGCTTCGGACACTATGGCCTCCGCCTTTACGAACTCGCGCACGGCATTGACAATAGCCCGGTAGTTCCCGATAGGCCGACGAAATCCATCTCTGCCGAAGATACCTTCGAGCACGATGTCTCCCTTCAGGAAACCGAGTCTACGATCCGATGCCTCGCCGAAAGGGTTTGGAACGCCTCCTGCAAGGAATCGCGCACTGCACGCACTGTGGTCCTCAAGTTAAAGACCCGGGAATTCGCGATCCTCACCCGTAGCCATACGCCCGAAAGCCCGCCGTCATCCTGCGAAGAGCTGACCGCTATTGCTCTTTCTCTTCGCAGCCGCGTCGGAACTAGTCCTGAACAGCGCTTCCGGCTCGTCGGCATAGGTCTGAGCAACTTCCGGGGTCCGTCTGAACAAGGCAAATATCCGAAAGCCACCCGGCAGCCGGAACTGTTCGAGTAGCAACTCTGCATTTGCTGTCTATTGCTGCTGCGGGCGATAACGGATCTCGACCATCGTGCAGTCGTCTTCGAGCTCTGCCCCTACAGTAAACGTCCTGAGTTCATCAAAAATGTGGCTGAGCATTGCACCATTCGATATCAGTGACTGCAGCCGACCGTCACCGAAGCACTGCCCCGACGGATCTTCGGCTTCCGTAATTCCGTCCGTCAGGACGAACAGCCGCTGCCTAGGTTCGAGTTGCAGGATTTCGGAGGTGTACGTGGCATCCGCAAACAGGCCGACTGGCAGATTGCAACTCGCAGGTGCGGTAGTAGCACCAGGCGACTGGTCAACAGTGCGGTGCAGCAGGGGCTGGACATGGCCGCAATTCACATACTCCGCGACACCATCAGTGGTCAGTCGGAGAAGAAACAGCGTGGCGTACTTTCGAATGTTCTTGTCGCAGATGTATTTGTTGGCGAAAAGCGCGATCTCAGGCAGTGACAACCCGGAGAGAATCTGGCCGTGAATCAGGCCTTGCAGCGTAGACCCAAGCACTGCAGCCGAAACGCCTTTTCCTGAAATATCGGAAACCACGACATATAACGCGTCGTTATGGCATAGAACATCATAGAAATCACCAGCGATCCCTTTGCACGGGATGCTGTGTGCGTCGACTTCCGCAAATGAGAGGCAGGGAATTCTCACTGACATCAGGCCCTGCTGAATCTCCGACGCAATGATCAGTTCTTCGCGGTAGCGTCGGGCAGCGGCCTCGGCTTCTGCCAGCGTCGCATTCTCCACAAGCAGAGTTGCCTCAGCCGCAATGGTTCGTAGCAAGTCGTTATCCAGCCGGGTGAGCCGACTTCTCTGCTGTCGGCTATCGAGATATAGAACCCCAAGCACCTGTGAATCTTTCGAAGTACGCTCACTCGAGTGCTTCCGCAAAGGTATACAGATAATTGCGCGGATGCTCTGGGCAACAATACTGTGGGTAGGTGCAGCAGCTCCCGCGGAAAGTGTATCGGTCACAATGAATTCCGAGCCGCTTTCAATGGCTTGTCGAATCGCCGTGTGCGACAAGGTGGAACTGTCCGACAGGCTTTCGCCTGCATGACTGCGTCCTGCCGCAAGCCTCAGTTCCCCAGCAGCATTTCTCAAAAAGACATATCCTCGTTCAACTCGCGTCAGTTCGAGCGTCGTGTCAACCAATGCCTCCAGAATCTCTTGTACCGCCCCGACGTCGTTGAGCCGACGGGCAGCCTCTACAAACCAGCTGAGCTTGGTCAAATCGGCTTCCGAGCCCGAGGGCTCCTTCAGGTGACCTAAGGTAGTACGGAGAGAAGAGTGACTGGAAGTATTCTCCACGATGGAAAGGAGCGGCCCTTGCAGGAAGCCGAGGCGGATCTGGTCTCCAGGGGAAAGCAAATGGCGAGTTACGCGAACTCCGTTCACAAAGCACTCGCTGCCTGGTGCAATCAGTTCCAGGCGTTGGCTCGACGGCTCAAAATGAATCTCGGCATGACGGCGGGAAATGTAAGGGTAGGGCAGCACCAGCTTCATTTCAGGAGAGCGCCCAATCGTGAATGGCGTCTGCGCGGCAATCCTGGTCTCTTTTCCGTCGTGTACGAGATTTAGAGAAAACGCGTGTGATGCGGTATCCGCCATGCCAGCATGTTAAACCTCGCAGGTTGAAGCAGCCAGTATTTCGTATACAATCGGGACCACACCGCCAGTGCTTCCGATTTTGATCGCCAAAATTCAGCGACGGCCGGACTCGCTTGCGATGTCAGAGGGGGACCAATGGGTAGCAAGAGCAACTTTGACCGTCTTCACGAAGCCGGAGTCATTGCTGGTGAGCACTTTTCTGATAACGATAAACAGTTGATCGACAAGATGTCCGACGAAGAAGTCGATACCTTGGTCAAATTACGCCATAAAATGGGGGAGGCTCCGGCAGGCAAAGAACACTTGCGGCCAAATATCGGCATCTGAAACGTACTGGTTTTAACCACGTGACGGTCACTCTGTTCCCGTCACGTCGGTCTTGTTCTGGAAACTTTGCCAGGGGTTCTTGGTTCAAAATATATTCCGAATCTGAGGCAAAGCCGAGCAGGAGCAGCTTAAACGCTGGAGTAAAACGATGGAAGGCCCGACGAACAGCGACGTTCTATGGGGAAAAATCCACCTGGCTGAGCGTCGGCTATTTGCGTCGACATATCTCTTTTGGAATCATCGCGATCTGCCTAGCCTGCTTCCCGAATTTCTTCTTCAGGCGCATTGTATTATGCGCAATTCAATTACTCTGATGAGCGTGGCGCGCGATTTGGCGCTTGCTCGGCCAACGGCAGATCTTGTAGCGAACACACTCGCCGCATACATGGAAGTGCATCTCGAAGAGGAACGCGGACATGATCAATGGCTTCGAGACGACATTCAAACTTTGGGCTTTAAGGAGCTGGAGATTCTTCATTCTCAGCCGTGCACGGCTGTAGTAAATCTTATCGGAGCCCAGTATTTCTGGATGACGCATGTACATCCCGTCGCAGTCATGGGGTACCTGATCTTGATGGAAGGGTACGCTCCCTTAGCGTCGCAGCTCGAAGACATCAGGATTCGGTCGAGAGTCCCGGCAACCGCTTTCCGCTGCCTGCTGAGGCATGCCGAAGACGACCCCTCGCACTTGGCCGATCTGAACCACACTCTCGACTGCATGGAGTTGGACGCAGAACAGGAGCGGGCTATAGGTATGTGCGCCTTCACCGCGATCGACGGGCTTGCAGCGATGTTTGAGGAGTTGCTGCAGCGTTGCGCACCAGTTGAGCAGGGAAGGGAGTTGCAGCATGCCGGCGCTTGAGGGGTCGAGGATTGCGCACTATGAGGTTCTTGAGCGCATCGGCTCCGGGGGCATGGGCGTTGTCTGGAAAGCAAAGGACACGCGGCTGATGCGCTTCGTTGCACTGAAATCACTGTCTCCAGCTACCAACGGAAGCGCAACTTCCCGTGCGCGGCTGATCCAGGAAGCACGAGCCGCATCACAACTCGACCATCCCAATATCTGCAGCATTTATCAGGTTGAGGAACTCCCCGGCGAAGAAGTCGTCATCGTCATGGCCTTCTACCATGGGGAGACGCTGGCTCAAAAGTTGAAGAATGGACCTCTTGATCCTGACTTGGCCATGGACATTGCCGGGCAGCTCCTGTCCGGACTCGAACACGCCCATGCACGTGGCGTGATTCATCGCGACGTTAAGCCAGCAAACCTGATGATCTGCGAGAACGGCGTCGTGAAAATCGTGGACTTCGGCCTCGCAAAAGATATCGGAGGGAGCCAGGGGCTCACGGCGACCGGGGAGATGATCGGTACCGTTAGTTATATGTCTCCCGAACAGGTTCTTTGCAAGACGCTCGACCCGCGGACGGACTTATGGTCTTCCGGCGTCGTGCTCTATGAAATGCTGTCTGGAGCACATCCGTTTTCAGCCGAAAGCTCCTATGGCGTTTTTGAGGGAATTCTCCAGAAACGGCCCAAACGTCTTCGGGAGTATGGCTCTCAAATCCCTGTTCATCTGGAAGAAGTGATCGAAAGAGCTCTGGACAAGGAGATTCAGCGGCGATTTCAGACTGCTGGTGAATTTCTTGACGCCCTCCGCTCGCCTTCCGAAGGCCATCTGTTCCGCACCACGCAAAAGTTCGCTGTGCCTGAAGAGTTGCGGATGGCCGCAGCATCGAGGGATAGATCGATATTGGTTCTTCCATTTACTACCGCAGAGCAGGATGAGGAAGCGCTGGATTTTTGCGACGGTCTCACCGATGAGATCATTACAGATCTCTCCGGTGTGCACTCGCTACGTACGATCTCCAGTACATCGTCCATGCGGCTGAAAAATTCGACTCAGTCGCTGGCACAACTTGCCGACGAACTCGGCGTCCGCTACGTTCTGCGAGGGACAGTGCGGTTGGGGCCCTCAGGAGAGACAGCAAAGAAAGAGGGCGGGAGAGTCATACGCGTGACCGCGCAGTTGGTCGATCCGCGTAGCGACTCCTTGGTTTGGGGCGACAAATACCGCGGAACGACGGAAGATATCTTTACTATTCAGGAGACTATCTCCAGGCAGATCGTTGCAGCATTAAAGGTGACCCTCAGCCCGGAGGAGAAGCGGCAACTTGAAGCTCGTGCGCTGCCCGACGCGCGCGCCGTTCAATTTTACGTAAAAGCCAAGCACGAAATTCTGAACTATTCGCGCGAAGGACTCGACCGCGCTCTTGAGTATCTTGAAATGGGCGAGCGTGTAGTAGGAAGAAATGCTCTGCTGCTCTCTACCAGGGGTCAGGTCTATTGGCAGTATGTGAATGCCGGCATCAGCTCCGACCCGGAACATCTTATTCGTGCGAGGAAATGCGCGGCCGAAGCAGCCGAGCTGGAACCTACGTCTGCACATGTCCTCAGGCTGAAGGGGCTGATCAGCCTGCAGGAGGGCAATATGCAGGAGTCGGCGCTGCTGCTTAAGCGCTCTCTTGCCGCTGACCCGAATGACTCCGACAGCCTGAGCTGGTACTCAGCCATCTGCGCGTTGAGCGGAAAGGCTCATGCAGTGATGCCGTTAGCGCGCAGGATCATGGAGATTGATCCGCTCACGCCAACATACAGGTTTGTGCCTGGCCTGATATCGGTCATGGCCGGGGAATTTGCGGACTCGCTCCCGTCCTTCGATGATGCAATCAGGCTGGATCCAACCAACGCCATGCTTCTGTTCTTTCGCGGTCAGGCGCTCGCCCTTGACGGTCGTACAGAAGAGACGATTGCACAGTTCGAAGCATTGCAGCGCCAATGCGGAGATCATTATTTCTGCCGGCTTGGCGGTATCATGACGGCCGCTCTCCGTGGAGATGCACCTGCCGTCGAACATCTCTGCACGCCAGACTTCGAGGAGATCACCTCGCGCGATCCGCACTATACCTGGGTACTGGCCGAGTGTTATTCGTTGCTGAAGAAGCATGACCTTGCATTCGCATGGCTTCAGAAAGCCGTCAACAAGGGTTTCGTGAATTATCCTATGATCAGGCGTTGGGACCCACTGCTGGCAAATGTTCGGCACCATTCAGGCTTTGAGAGCCTGCTGCAGCATACCCGCTCGCTCTGGGAGAAATTCGAGGTCTAAGAGCAACACCAAATCGTTCCCATTCTGAGCGAGAAATCATTTGGTCCTGAAAGATATCACGATCCCCAGGGCAGCTTTCCATGTTGGTCGGCTTGATCCCAGCCACCGCATCAGCTTCACCGTAGTTTTTGCGCCAAAGGCTCCCCTCCCATCGGCACATTCCCAGTTATCAGCTCACAAACGCGGCAAAGCCTCTGCTCACCAGCAATCACAGCTGAGGCACGCAGAACTGCGGCAGAACTATGGAGTCATCAGGGGAGCGATCGAACTCATTGAATCTTTCGCCCGGAAATTCAACCTCGATATCATGGAAGCGGCTGCGGATCGGCGCAGCATGCGGCTCGCGGGTAGCGCGGCTAATATAGAGCGAGCTTTCAAGACCCGGTTCGAGGAGTTCGAGCTCGATGGTCATACATTTTTCGCTCCCGTACATCCGCTCCATACTCCGGAGGGATGGAACAGAATAGTCGAAGCTGTGATAGGACTGCATAGTCTGCGGCACGCATGGCCGCGCCGAAGCTCGGCGGTGCCTTGTCACGCGACATCGGCGCGCATGCAGGACCTTAGCCGCGCGTACCACTTTCCGCCAAAGTTCGATGGCTCCAGCCAAACCATCGGACTCATTGAATTCGGCGGCGGATTCCACCTCAAGGACATCGAGCAATTCTGCGCGCACAACCGAGTAGCTGTGCCACGCATCACCGTCGTCAAGGTAGGTAGTGGCGCCAACAGGCCAGCGAGTCACCGCTCCGTTAACGAGTTTCTGGATGTGATCAGCGGTACGCTCACCCTCGCCGCGAAGACGGTGCAGAGCGATCCGTTCGTTGCCGCACAGTGCACCGCTGAAGTAACCATGGATCTTGAGATTCTTGCTGCGCTTGCACCCGCTGCGCACATCGTCGTCTATTTTGCGTCAAGCGATGAACAAGGGCTCTACCATGCCATCAGCTGCGCTGTGCATGACGAGCGTCATCGGCCCGGGGTTCTCTCCATCAGTTGGAGCATGCCGGAGCACACTCTCTCGAGCGCCGAGTTGAAAGCCGTGGAAGGCGTGCTTTGCGAGGCTGCACATCTAGGAATAACCGTATGCGCCTCGTCAGGTGATGCCGGCGCGCTCAATGGATCGGCGGACGGGGAGCCGTCGGTTAACTATCCCGCCAGCAGTCCTCATTGTCTCGGCTGTGGTGGAACCAGTGGAAAGATTGGCGCAAAGGGCATCAGCGAAGAAGTCGTGTGGAATGCAACACATTTCGGCATCAAAGGTATATCCGGCGGCGGAGTGAGCAAGCTTTTCCCTCTGCCGGCATGGCAACAAGACGCGCATGTTCCCAATAGATCCAGAGGCAAGCCTGGCCGTGGAGTACCTGATGTAGCCGGATTAGCTGACCCACGTTATGGATGCGAAATGATGATCGCAGGGCGGACCTTCACCTCTGCTGGCACCAGTTCCGTGGCTCCCATGTGGGCTGCGCTAATCGCCAGACTCAATCAAGCCCTTGGCCGGCGTTGTGGGCATCTTCACCCGCACATCTATCGACTCGGCAGAGACTGTGCCACCGCTTTACGGCCAGTGCTCAAAGGAGACAACGGCTTGTATCGCGCTGGCAAGGGTTGGAATGCCTGTACAGGCTACGGAACTCCTCGTGGAGATGCTCTACTCGCCTATCTGAAAGCGTCGCTGGGCAGTTGATTTGCTCGCTTCTCCTGCGCGAATGAGGTTTTCTGGACGATCGCTGTGCTTAATAGGTGCCTCCTGGCTTTTCTGTCAGCATGGCTTTCTATCGAGCGGATGCCTTTGGAAGGCTTGCCGGTCTTGCCTTCTGTCGCGGATAACCAGTAGATTGCCTCACCGTTAGCCTGGTTGTTACCCCGTAGCGCTGTTGTGCCGAAGCCTGTGGTTCCAGATGATCACGCAGTGCCATCACCGCACATCGTGCCAGCTCACGCCGCGACATCATGACCGAAGTCAACGGTGGAAGCATGAATTGGGCAATATTCACGTCGTCAAAGCCAATTACGGAAAAATCCTGCGGCACTTTATATCCAGTGCCATATAGAGCATGAAGGACGCCGATCGCGGTCATATCGTTTGAACACATGATTGCCGTAGGCAAGTCCGCGGCGCGCAAGGTATCTTTCATGGCGGCAATGCCGCCCTCCAACGTATGGTTCCCCTCTCGCAGCCATTCCGGGTGAACTTCCAGTCCAACTTCGGCCAAAGCTCTCAGAAATGCTTTTTGCCGAGCCTGAGATGAATAAAGATGAAGCGGGCCGCTAATAAATCCGATCTTCCGATGTCCCAGAACCGCCAGATGTTGCACCCCTTCACGTATGCCATGAAAATAGTCGACTTCGATCGAGCTGAAAAGAAAGCCCTTCGGGCAGTTGTCTACAAAAACAAGCGGAACGTCGCGGGCGGCAAGACGATCGAGTAAAGGTGTTTCGATTCCAAATGTCATCACCGCAACGCCATCAACTTTTCGCTCCAGCATTCTCTGAATGCAGATTTCCATTCGGCGCGGATCATAATTTGTAGAGCCGATCAGAATCTCGTATCCGTTTTCTACTGCCACTTCTTCAAATCCCTGAATCAGTTCCGGAAAGAACGGGTTTGTGATCTCAGACACAATCAGGCCCAGTAGGCGGCTCTTTCCCGAAACTAGCGTGCGCGCCTGGGTATTCGGCGAAAATCCTAAGTCCTCGATCGCCTTCCAGACTCTCTGAGCCAGCTTAGGGTCGACAGTCGGCACTTTGTTGATCGTACGCGAGACCGTCGCAATGGAGACCTTCGCGTGACGTGCTACTGCATGAATATCCGGTCTGCGTTGTGCTGTCCTGTTTCGTTTGGCCCGGGCCATTGAATCTATCCTTGTTTCTTCACGTGAACAGCAAACCGCCGCGCGGCAGGTTCACTTGACAGGAAATTTACTCCGCCACTATGCTCCGATTGTATCCGAAGTAAATGTTTTCTCGCGAACTCTTATTAAAGGAAGCCTCTTGCCGATCGAACTGAAAGAGCAGGTTCTGGAAGCCAACCTTGAGCTGGTCCGCAGTGGACTTGTCCTGTTCACGTTCGGCAATGCCAGCGGCATCGACCGTAGCAGAGGCCTGGTGGCCATCAAACCCAGCGGGGTCTCCTACGAGCAGATGAATTCCGAAGACATTGTGCTTGTCGACATGGATGGCAATATCGTCGAAGGCTCGCTCAAGCCGTCGTCTGACCTTGCTACCCATCTGCTGCTCTACAAAGAATTTCCCTCCATTGGCGGGGTTGTGCACACGCATTCAGAATTCGCTACTGCGTGGGCACAGGCCGGCAGAAGCATTCCTCCATACGGCACCACGCACGCGGATTACTTTTACGGTGAAATCCCGGTTACAGATGAGCTAACGCAAGAAGAAATCGAGGGTGACTACGTTCTGAACACTGGCAAAGCCATCGTGCGCCGGTTCCGCAATATCGATCCTCTTGCAACGCCAGCCGTACTTGTGGCCGGCCACGGACCCTTTGCCTGGGGCACTACTGCCATGAGCGCCGCGCACAATGCGGTGCTTCTTGAAGCGGTCGCTCGAATGGCATACCACACGACTACATTAAATGCCGCATGTACTCCAATCTCGCAGCCCCTGCAAGATCGTCACTACTACCGCAAGCATGGCGCGAAAGCCACATACGGCCAAGGGAGCTGAATCTTTCCAATGGCCATTGTCGCCGGTGTTGATTTTGGAACGTTAAGCGTACGGGTCACGCTGCTTGATAGTGAATGTGGGCGACTTGCTACAGCTTCAGCGGAGTACCTTCTTAAGCGTCGCCGCGATGATCCCGACTATGCCACTCAGTCGCATAACGATCAGATGGATGCGCTTGCTCAGGCTGCCCGCAAGGCGCTGAAAGAATCCGGTGTTTCCGGGGAAGCCGTACAGGCAATCGCCCTCGATACAACCGGCTCCAGCGTTATTCCTGTTGACGCTCAACTGCAGCCCCTCGATGACTACTATCTGTGGTGCGATCATCGCGCCAAGGAAGAGGCTCGGGAAATTACCGAACTCGCCCATGCTGAGAACCTCGAAGCAATTCAGTGGTGTGGCGGTGTCTACTCCCACGAATGGGGATTCGCCAAACTTCTGCATTGGCTACGCCACAACCCTGAAAAGCGTAGCCGGTTCGCCACTGCACTTGAGAACTGCGATATGGTAGCCTCCACGCTCTGCGGCATACGCGACCCTCGTGCTGTCACACGCAGCGTCTGCGCCATGGGCCACAAGTGGCTTTGGAATCCACGTTGGGGAGGGCTGCCACCACAGGAGTTCCTCTCGAAGCTCGATCCGTTATTCGATGGGGTGCGCGAAAAGCTCGGGGGTGAGTATCTCACTTCCGACAAACTGGCTGGCCATCTTGCACCAGAATGGGCCGAGCGTCTGGGCATGCGCTCCGGCATTCCGATTCCAGTCGGCGCATTTGATGCCCATTGGGACGCTATCGGAGCGGGTTGCCACGAAGGCGATGCCGTCAACGTCGTCGGCACTTCGACATGCATCATAGCCATGCAAAAAGCGCCCACGCTTGTTCCGGGCGTCTGCGGAGTCGTCCCGGGCAGCGTGCATCCTGCCTATACCGGAGTAGAAGCTGGACTTTCCGCAACCGGCGACATTTTCGATGCTATAGCGCGTCGCGCCGATACCAGCATAGCGGAGCTTTCACGTGGGTTGGAACGCTACCGCGCCGGGCAGACAGGGCTGCTTCGGATGAGTTGGGACAATGGCGATCGTACCATCCTTGTAAATCCCGAATTGAGCGGGGTTACGCTGGGGTGGAACCTTATCCACACTGCGCAGGATGAACTGTATGCAGCTATCGAAGGTACGGCACTTCATACGCGAATTATTCTCGAGCGCATGGAGGAGTATGGCGTTCCATTGCAGCGTGTCATCAACGCCGGAGGAATTCCCCAGAATAATGCTGTCTTAAACCAGGTATATGCTGACGTACTGGGCAAACCCGTGCTTGTGCCTGATGGAGTTCCGACCAGCCTGGGTTCCAGCATTTTTGCCCTGCTCGCAGCCGATGCGTTTGCAACGATAGAAGATGCTCAGGCAAAGGTCTGCCTGCCCTTCCGAATCTATCTGCCTCGACCCCATGCCCAGGCTGTTTACAATCGCCTCTTTCAGCTTTATCGCCGACTGTATTTTGCATTGGGGAAAAGAGATGCGCCCTCGGTTGCTTTAGGGGATATTCTTCCGGAGCTGCGAAACATCGCAACACGAGCCACTTTTTCCTAGACAAACCAGGTTCATGTTTCGTTTGCCACTTAATCTTAGTGAATTTGAGAAATCATTTACCTAACGCACTGCGTCTTGGAGACTCTTGCGAAGAGGCGGCCTAGGCCAATTCTAAAAATTGGCTTAAACGCCGAATTGGTGCATGTGCTTTGCAACGCGAATGATGACGCTGGGAAACTGGCAAAACCCCTTGACAACTGCAGAATCAAAGGGGTAGCTTTGTCACGTTCGAGAATTCGTTTACTCAAAAGTGTATTAAATCTGCCGCTGTACCTGTGGTCTTACGTTCCGACCGGCAATGATACCGCCACTGCAGGATTTGGTCAGCGATTCTCAAGTTAAGGACAGCAAATTATGAAAAATAATGTGTCAAAATTTCTTGGCCTCTGCGCAATCCTCTCGATCCTGGTTTACCCTGCCAGCCGTGCAGGCGCTCAGGCGACCACCGGATCGATTACTGGACAAGTAACTGACAGCACAGGTGCAGTTATTCCAAACGCTACTGTCACAGCAACGGATGTGAATAAAGGCGTAAAGTTTCATGCGCAGACGAATGCAGTTGGCGAGTACATAATTCTGAATGTCACGCCGGGCATGTACAAAGTAACGGCCTCGGTGCAGGGATTCGAGACGGGCATAGCGGAGAATGCCAATCTGGTAATCGATCAGAAATTGCTGCTGAACTTCCAGCTTAAGCCCGGTGCGGCGAGCACAACTGTGATCGTTACGCAGGCACCTACGATGCTACAAACGCAAAGCTCAGAGACAGGAGCTGTTCTCGAAACGCAGGACATTACGGATCTTCCCCTGCTGTCACGCAACTTCTATGCCTTGCCATTCCTTGTTCCTGGAGTAATCACGGGGAACGGGAGCATCAATTCCTTTTCTATTTCCGTCAATGGCAACCGCGAGTACGGAAACTCAATTCAGATTGATGGTGTTGAATCCACAACAAATCGTACTCAAGATATTACCGTGGTGCCGAGCGTCGATTCGGTGCAGGAGTTCAAAGTTGCCACCTCCTCTTACAATGCCGAATTCGGCAGTTCAGGTGGCGCAGTTGTGTCGATCCAAACCAAGGCGGGTACGAATAAATTTCATGGTGACGCATACGAATTCTTCAGGCCAAACTTCACAGCTGCGCGTCCATATGGCTTTGGGGCGACAGAGCCGCCCTCGGTTCTGAAGCAGCACAACTATGGCGGAACGCTTGGTGGCCCGATTATCCGTAACAAGGCATTTTTCTTTGGCTCCTATGAGCGCACGCAACAGACCAACGCCTACACATATTTGGACGCTACCCCGCCGCTCAATCAGATCAGCTTTCTTCCCGACGGTTCAGCGGATCTTTCGCAAATGGTCGACCCTTTTGCCGGGCTCTACGGCGCACCAGCAGGGCTGAAAGTGAACATCTTCGATCCCAACGTATCCTATGCGTGCTACGGCGGATGCTCGCAGCAGTTTGCCGGCAACATCATCCCTGCGAACCGTGTCAGCAATGCCGGAAAAAACACATTGCTCAATTTCTTCCCGAAGCCCAATCTTCCCGGCACAGACAACGGCTGGTTTAATAACTTTTTCGTCGACTCACCCACGACATACACGCAGAATCAAATCGACGCGCGATATGACGAGAACATTTCCGACAAAGACAAAATCTATCTGACCTATCACTACTTCAACTCGAATCAGCTGGTCACCGATCCATACCACGGAGCGACCGTCGTTCCCGGAGGCGGAGATGCCGACCAGGCAAACAAGGAGGACGTAGAGGGTCAGACCGTCTCTCTGACTTATACCCGTGTGTTCACTCCGACTGCGCTGAATGAATTCCGCTTTGGCTATTCCAGCTACGACGAGAATCTATATAGCCTTTTGAATGGCACAGACTATTCGACTAAATACGGTGTCGGTAACATCACCGTGCCCGGCTATCCAGCGACGGTTGGTTATCCGCAGATTTATATGGGAACTGGTTATCTCGCAGGCGGCTCTACATATAAGCCATACCACGTTTCCGACAACAACTATTCCATCGTTGATAACTTCACTTGGAGCTCGATACCGCGGCACGAGTTTAAGTTCGGCGAAGAGTATCGGGGCCTGCGTTCACATCCTGTTTTCTCGCTCTTCCCCACAGGATTTGAATATTACGGAAGCTACGGGTTTTCCCAGACCTCAGATCCAACCTACAGCTACTACGTCTCTGGCGCCGCTTTCCCGAACGGTGGGTCCGATGTCGCCGACCTGCTTCTTGGGCTGCCCTTTGATGTGGATATCGGCCTCCAGCTGACGCAGCCTCATACCAGCAGCTGGTATCTCGGGCTGTACGCACAAGACACATTTAAAATGTCACCGAAGCTCACTCTCAACTACGGTATACGGTATGAGTTCTCCGCGCCGTACGTCGAAAGCAATAATTACGAGGCAAACTTTGATGTTGCAAGTGGAGACATACTCGTGGCTGGCCGCGGCGGTAACTCGCGCTCGCTCATGGAGTCGCGCATGAACGACTTCGCACCGCGCATCGGCTTCAGTTATCTGCTCAACGACAAAACGGTTGTTCGCGGGGGATACGGTATCTTCTATTCGCCGGAAAACGACGGGCGCGAAGATTTCCTCACTCAGAACAATCCATTTGCCGAACAAGCCGTCTACACAAACTACTGGTATGACGGGCCTCCATATGAGTACGTACTCGACACTGGTGTACCGCGCAACACCGCCATCAACATACCATCCAGCGGACGTATTGACCCGGCGACTCTTTCGGATGGAAATCTTGAGACCACTTACGCTGTCGATCCACATCTCAAGACCGGCAGCTCGCAGCAATTCAACCTGGCCGTGCAGCGGGAACTGAGTACCAATTTATCCTTGGAGGTTGCCTACGTTGGGTCACTGGGACGCAATCTCTCCTATCAAATCGGAAACATCAATGCTAACCCTTACGACAGCTCCAACAACTATAACAACCTGATTACGCCTAATCTCGGCAAGATTCAGTACCTTAGCGACTACGGAGATATGAGTTACAACGGCTTGCAGGTTAAATTCACAAAGCGTGAATCTCGCAACCTCAGCTTCCTGCTCTCCTACACTTACTCCCATGATCTGGACAACGGTCCAGCGCCGTTTAACCTGGGCCATTACAACAACAACGAGCCGCAGAATCCCTATAACCTGGGCGCGGAATGGGCCTCATCAGACAACGATGTCCGTCACAATTTTGTATTCAGCGGACTCTATAGGCTTCCCTTTGGTCGAGGCCAGCGTTTCTTCCCGAACTGGAACAGGACTACCAACCTGTTGCTCGGCGGCTGGCAATTGAACTCCATTTACAACATGCGGACGGGAACTCCAGTCAACGTGGTACGCGGCAACAATCCGTCGTCAGTCCTTCCCGGTCTTCGTCCAGATGTCATTGGCGACCCGGTCATCCCGCGGGACAAGCGCACCCTACTGCACTACTTCAATACCGCAGCGTTCACCAGCACGCCCTTCGACTGCTCTACGCCGACCTCGATCACCTGCAATGCTCCGGGAGACGCGAGTAGGAACCTTCTCTATGGCCCTGGATATATCAATCTCGACTCGTCACTGTTTAAGACATTTGCGTGGAATGAAAGGTACAACCTCGAACTCCGACTCGAACTCTTCAATACATTCAACACTCCTCACTTCGATAATCCAAACGCGGATGAGGGCAGCCAGTCGAACTTTGGCGAGATCACAGGGACCTTCGGCAATCAGCGAATCGCCCAGATTGCCGGCAAGTTTATCTTTTAAGCCATTTATTTGACTCGCTTCACTGGCTCTGCCGCAAGGCACTGATTGCGGCAGGGCCTTTCTTTTGAAATTCTCTCCATAGGTATCAATCGATGTCCCGGTTCAGAAATTTCTCCTTCGTTGCGCTGCTGGCTTGCTGTGCAATCGGCGCAGCTCAGAATCCGTCCGCACCCGCTCACACTCACACATTCTACGTAGATTGCAGCGTTCTAACGTCGGGAGATGGCAGTTCGCAGCAAAGTGCGTGGAATAATCTTGCGCAGCTCAATGCGGTCACATTCTCGCCCGGCGACACGATCCGGCTCCGGCGGGGAACATCATGCGATGGCGCACTCGCTCTGAAAGGATCAGGCGCTGAAGGCGCCCCTATCCGCCTGACCGCCTATGGCGAGGGCCCGCGGCCCAAAGTTGTGGCGCCGAAACAAAGTGAAGAATCCCTCCGGCTCTTCAATCAGCAATATTGGGACATCGATTCCCTCGACCTCGCCGGCGGCAACACATACGGCATCTTCATTAGCGGAGACAAGGGCATCCTGCACCACATTCATGTTTCCAATCTCGCAGTCCATGACGTGTTCGGCGGCGAGATGAAGCACAAAGAAAGCGGACTGGTCTCGATCTCACCCAGCAGTGCAAATCAGCACTTCGATGACGTGCTCGTCGATAATGTCACTGCCTGGAATACAAATCAGTGGGTCGGGATTCTCATAGGCGGAGGAGACCTTGGCTATCCGCCCGAGAGCGACTGGAGCTCGAACGTCGTAATTCGCAACTCCACTGTCCATGATGTTCAGGGTGACGGGATTGTGTTGTTCCGCGACCGAAACGGAGAAATTGCGACGAGCGTCGCATGGAATACCGGGATGCAGAATACCGAGAGCATGGGCACTCCCAACGCGATCTGGACATGGATGTGCGACGATTGCACGGTGCGCGATAACGAAGCCTATCTGACCGACAGCCCCGGCGTAGATGGCGGCGCATATGACATCGATTACGGAAACACGAAGAACTCTGTCATAGACAACTATGCGCACGATACGCAGGGTTACTGCATCGCTGTCTTCGGTGCCGGATTCGTCACAAGGCAGAGCTTGGTGCGAGGAAACCTGTGCATCAACAATGCCCGGAGCCCTCGCATGGCGAAATACCAGGGCGCAATCTTTCTCCTGTCGTGGAATGGTGGTTCTATCGATGGCTTGACCATCGAAGATAACACCGTTTACTGGAACTCCTTTGAGAATGCACCCGCACTGCTGAATGAGGCGGATATCAAGACAGGATCAGCTGTATTCCGCAACAACACTATCTATTCAACTGCACCGTGGATGGTCGACAGCAATACCTCACTTTCCTTTGTGCAAAATCACTATGGCTATTTCGGCGTTGGAAGTCCAGAGTGGAAATATGGCGAACGGCAGTTCAGTGGCATGGTTGACCTGCAGGCAGCCACGCATCAGGAGGTGGGCAGTAGCTTTGCTCAACACCCGTTGCAGCAATGGTTTCGCCCTGTCGAGCAATCCGAGTCGAGCGATGAGGAGTCTTCCGACTCGGCGCGCGGATTGGTTACTAATGCCCCGGCGTCATACGGGCCCTGGCGAGTCGATTGCGTATTGCCGATCTCTCTTGATTCGCACGGATTGGTAAGCGATCAAGCTTTGCAACAGATTGTTGGGCTAAAGAGTTTCAGGCAGCAGTACCGTGCTCAGGGGCTGCAGGTAATCCTGCGGATGACCTCCCGGGACAAGCAGCTTTTCAGCACGGAAGCATTCCGCAACGCGATAACCGATCTGAATCTTGACGGCATCACCGTAGAGCAGGCCGTTGGTAACGCCTCAGTACAGACCACGCTTTCAATGCCGGACGGTAGTACCGCTGCGCACTGGGATGGATTTGTCGGGCCGGTACAACTTGGACTCGCCCTGCGCCGCGCACTGGGTGAGCCGATTTATGCACAGATGGGAGTGAATCAGGATGAATAATGCGACTCGTGCCCTGGCTTTTGCTGCCGCATTTGTTTTATTGCCCGGCATCCTTGCCGCCCCTGCACAGCAGCGCTACTCCAGAGCCGCTCTGGGCTCGCCTACGCTTCCCGATCCCATCTCTGTTTACGACAACTGGTCCGTCTATGACGAGCTTTCCGACAATGTTCCATTAACCGAAGCCCTATCGATGCGCGAGCTGGATCAGCTGCTTCGCCTCAAGAAATCCGGTGCTCGTTTTGACTACTATGTAATGGACGCCTTCTGGTTCGACCCCAACGGCGCCTATCGCACTTGGAAAAAACCCAACTGGCCCAACGGTCCAGACGCATGGATCAAGAAATGTCAGGAAAATGGAATCCTTCCCGGCCTGTGGTTCAGCACGAATACGCTCGTTCATCTCAATGCAGCTCCGCAGTGGCGCGATTCGCTTAACAAGCAGGGCACAGCCATGTCCATGTTTGAAGGCGGCTTCCTGCCCGACTTCATGAACACGCTGCAATACTGGTACGACCACGGCGTCCGCATGTTCCTCTTTGACTTTGCCGACCTCACAGCGGCGACCCCGCACGCCGAGGCAACGCTGACGAAGGAGGAAATCATTCAGCGCAACTCCGATGCCCTGCGCGATGCCCTCGCAAACTTTCGCCAAAAAAATCCCGACGTAGTTCTCGAAGCATTCAACGGCTTCGGCGGCGTCATGGACTCGACGTCTTATCCGTTTCCGTTCAAAGATCCGATTGATCTCCGGTGGCTCACTGTTTTCGACTCACTCTACTGCGGAGATCCACGCCCCGGAGATGTTCCGGAAATGAATTTCTGGCGGACGCTCGACATCTACAGCGATCATCAGGCACGCCGTTATCATCAGGCCGGTGTTCCGCTGGAACGCATCGACACCACAAGCTTCATGCCGGGCAAGACCGGCACCATCTACCGCCGCGCATTTCAGGAATGGAAAGGATCGCTCATCCTGATGCTTGCTCGCGGCGGATGGATCAACACCACATACGGCAACCTTGAGCTTATGAGTAATCAGGATGCTGACTGGTATGCTCGCGTGCAGTCGCTATTTTTGCATTTTCAATCAGTAGGGCAGGTCGAGACCTTTGGCGGCATTCCCGGCGAAACCCAGACCTATGGTTTCGGTGCAGTCGACTCCGACGGCAGCGTATATGTGGTGGTAAATCCAGCACAGGATATGGCCAAAATCGCACTGCCGCTGCTTTCGCAGGTACAGAAACCACTGAGCCCGGGCAAGCTTCTATTTCGGGATGCAGGCTTCGTACCGCGCCTTACGGGAGACACCATCGAGCTTGGTCCCGGGCAGATGGCCATGGTGGGCTTCGGAAAATACACTGCCCCTGCCTACGATTTCGGCGTCCAGCAGGATGTTGTAATCCCGCGCGCGATCCGCCCGGTAACCGCTGAATTCAAGTCAATCGGTAAAGGCGTGATCCAGGCTACGATTCCAGCGCCGCCTGGTGGCGATCTGCGCCTAATCATGCAGCAGTACTCACCGGATGGCAGCCTTCGCCGCACATGGGCAGGGGGTCCGCCGAACGGCACGAACATGGGCAAAGTGTTTCTGTTGAAGGCTGAGCAGAATGGCAAAGAACTACCCGTTCGCGAGGACTACGACCGCGTGATATGGGCCGGACTCTCATGGGCCGTAGGCGAAATCAGCCAGAAGAACCTGCACCCGGAAACTCCGCTTACCCTGACGTTCCAGTCCACAGAAAAGGATCCTGTGCAGCTGAAAGGAAGGCTGTATCTGGTGAACTACTGAGCAGAATCAGGATTCACTCTTGATTCTGCCTTTGCTCACTACTCTTCGACAATCGCCAGATCCCACGGCTTCAGAGTGACTTGCTGATCGTTCGTTACTGGCGTATCTGTAAGCAGGTCCTCCCCTGACGAGTAGGGGTAAGTAAAGGAGACAGAGTTGCTGGAATAATTGAAATAGTAATGAAGGCGTTTGCCAAAACGATTCTCACCGCTGACTACATGGATGGAAGTCGGAAGTTGCTGATCCGGCCCTGTCAATCCAGCGTTTTTTAGCGCGTCGAGCATTATCGCGCGCTGCAATCCATCGCTAAAATATGTTCCTTCGTAAAGCAAACTACCTTTCCCATATTGATTCTCAGTGATAGCTGGCCAGCGTCCAAAAAACGGATGGTCGTAATATGCCAGTGCTTTTGCATGTTCCGGCATAAGGAACTCCGCCCAGTACATCACCTGATTGTCTTTTCCTACGTGAAACGGGTCTCCCTTGAGCGCCAACGGTTTCTCAAGATTTGAGAACTCCTGATAACTAAAACCCGTAGCTTCGCGTAGTGGTCCCGGCGCGCGCACCCACCGAACAGCGGAATTCTCGTTGGCAAATCCGCTCTTGAACGTCATGACTACGTGGCCGCCGTTCTTTACGTAATCGGAGATGCGTTCGAGCAGCGCGTCGTCGGCAATGTATAGCGCAGGAACAATAAGCAGCTTGTATTGCGAAAAATTCGCTGTTTCCGGAAAGACAAAATCCACGCCAACATTCAACGAGTACAGCGCGTTATGGAATTGTCTGACCAGCGAGCCATAATCAGCGACCGGAGGCGCGAAAGACCACTGCGGTCCGCTCGACGTAAACGGCATAAAGCTGATGGCGTTCATTGAGTCACGGCTCCAGAGAATGGCCACCTGATTCTTCAGCTGCATGTCCACCAACTGCGGACCTATTTTCTGCAGCTCATGCGCCGTTCGAGAAACCTCCGCATAGGCACGATTCGGCTCGTAGTCGTGCGACAGAATCCCTTTCCAGTACGTCTCCTGGTTGGCTGCAATCGATGCCCAATGCCAGTACTCCACCATGTTGGCGCCGTTGGCGATATGCGTGTAAACGTCCTCCCGCAGTTGCCCGTCATACGGCGGAAACTGAAATGCAGAATCCCAGTCCGTCGTCTGAGCATTCGTCTCCGTCACCAGAAAATTGCTGTGCTTCAGAGAACGCGCATAGTCTTCGGCCATCGACTGGTCCGAACCGTCGAAATGGTCCTGCGTGCCGTGGTAATTGTTTAACGCCACAATATCCAGCGCCCGAGACACGGCTTCTTCATTCACATCCGGCTTGAACCCACCAGCAAAGTCCGTCGTCACAAACTGATCCGGCCTTCGATAGCGCCTTACAAGCGCAGCCTGCCACGAAAGATAATCCGTCACGCGCATCTGCTGCCATCGCGTCCATTCAAGCTTGTAGCCTGTGCTTTGCGCGTCATCGCGCGTCGGCATGTCGTCCCATGAATTAACGTCCTCGCCCCAGTAGTTCAGGAACCAAGCCTTGTTCATATTTTCAGGAGTGCCGAATTTTTCTTTGAGGTGATTGACAAAGCCGGCAAATACATCTGGGTTCGACGCCCCATACGACGATGTTTCATTGTCGATCTGCCAGCCAATCACATAGGGATTGTTCCTGTAATGCTCGACAAGATTCGTAATCACCCTCTGCGCATAAAAGCGAAACGTTGGGTTCGAGATATCCATGTTCTGCCGCATGCCATAAAACGTCTTTGCTCCTCCGAGCGGCCGAGCCAGAATCTCCGGATGCTCCTTATAGAGCCAGGTCGGAATGGAATACGTAGGCGTGCCCATAATGACTTTGATCCCTGCTTTTCCCATCGCATCCACTACGCGATCCATCCACGCGTATTCAAAGTGTCCGTCTTCAGGCTCCCAAAGGCTCCACGTAGATTCGCCCATGCGAACCACGTTCAGGCCAGCGCTCTTCATGAGCTGTACATCCTCATCGAGCCGCTCATAGGGTTCATATTCGTGGTAATAAGCAGCGCCATAAAGCACGGTAGGAAACTCAGCTGGAGTGCCGTCAGTCCCAGTAGTTCCGCCCGCAGAATCGCTGTCCTTCTGATTCTTGTCAGAGGCACGGAATGCGTGCGCTCTGTTCGCGCTATTTAGAACGATGAAGAGGGCTAAGAGAACATACATCCAGCGGCTTCGCGCAGCTCGTTTACTCATCTTTAAGAGTCGCTCCACGAATACTTTCGCACATTTCGAGGGCTTTAAGAAAGCGTTTTCACGAACCACTTTGCCAAACGCCTCTACAGCTTCCATCTCATCCTTAGTAGGGAATCTTAATTGTCGAATTCTCCCACTCTGCGAAGCTCTCTTTCGCCTCTCTCTGCAGGAGTTGCGTCGTCGGTGTGGACCGTTGCTCGATCGGCAGAAGCAATTCGCGATACAGGAACGCGTCATCAAACCCGATCCGGGCTGCGTCAGCGGCAGTATTGGCGTAATAAATGCGGTCAATACGCGCCCAGTAGATCGCCGCAAGGCACATCGGGCAAGGCTCGCAGCTGGTGAAGAGCGTGCAGTTGTTCAGGCTGAACATGCCCAGCTTGTGACAGGCCTCGCGGATCGCATTCACTTCCGCGTGAGCCGTAGGATCATTCGTCAGCGTAACCAGGTTTACCCCTTCTGCCAGAATCTCGTCATCCCGTACAATCACGGTTCCAAAAGGCCCGCCGCGCCCTGATCGGACATTTTCCGTTGCCAGCGCGATTGCACGGCGCATGAAAGCAAGGTGCGACTCTGTAGACATAAGACTTGCTTCTCCTCGGGGTACACGAGAAAGTAATGCCAGTATGGCACACGCATTTGTCTCTACGCAGGTCGTAATCGCTGACCGAATCCGTCCTGCAGCCGTCCTCGTCCGTGATGAAAAGATCGTGGACCTCTGCGCGCCATCTCACGTCCCGTCCGGTTTTGAAATCCACGATCTGGGCGATTACGCTTTACTGCCCGGCTTCGTCGACGCGCACGTCCACATCAACGAGCCCGGCCGCACTGAGTGGGAAGGCTTTGCTACCGCCACTCACGCCGCTGCCGCAGGAGGCTACACCACCCTCATCGACATGCCGCTGAACTGCCTCCCTGCAACCACTACCGTCGCCGCGCTTGAGGCAAAGTGGGAAGCAGCGCAGGGAAAATGCCTAGTCGACTGGGCTGCCTGGGGTGGCGTCTCCGGACACAACACCCAAGATATCGAGCCGCTCGCAGCTGCTGGTGTGCGCGGATTCAAATGCTTCCTCGCCGAACCGGGCATCGACGGGTTCTTCCGCGTCGATGAAGCCGAGTTGCGCATCGCTGCACCTCATCTCCGTGCAACCGGCCTGCCTTTGCTCGTGCATGCCGAATTGCCCGAACCGTTGATGCGCGCCGCCGAGTCGCTCAGCAATGCTGACTGGCGCAAATACGCAACCTGGCTCGCCTCACGACCCGATGCAGCCGAAACTGAAGCAATAAAACTCATGCTCAATCTCTGCCGCGAGTTCGGCTTTCGCCTGCATATCGTCCATCTCGCGACAGCCCACGCCCTTGACATGCTGCGTGATGCTCGTGCGGAAGGTCTACCCGTCACCGTCGAGACCTGCCCCCACTACTTATACTTCGCTGCAGAAGAAATCCCCGACGGCAGCACATTGCAAAAATGCGCCCCGCCCATCCGCAGTCGCGATAATCGTGACGCTCTCTGGCAGGCGCTTAAAGATGGCATCATCGACATGATCAACACCGATCACTCTCCATGCCCACTCGAGCTAAAGCGCCTGGACGAAGGCAGTTTCCAGACAGCATGGGGCGGAATTTCGAGCCTTGCCGTTGCTGTTTCCGCCGTCTGGACCAGAATGCCGCAGCTTGGATTTGATCTCGCCGATCTTGCCCGCCTCATGTCAACATCCCCTGCGCGCCTCGCTGGTCTCGACACGCGCAAGGGTTCCATCGCACCCGGCCACGACGCCGACTTCGTCGTCTTCGATCCTAACGCCGAGCTTCAAATCACAGCGGAAATGCTGCGCTGTCGCCATCCTCTGTCTCCTTATGTAGGCGAAAAACTGCACGGGCAGGTCGTATCTACATATGTGTGCGGTCGACAGGTCTTTCACCGCGGAGTATTTGCGGAGCAGCCGCACGGATGCGCGTTATAGCTGCTTAAACCGGATGTATAATCAGAAAAATTTTCGCCAGAATACGCGGCGTCGGACCGTCCTTCCATGAAGGTCAGGAGGCGAGCTTGCAGCAGCGAATCGTCGGCACATCGAGCGTGCGCAAGGAAGGAGCGGCGAAAGTGTGCGGAACGGCTCGCTATATCGATGACATGGCGCTGCCCGGAATGCTCTATGGCGCCACCGTGCGCAGTTCCATCCCTCGCGGACGCATTACAAAAATCGAATTCGATCTCGAAATCCCCTGGCACGAATTCACCATTGTAACCGCTGCCGATATCCCCGGCTCCAACTCTATCGCGCTTGTTCAAAATGACTGGCCGTGTCTTGCAGAGAAGATGGTCAATCATTTCGAAGAGCCGATCTTGCTGCTCGCACATCCTGACTGCCACCTTCTGCCGCAGGCAGTGTCGTCCGTCCGCATTGAATATGAGCCCCTGCCTTCCATCCACTCCATAGCCGAAAGCGAACGACAGCATCCCGTCGTCTGGGGTACGGACAACATTCTCAAGTCTTATCTGATGGAAAAAGGCGATGTGGACGCAGCCTGGGCCCACGCCGACTATATCATCGAGGGCGAATACGAAACCGGCGCGCAGGAACATCTCTACATCGAAAACAACGGCGTCATCGCCGACTACTCCGAAGACGCCGGAGTCACCGTCTGGGGCTCGATGCAATGCCCTTTCTATGTTCACAAGTCTCTGATGCACCTCATGGCTCTGCCCGAGGACAAAGTGCGCGTCATACAGGTTGAGACCGGCGGTGCATTCGGCGGCAAAGAGGATTACCCCTCCATGATCGCAGCCCACGCTGCGCTGCTCGCGCGCAAGGCCGCCCGCCCGATCAAACTCGTCTATGATCGCGCCGAGGACATGGCTGCAACCACCAAGCGTCATCCATCGCGCACGCGTCACCGCACCGCCGTTGCGAAAGACGGAACCTTGCTCGCTGCTGAAATCGATCTTGCTCTGGACGGCGGCGCTTACTCCACGCTTTCTTCCACTGTTCTGTCCCGCGCAACCATCCACGCAGGCGGTTGTTATTACTGGCCCAGCCTACGCGTGCGCGCTCATGCTTTTGCAACCAACACTCCGCCTCATGGAGCCTTCCGCGGCTTTGGAGCACCACAAAGCCTGTTTGCCATCGAGCGGCACATGGATCGTATCGCCGCAGCCATTGGGTTTACTCCAGAAGAAGTGCGCCGCAAAAACTTTCTTCGTCCCGGCCTGACCACCGCTACCGGTCAGGAGATTCCTCCGGGCGTCGATCTCGATCATCTGCTCACACGTGCGCTCGAAGCCTCCAGTTATCACGAAAAGAAACTTCGCTTCGAGCAGGAAAATCCTCGACGCGCTCTCAAGAAGGGAATCGGCATCGCCGCTTTTCTTCACGGTGCCGGTTTTACCGGCTCCGGCGAACGCCGCATGCGCTCCATCGCTTCAATGGACGCCACGCCTGAAGGCAACCTGCGCGTTCTTGTCTCAAGCACCGAATTCGGCCAAGGCACAAACACGATTCTCTGCCAGATCGCGGCTGAAGCTTTGGGAATCGACTATGACGCTGTCTGCATGGCTCCTCCCGATACGCACGTCGTGCCGAACAGTGGCCCCACCGTCGCCTCGCGGACAGCGATGGTCGTCGGCAAGCTGGTCGCCTCAGCTGCGGTCGAAATCAAGCGCATCTTGATCGACAGCGGTTATCTGCACGAGCCCTATATAACCGCCGATTTCCAGCAAGCTGCGTCGGCCTATGTGAAGGATCGCGGCTCTCTCTGCGCCGAAGGCCATTATCAGGCGCCTCCGAATGTCTATTGGGACGACGACACATATCACGGCGAAGCCTATGGCGCATACGCCTGGGCCGTCTATGTCGCTGAAGTCGCGGTCGATACCGTCGATTATCATGTCTCAGTCGACGATTTCGTTGCCGTGCAGGAAGTGGGCAGGGTCATCAATCCCGTTCTTGCAACCGGACAGGTCGAAGGCGGAATCGCGCAGGGCATCGGCTATGCGCTTTATGAAAAAGTCGTCTGGCAGAACGGCCATATGTCCAATAACCAGATGACGAATTACATCATTGTCACATCACAGGACATCCCGCCGATTCACGTCTACTTCGAAGAAGTCCCCTACAGTTACGGCGCGTTCGGAGCCAAAGGCCTCGGTGAGCTGCCCATCGACGGTCCCGCTCCCGCAATTCTGAACGCCGTGAGCCACGCAACCATCGAAGATTTCTGCGCAATCCCGCTGCTTCCCGAAGACGTGATGGCGAAGCTTGTGCGGTCAAGGTTCCAGGTTGGCGAAGAGGTTTCGGCATGACGAACCAGCGCATCACAATGACCGTAAACGGAGTCGACCGCACAATCGAAGCGTATCCGATGGAGCGCCTGCTCGACGTTCTGCGTGAAAAGCTCCAGCTTACAGGTACAAAAGAAGGCTGCGGCGAAGGCGAATGTGGAGCCTGTAGCGTTCTGTTGAATGGCGAACTCGTCAACAGTTGCCTCGTCCCCGTCGCGCAGGCTGCGAATTCTCGCGTGATCACCATCGAAGGCCTCGGCAGCCCCGCCAATCTCGACCCCGTTCAGGAAGCGTTTCTCCGCTATGGAGGGTCGCAGTGCGGCATGTGCACGCCGGGAATGATCGTTGCTGCAAAATATTTGCTGAACCACAACCCGCACCCCAGCCCGGAAGAAATTCGCGAAGGGCTAAGCGGCAATCTCTGCCGCTGCACCGGATACATGCGCATCTTCGAAGCCGTCGAAATGGCCTCGCGCGCACAGAGAGGCAAATCCGCAACGTGAGAGCCTGTCCCGAGCACTTCAATTTGGTTTCGTCCGGCAGTCTCTCGTCTGTGCTCGGAATGCTTGCAAGTGATCGTGGGAAATGGCTGCCCATCGCCGGCGGCACCGAGATCATGGTTCTCTTCAGCGCCGGCAAACTCCAGCAGCGCAACCTCATCAACCTCTGGAACCTTGCCGAATTGCGCGAAATTCGCGTTAATGAAGATACAGTCTCCATCGGCGGCGGTTGCACCTTCTCGCAAATTCGCTCTCACCCCGTAATAGCAGCCGAGTTTCCGCTTCTTGCCCTTGCTGCCGGCTGGATTGGCGGAGTTGCCAACCAGAACCGCGCCACCATCGCAGGCAATCTTGCCAACGCCTCACCGGCGGCCGATTCGCCCCCGGCACTGCTGGCCTGCGAAGCCGAGATCGAGCTGATCTCTGCGCGCGGCACGCGCAGGTTGCCCTACACGCAGTGCCATCTTGGCTACAAGCGCACCGTCATCGCCCCGGACGAGCTGATCTACGCCATCCAACTGCCGCGCAAATTTTCTGGCTGGTGCACCTACGCCCGCAAAGTCGGCACGCGCAATGCTCAGGCCATCTCCAAAGTCTGCATTGCCGCGCAGGCCAAAATCGACTTTGGAAGAATTCAGACAATCAGAATTGGAATGGGCAGCATCGCCCCTATTCCACTGCAACTCTCGCAGATCGAGCAATTGCTCGCCGGTTGCCCGATTGATCGCATCCCTCTGGTCGAATCTCGAAAATTGCTCGACACGGCTATCACGCCGATCGACGATATCCGCTCCACAAAAACCTATCGCAGGCAGGTGGCAGGCAATCTCCTCGAAGAATGTCTGCGCACACTGGCGGGGACAGGTGCATGAACCCGGTTCTTGCATCATGGAATGAGATGGACAGCGACGAAGCTGCCGCCGTCATTCTGCCCTGCTGCGGATCGAAGCGCTGGGCGTCGATCCTAGCTAGTTATCGCCCCATTTCCGACGAAGCTGCTGTGCTCCGCCATGCAGACGAAATATGGTGGCAGCTCGACGAAGCCGATTGGCTGGAAGCCTTCGCCGCGCATCCACGCATCGGCGAACGAAGTGTTCCAGAAAAAATTTCCAACCAATCCGCCACATGGTCAGCTGCAGAGCAGCGCACCGTCCTCGAGGAAGATAGCACCCCTCTCACCGCCCTCGCCGAAGGCAATCGACGCTATGAAGACCGCTTCGGCAGAATATATATAGTCTGTGCCTCAGGAAGGACGGCGTATGAAATGCTCGAAATCCTGCAAAATCGTCTCGCCAACGACGAAAAGACGGAACTACACGAATCTGCCGAACAGCAACGGCAGATCACTGCGTTACGCCTGAGAAAATGGATGAACTTATGAGCGCCATTACCACGCACGTTCTCGATCTCACACACGGCCTGCCCGCTCCGGGTGTCAGAATCGAGCTTGAGCAGAAGCAGGGCAGCCAATGGACCGTCCTAGCCTCCGGCATCACCGACAAGGATGGCCGCCTTCACAATCTGCTGCCGCATGATGCTGCGCTGCATGCCGGAACGTACCGTCTCCGTTTCCATACCGGAAACTACTTCTCGCGATCTGGCATAACTGCCCTTCATCCTTATATAGAAATTATGTTTGATGTGCGCGACGCGGACGCGCACTATCACATTCCCTTGCTGGTTACACCGTATGCATACTCAACCTACAGAGGCAGCTGAATCAAAATGATCGAGCTGGGCGAAAACCAATACGGCAAGTCACGGGTGCGGCTCATGAAAGTCGAGCGGGGCGCGCCGCAACATCGCGTATTCGAGTGGAACGTGGAGGTCTGGCTTACAGGCGACTTCACAAGCTGCTTCCTCGATGGTGACAACGGCCTTATCCTGCCCACAGAAACGATGAAAAACACGGTCTATTCTCTCGCCCGTGGCTCAAGCGCGAAAAACATCGAGGAATTTGCCCTCGAACTCATCGCGCACTTCCTCACAACACAGCCGCAGATCGATGGCGCAGGAGTGCGCATCCGCAGCATAAACTGGTCGCCCATCCGCACGAGCGCAAAAACGCATGCGAGAGCCTTTATCCAGACTGGCCCCGAAATCGCCACCGTCACCGCGACGCAGTCGCGCAGCGCCGCAGCCAAAATCATCTCCGGACTCGATCAGCTTACGATTCTCAAGACGGCCAAGTCGGCATTTTCTCACTTCAAAAAAGACAAACTGACGACACTCAAAGAAACCGAAGACCGTCTTCTCGGCACAGCAATGACCGCAAACTGGACCCACACCCGTGCCTCATCCGATTTCGACACTATCCGCGCTGGCGTTCGCGACGCTCTGCTTGTAACCTTCGCTGAGCACGACAGCAAATCCGTGCAGCAGACGCTTTATGCCATGGGCAAAGCGGCCCTAGAATCTGCTCCCGAAATCTGTTGCATCCATCTATCCATGCCAAACAAGCACTGCAATCTTGTGGACCTGTCTCCCTTCGGTCAAGACAATCCCAACCACATCTTTGTGCCCACGGATGAACCACATGGCTCCATCCAGGCCGCAGTACGGAGAGGGGAGTGAGCAAAGCGACACAAGTTGACGCTACCACCGCGGCGGCTGTCGTTCTCGAACGGTGCGCAATTCTCTCTCGTTGCACCGAGACCCCGGGCACAATATGCCGCACCTTCCTTTCTCCCGCAATGGAAGAGGCTCACGCACAGTTGCGCGAATGGATGGAAGACGCAGGGCTCACGCCGTGCCTCGATTGCGTCGGTAACATTCTGGCATCTGGCGATGCCCCCCTGGGCACGCCCCGGTTGGTGATCGGCTCGCATTTTGACACGGTACCCAATGCCGGTCCATACGACGGGGTGCTCGGTGTCCTGCTTGCGCTGTCGCTGGCCCAGGCGCAGCGTGGACGCAAGTGCAATTTTGCTCTCGATGTTGTGGCCTTCTCAGAAGAGGAAGGCGTTCGCTTCGGCGCGCCATTTATCGGAAGCAAGGCCGTTACAGAGGCACTCGACTCCGAGTTGCTCGCGCAGCAAGACAAAGCAGGCCTCACTCTTCAACAGGCCCTGGAACAATTCAAAACAGAGCATCCTGACGCGCTTGCTCCATGTCTGACCTGTAATACCTGCGGCTATCTCGAATTCCACATCGAGCAGGGCCCTGAGCTCGAAACCTTGTCGCTTCCGCTCGGCGTAGTGACGGCGATTACCGGCCAAGTCCGCGGCACAATGGCATTTTTCGGAAGGGCTGGACACGCAGGAACCACGCCAATGGCGCAGCGGTACGATGCGCTCGCAGCCGCGGCAGAATGGATTGGTCAGGTTGAAGCTCTCGCGCTGGCAACGCCCAGCCTCGCAGCCACGGTTGGACAAATCGCTGTGTACCCATGCGCAGTCAATGTAATCTCAGCCGAAGCCCGCTGCAGCCTCGACCTGCGCCACACCGACGACAGCGTTCGCAGCCATGCGCTCTCACAGATTCTCGAAGCGGCAGAGGCGATCGTAGCAAAACGCGGTCTCAGGTTCACCTGGAGCTTGAACTATCAGCAATCCGCCGTGCCCATGGACCCTCGCATGATCGATATCGCCGAGCGCGCCGTCGCCCGCGCCGGATACCCCCTTCATCGCATGGCCAGCGGCGCAGGACATGATGCGATGGTGTTGGCCCCGCATCTGCCCTCCGGTATGATCTTCCTGCGTAGTCCCGGCGGCCTTAGCCATCATCCGGACGAAGCTGTGCTGACCGAAGATGTAGCGGCGGCAATCGCTGCGGGAATAAGCTTTCTCGACGAATTCGACCGCGCAGTTGGCGCAGGAGAGATTACAGCAAGTGCATAAGCTTGGCCACACGCGAAGCGTCCGCAAATCCAGCCATCTGCTTCACACTCCGGACACGTTCATCCGCACGCAGATTCCTGGGTCTGAAAAGACTGCCGTCGTTGTTCATGTCTCACCAGCTCTCGGCGCCGGATTCACGCAATATACCGCCGAATTCGAGCCGGGGGGTACGCTCGGCGACGCCGTTGGTCAGCGTTTTCTCTATGTCCTTGACGGAGAAATCGACGTCGCGCTCGATGGCAGCCAAAAGCATCTGTTAAAAGACAGCTTTGCTTACATCCCCGAAGGCGCAAAACATCTTTGTACATCATCGAATGGCGCTCGCGTCGAGGTGCTTGAGAAGCGCTACACGGCTTCTCGTGAGAAAGCCCCCGCCGTGCTCACCGGCCGCGAGCCGGACATCCCCGCGCAGCCGCTCATGGACAATCCCGATCTGCTCGTGCGGGCCCTCCTGCCCGATACCTTCGCTTTCGATTTCGCTGTAAACACCATGACTTATCAGCCTGGTGTAGCGTTGAGCATGGTTGAAATCCACGTCATGGAGCACGGGCTCCTCATGCTCGAAGGCAGCGGCATTTACAAGCTCGATGAAGATTGGTACCCCGTCACCGCCGGAGACTTCATCTGGATGGCCCCCTATTGTCCGCAGTGGTTCGGCGCGATCGGCAAGGCTCCGGCAAAATACCTCATCTATAAAGACTGGAATCGTCACCCCCTTGCCTGAAAATCGCTCCATGCAAATCGACATCGCTCGCCTCTCCGCTGAGATCGATGCACTCGCGCTCATCTCCGATGTGGAGCCGCCTGCCGTCACCCGCGTCGTCTTCAGCGAGCGTGACCGCGAAGCCCGCGAATGGCTAAAGGCTCGCTATCGCGAAGCTGGTCTCGAGGTTCGCGAAGACCCCGTCGGCAACACCTTTGCCCGCTGGCCCGGAGCCTCAAAGCAACTCCCC
>JASHRS010000031.1 GCA_030037215.1 Silvibacterium sp. | reverse complement strand
CGTTACTGCCGTGCACACATCCGTAACCATCGACTGCATGAGCGCCAGCGCGCTGAGAACGAGGCGCTTGACCGTTTTATTGCCAGGGTCGCCGCCATGGATCTCCCCGAACTCCTCTATACCCTCCACCACAGGCTGGAAGAGCTCAACCGCGCCTACAGCCTGCGCCGCTTCCCCGAAATCCGCAGCCTTCTCATCGAATCCATGGAACGACTCTGGAAGCTGAAGCCCATCGAATCAGACATAAGCTCGCAACTTCCTCAGATTCAGATGTCTGTCCCCTTCGAACAGCTCACGCCCACGCAAATCAATCAAATGCTCGTAAACCTGATGCAATCAAATACATAAACCGAAATGCATTTTACTAACCCCTCTGAACTCAAACACATGCGTGAACAGTGGTAAAACCGCAAGGGGGGAGGGGTATATGCGCTACCACGAACCCTCCTTGCCGCCGTACCACCACACCAGTCCAAGGGTGGCCGTGTCCTGATGACTCGAAAGTGTGCCCTGAGTAGCAGTAATGAAGTAAAGCTTGTTGCTCCAGTCGCGCCGGTATTCAAGGAAGACATCGAAGTTATCGCCGAGCGCATATTTATAGGTGCCGGTCGTCTCTTTGAGCGCTTGGGTGACATTGCTGAACAGGCCGCCGCGATCGGAAAGATATTCGGCGCGTGCGGCCAGAGCACCACGCGGAGTTAGCTGGTACTGCGCGTACGCCGCGCCTCCGTCAACATGCTCGGGCGCCGACGACTCGCCCGGTGCGGCATTGTCCCACTCGCGCTCGATCACATAATCGCCCTCGCCGGCGAGCGTAAATTTCGGACTCGCCTGCCATGTGGCGTAACTGTCGAAGATATGAATCTTTCCGTTCGGCGCAGGAGTAATAGGTGCTTCGCACAGCCCTGGCTGTACGGGCACTACGCAGTCAGTGGCCGCCACAGTATTGGGATGCTCCTGTCCGTTGTAGTAGTTGATGGTCCAGTTGATGGTCTTCGTCGGCTGCACGACAAAGCCGAAAAGTTCATCCTTGTACCCATTGGTCGGCTCGGACTGGTTCGTTCCGTTGTCGACCCAGTAATTCGCAGTGAGCCAGTCGTTGAACTTGTAACTCGTGCGGACACCCTCGTGGTAGAAGGGCAGGAAATAAAAGTAAAAGGATCGCGTATAGTTCATCTGATCCTTCGTGTAGTTACCCTCCATGCCGAGAGAGCTGGCCCACTTGCCAAAGTCCACATCGATCCCATGGCCGACAGGCACGATATAGGTGCCATAAGCCTGAAAGATGTTGCGGTAAATGTCCGGCCGCGGCTCGTTCGCCGGATTACCCTGTAGTGTTTCTGTGGCCTGTCCGAATTGCAGGTCGATGCGGAATCCATAGCGTCGATGCGCGGCCAGATCCGGATCGAGGTCAAAGATCACATCGGCCTGGTTGATGCTGAACGTGTTGCTGAGCACATCGTAGGCTCGCAGATCGTTGACGCGGCCGATCGGCGCATTGAAGTTGTACTCGTAATAGCCATCAAAGTAGTAATTGAGTGTCGCGCCGCCCGGCAGGGTCCCGGGCAGCGGGGAAGTGGTCGATGCCGGAGTGGTCGCTGCCGCCTGAACCGGTGCGGGCGATGGGTCTGTACTATGCAGCGCCGCCGTCACCGACGCCAAGTCGGCCGCAGCATGCGGATCGCTGCTTACCTGGACATCTGACACCGCTCGCAACTGACGATTCTGCTGCTCAAGCGCAGAGACCCGCCGCTGAAGATCGAAAACCAGCTGCTTCAACTGCTCAAACTCCTCTGCGGAAGGCTGTGTTTGTGCCTGAGAACACGGCGCAATCAGCAAAAATAAGACAAGAAGTAGAGCGAAAACGCGGGAAGATTTCATGGTGACGCCCTCCGTGAAGCGGCTTCGTCTGTACGCTAGCACGGAGAGTGTAAGAAATCTGTAAGGGCCCCGGACCGCTTGGAGCGGTGGTCTATTCGGAAGCGGCGCGCAAGGCTTCGTTCGCAGAATGGCTGCTTCTAGCAGGAGACGGTGGAATATGGATAGTGTTTCTGAGCCACTCTGCGTCTGCGAGTTTGTAGACGGCACAGGTGGCTTAGGGGATGGTCACGCTGACACTTGGGGAGGGTGTGCTCTGCGCCCCCGAGGCCGCAACGCTCTCCACGTAGTAGGAATACTGCACGCCGTTTTGCACGCTGGTGTCCGAATAGGAGGTTCCAGCAAGGGCAGTGAGCAGCGTATAAGTCGAGCTTCCTCCGGTTGAGCGATAGACGTCGTAGCCGGTGATCGGAACCGGAGAACTGCTGGGCGCGGTCCAGCTGAGCGCTACCCAGTGCTGTCCTGTGCCGGAGAGACTGACGGTGGCTGAGGGGTTGGTGGAGGAAGTACTGCTGATGGTTAGCGTGCCGGATTCGGCATCCCCTTGGGTCGGTGCAAAAGTGACATCGAGCGTGACCGCTTGCAGAGGATTCAGAGTAAGCGGGAAAGTAGCGCCAGTATACGTAAAGTCCGTATTACCGCTGATTGTTGCAGAATTGACGGTAACCGCGGCTGTGCCAGTCGAAGTGAGAGTAACCGGCAGCATTGCCGTAGAACCATCATCGACAGTGCCGAAAATAAGGCTGGAAGTGCTGACTGTGAGGGTTGGAGTCGACGTTGTAGTAGCCGTTCCTGTGCCGGAGAGGCTGACAGTAGCCGTAGCGTTGGTGGAGGAGTTGCTGTCCACCACCAGGGTGCCTGTAAATGACCCTGTGGTGGTGGGCGCGAACTCGACCTGCAGAGTGACACCCTGACCGGGGTTGAGCGTGAGCGGGAAGGTGGCTCCGGTAAAGCTGTAGCCTGCGCCGCTGATGGTGACCGAGTTGACGGTGACGGCGGCGGTGCCGGAGGAAGTCAG
>JASHRS010000030.1 GCA_030037215.1 Silvibacterium sp. | reverse complement strand
GCGAATCGGGTTGTTTTTGCGCCGAAAAGGATTGTGTGTTGACGACGTTACTTGCGGCTGCAGCGCTTTCACCGGGCATCGTCTCCCTTCTGCCGTTTCTCCTCATCATTGCGGTCTTCTATCTTCTGCTGATCCGTCCGAACCAGAAGCGGCAGCAGCAGTGGCAGCAGATGCTCGGCAAGCTGAAGACGGGCGACAAGATCACCACCAGCGGCGGCATACGCGGAACCATCCTCAGTATCAAGGATGATGTAATTCAGCTTCGCATTCCGCCAGACAACATCAGAATTGAAGTGCTCAAGAGCGCGATTGCTTCGGTAACGACCGACGAGGCGGAGAAGTAGCCAGCCACTATTGCCATGCGTAAGAATCTGACCCAAAAAACAATTTTGATCATCGCCGTACTCCTGATCTGTGTGCTTGGAATTACAGGTATTCCGAGCGGATTTTCCGGGGCTGCGCTGAAGCAGTCCTTTCTCGACCGCATTCATCTGGGACTCGATCTCAAGGGCGGCACACATCTGATTTTGCAGGTGATGGTGGATGAGGCCGTGGGCATCACGTCAGACAGCGATGCGGCGCACATCCAGCAGGACATGGCGTCGAACGGGATTACGCTGCCGCCGAATTCAGTGGTCAAGCCGGACCCAAAGAACCATCCGGAGCTGATCCAGATCAACAATGCGCCTCCGGACAGGAGCGGAGACATCCGCAGCGTGCTGAATTCGCGCTACGGGCAGGATTACGACATCGCCTCGGGCGCGAACAACACGTGGACGCTGACGATGAAGCCGACGGCCGAGGCGGACCTGAAGAAGCGGGCACTGGACCAGTCGATTGAGGTGATCCGCCAGCGCGTGGACTCGCTGGGCGTAAGCGAGCCGGTGGTGCAGGAATACAACCTGGGCAGTTACCAGATTCTGGTGGAACTGCCGGGCGTCGACGACCCGGCGCGCGTGAGGGAAGTGATCCAGTCGACAGCGCGGCTGGAGATCCATCTGGTTCTGGGAGGGCCTTACTCGAGCGAGGCGGACGCCCAGCAGCAGATCGGAGGCAGCGTTCCGTATGACGCAGAGCTGGTGCCGACTGCGCCGGGGGCGTCGGAGTCCGGAGGGATTTCCTGGTATGAGATCCGGCGGACAGCGGAGGTTGGCGGCACGGACATTCGCAGCGCGCGCGTGGGGACCAACACCAATACGAATGAGCCGGAAGTGGAGTTTTACCTGACGACATCGGCTGGCGACCACTTTGCCGATTTCACTGGCGCGAACAAAGGCAAGCCGCTGGCGGTGATTCTCGATAACAAAATTCAGGAAGTGGCGAACATCCGCGATCAGATTCGCGACCAGGGAACGATCTCAGGCGGGGCAATGACCATGCAGCAGGCCAACGACCTGGCCATGCTGCTGAATACAGGCTCGCTGCCGGCCTCGCTGCACTATCTGCAGGAGAGCACGATCGGCCCGTCGCTGGGCGCGGACTCGATTCGACAGGGCGTGATGGCGGCGATTATCGGCATGCTGGCCGTGCTGATCTTCATGCTCGTCTACTACCACGGGGCGGGTATCAACGCCGATCTGGCGCTGATTCTGAACCTGGTGATCCTGCTGGGATTCATGGGCTATACCCAGTCTGTGCTGACGCTGCCCGGCATTGCGGGCGTGATCCTGACGGTAGGTATGGGTGTCGACTCGAACGTGCTGATTTTCGAGCGCATCCGTGAAGAGCTGCGCGCAGGCAAAAGTCCGGCGGCGGCCGTCGATCAGGGATTTGCACACGCGTGGACGACGATTCTGGATACGCACGTAACGACGGTGGTTTCGGCGGCCATTCTGTTCTTGTTCGGAACGGGGCCGGTGAAGGGTTTTGCGGTGACGCTTACGGCCGGTCTTTGCGCGAACCTGTTTACCGCCGTGTTTGTGTCGCGTGTGATCTTTGATGCGCACCTGAACAAGAAGCTGCGCGGGGAGCCGATCTCGATATAGGACTAGCCGTCCAGGCATACGCGCTTTGCGCAGGAGACTTTAGAAAGATCGGGGTGGGTACCCCTGAGGAAACGAATTCGTGGAATTTTTTGGGGAACCAAAGATCGACTGGCTGGGGAAGAAATGGTACTTCCTCGGATTTTCGCTGATCTTCAGCGTTGCGGGCGTGCTCTCACTGCTTTTCTGGCATGGGCTGCCGCTGGATGTTGACTTTCGCGGCGGAACGGTTGTGCGCGTGAAATTCGCCGAGGCGCCTGATTACGGGCGGTTGCGCAGTGCCGTGCAGAAGGCGGGGCTTAAGGACGCGCCGGTGGTGAGATACGGTCAAGCGGCGAACAACGAGGTGATGTTCACGCTGCCCGAAAGCAAAACCAGTGAATCTGCGCTGGACGCGGGCCGTGCGGCCATCGTGTCCACGCTTACGGCGAACTATTCGGAAGCCGGCAAGCAGAGTCAGGGCAGCGGCAAGCTCGATCTCGATAATGTGGGCCGCGGGACACTGATCGACTGGCTGACTACTAAGGACCCCGAGCACCTGGGCGCGAGCGATGCGGCGACACAGCGCTATACGCAACAGGCAGATGCCATTCTTCATTATCAGAATATCGATCACGGTGGCCTGATTGATTCGATCGCGAACCTTTCCAGCGTGGCCGACCCAGCGGTGGTCAAAGAACTGGAGCAGGGCGCCTATCTTTCAGGATTTGCCGTCCGCAATGTAGAGATTGTGGGGCCGCAGGTAGGTGCGCAGCTTCGCCATCAGGCACTGGCGGCGACCCTGTATTCGCTGGCGGGCATGCTGATTTATTTGTGGTTCCGCTTTGAGCTGATCTATGGCGTAGCGGCCGTGGTCGCGGTCTTCCACGACACGTTGATTACTGTAGGCGCGTTTTCGCTGAGGAACCAGGAGATATCGCTGACAGTCATCGCGGCCATCCTGACATTGATCGGCTACTCGATGAACGACACGATTGTCGTCTTCGACCGCATTCGGGAAAACCTGCGTTTGACGCGGCGGGAAAAGCTGGCTGACCTGGTGAATCGGAGCATCAACCAGACGCTGAGCCGGACGGTGTTGACTTCAGGGTTGACCTTCCTGACCGTGCTATCGCTATATGTCTTTGGCGGAGAGGTACTTCGCGGATTTTCGTTTGCACTGGTCATCGGCATTCTGATCGGAACCTATTCGTCGATTGCAGTTGCGTCGCCGATGCTGGTTGCGTACCAGGACTGGCGGGCACGGCGAGGCAAAGGCGCGGCTCTGCCGGCAAGCCGGCGATCGAGATGATAGAGCTTTCACATTGCGCGCCGATTGTGATACAAGGGAGCACTCACCTTTTTTGCCCGGGCGAGCCAATGGCTGACTGGAAGCAAAGAGAAGTAAAGAGAAGCGTGTCCGGGAGCAATTCGGGAATAAATTCGGGAACAAATCCCCTAGTGTCCGGTGTCTATAGGTGGTAACAAAGTTTTGTAGGTTAGAGGTAGCCCATGTTTGAAGATGCGTTGATGGAGTCCGGGGGGAAGATCAAGACCAAGAGCAAGTATTTTGTCTGGGTTGGCGTAGCGCTGAATGCCTCGATCATCGCGACCTTGATTTTGATTCCACTGATTTACCCCGATGCATTGCCAACTGCGGCGATGACAACCCTTCTGGTCGCGCCGCCGCCACCACCGCCGCCGCCCCCGCCCCCACCGCCAGCTCCAGTGCATATTGAAAAGATGGTTTCCGAGCTGCTGAACAACCAGTTGACCGCCCCGTCGAAAATTCCTAAAGAGATCAAGATGGTGAAGGAAGAGGCCGCGCCTCCGTCTATGGCTGGTGTTGCCGGCATGGAAGGCATGTCGGGCGGTGCTGCCAACGGCGTGATGGGCGGCATCTTAGGTGGTATCGGCACAGGCGCGCCGGTGGTGAAGGCCGCTCCGCCGAGGAGAATTGCAGTTTCAGCCGGCGTGATTGCCGGTAACCGGGTCGGTGGAGAAGAAATCCGCTATCCCGCCATCGCCAAGGCAGCCCGCATTCAGGGAACCGTGGTGCTGCAGGCGATGATCTCGAAGGAGGGCACGATCCAGGACCTTCGTGTGCTGAGCGGCCCGCCGATGCTTCAGCAGGCTGCAATCGAAGCTGTCAGGACCTGGCGTTACAGGCCTTATCTGCTCAACGGCGAGCCGGTAGAGGTTGAGACGCAGGTGAACGTTGTGTTTACCCTAGGCGGTTGATGCCCTGACCGGCCTTCTTCATACAGAGGCCAGTCTGCAGCCGTCCTATACTTTTGTGAAATTGCAAGCAGTAACTCCTTAGGAGGAAAGATTCAAGTGATTCTCGTTCATCTTCATCAACTCGTCGCAAACCCGGCTGTCCTAGGCTTTTTCCAGGACCAGGATCAAAACGTTGGCTTCGGCCCAATGGCTCTGTGGGCCCAGATGGGCTGGCTGGCCAAGGGCGTGGTTATCCTACTCTTCATCATGTCGATCTGGTCGTTGGCCGTTATGATCGACCGCTACCTTTATTTCGCGGCAGCCCGTAAGCAATCGCGTGAATTTGCTCCCCGCGTTGCCGGCGCCCTGAAAGAGGGCAAGCTGGAGGAAGCCGTAAAGGTTGCCGATCGAAACAAGAAGTCGCACCTGGCTGAAGTCGTCACTTCCGGCCTGCAGGAATTCCGCAACTACGGCAGCGGCGGTGCAGTAACGGCTGAGCAGATCGAATCCTCGAAGCGCGCTCTTGAGCGTGCCGAGGCTATCGTTCATGCCAAGCTGAAACGCGGCCTCGCTGGCCTGGCCACCATCGGCTCAACAGCTCCTTTCGTAGGGCTCTTCGGAACGGTCGCCGGTATTCTTAAGGCATTCGGACAGATCGCCGCGCAGCACACGACCAGTATCTCAGCCATCGCCGGCGGCATCTCGGAAGCGCTCGTCACAACCGCCTTCGGGTTGCTGGTCGCCATCCCAGCGGTCTGGGCGTTCAACTACTTCACGAGCAAAGTAGAGGCGTTCGACGTTGAGATGGACAACTCATCGAGCGAGCTGGTGGACTACTTCATCAAGCAGAGCCGTCGGTAAAGGGCTCAATGCACAGCGGGAATCACACGCCGGGAGTGGGGCAGGCATGGCCCATTCCGCTCCCGGCGCCGGCTTTTCCCTCAGGGCTTTGAGACCGCAACCGGATTTTATGGAGTAAAGAATGTCACTCGCAAAAAGAGACGAAGGCAGCAAGGTAAATTCGAACATCAACGTCACCCCGATGGTGGACGTGATGCTGGTGCTGCTGATCATCTTCATGGTTATCACTCCGCTGGCTGAGCAGAAGGTGAACGTGACCCTGGCTGAGACCGACAGCGCCGTGGCCATGGACAATGCCAGCAAGCAGGACGCGATAACGATCGCCGTTACCCGCGACAGCAAGGTGTACCTTGGATCGGACCAGACGACGCTGGCCGACCTGGGATCGAAGGTCTCGGACCTGCTGCAGAACAAGACCGACAAGACGGTCTATTTCCGTGCGGATGCACGCGCGCACTACGGCACAGTTGAAGACGCGATCGATGCCGTCCGGACAGCCGGCGTAGAAGAGATCGGACTGCTGACAGAAAACCGGCAGACGAATAAACCTCCCACAGGCGGAGAAGGCGGCGAATAGCCGAAATTTTTGACGCCGGTCTTCCCAGGCCGGCAAAGAGGAAATTGACCTATGGCAATGAGTGTGGGTGGTAGCGGCGGGCTGAACTCAGAAATGAATGTGACGCCCTTTATCGATGTGTTGCTGGTGCTGCTGATCATCTTTATGGCGATCGTGCCGGTGACACCGAAAGGGCTGGACGCGCTGGTGCCTCAACCGCCGAAGAACAAGGAGCAGCAACCGAATCAGCGGACGGTGGTTTTGCAGATAGCGAACGGCGCAAACGGGATTCCGAGCTTCAAGATCAACGAAGAGGACGTGCCGACCAATCAGTTGCGCTCGAAGCTGGACGCGATCTACTCGATTCGCGCCGAGAAGGTATTGTTTATCCAGGGTGATCCAAACCTGAACTTCTCGTCCGTAGCCGAAGCCATTGACGTCGCGCACGCAGTAGGAGTCGACCATATTGGCCTGATCACGCCGAAGATTGCAGCCGGCCAGTAAAACTCTCCTGGTGCGGCCTGTCCATGGCGCACCGGGTTTCAGTTTAGCGCCGCGCCAGTTGCACTATGCCGCGGAGCAAGTACAATCACTGCGCGGGAGAATTTACCCTTCCAGGCGACCTTGAATCATCCCCGCCGCCAGGATATGCGCGGCGCTCGAAGGAGAACAGACACAGAATGAATCGAATTGCACGTTTTCCGGTGATGACCATGGCAACGCTTTCGTTGCTGGTTTCAGTGACCGGTTGCCAGAAACTCAAGGCACGCGATCAACTGAACAAAGGAGTTCAGGCGTATAAGAGCGCGAGGTACGAAGAGGCGATCAACCACTTCGAGCAGGCCGTGAATGACGATCCCAAGTTGCCGATGGCCCGGTCCTACCTGGCGACAGCCTATGCACAGCAGGTGGTGCCAGACCTGACGACGCCGGACAACATGAAAAATGCGGACCTGGCGATTCAGAACTTTCAAAAGGTGCTCGCCGAGAAGCCAGGCGACATCAACAGTATGAAAGGCATCGCCAGCATCTACTTCAACACCGACCAGTATGACAAGGCCAAGGAGTGGCAGCAGAAAGTACTGCAGGCCGATCCGCAGGACGCTGAAGCGGCCTACACCATCGGCAGCATTGACTGGCGCCTGGCCTATCGCAATGCAGTGCAGATCCTTAAAGACGCGGGCATGACAGACGACGGCGAGGGTAATGCGAAGTTGCCGAAGAAAGCCTGCCAGCAACTGACGGAGCAAAACACACCATTGGTCAACGAAGGGATTGACTATCTGCAGAAGGCCGTCCAGATTCGCCCGAGCTACGACGATGCAATGGCGTACCTTCAGCTGACGTATCGCCGCAAGGCCGATCTGGAGTGCGGTGATGACGCGGCACGCAAAGAGGACATGGCGCTGGTGGATCAGTGGCGTGAAAAGGCCATGAACACCCGCAAAGAAAACGAAGAGAAGAAGAACAACGCGGCCGGCCAAGGCGTTACGATGCAGTAGCCGGAGCTGCTTTCTGTGGAGATGCCCCCGCTGCGGCGGGGGCTTTTCACTGCACAGTGCACAACTTGAGCTCAAACCGCGCCACTATAATCACTGCATGAAACAAGTTTCGCGGCGCGGCCCCAGGAAGACGACCAGCGACGACAGCAAGACAGAAAAATCAGGAGCATCTGCATCCGCGTCCAAACCAAGTGCGCTGGTGGGCGTGGTCATGGGCAGCAAGAGCGATTTTGAAGTGCTGGCGCCCGCCATTGAAATCCTCCAAACCTTCGATATTCCGCATGAGGCACGCATTGTCTCGGCGCACCGCACTCCGGACTGGCTGTTTCAATATGCCGAGGAGGCCGAATCGCGGGGGCTGCGTGTGATCATCGCAGGAGCGGGTGGCGCGGCACACCTTCCGGGAATGCTGGCTGCAAAAACGCTTGTCCCGGTGCTGGGCGTACCAGTTCCGGCGACGATGCTGAACGGCGTCGACTCACTGCTCTCGATTGTGCAGATGCCGAAGGGGGTTCCTGTAGGAACACTGGCGATCGGCAAGCCGGGTGCGGCGAATGCTGCTCTGCTTGCTGCAGAGATTCTTGCGGCGACTGATCCTTCACTGCGTGAGAGGCTTCGCAAATGGCGGAAAGAGCGCAGCGATGAAGTGCTAACGCAGGAACTTATTCCGTGAGTGCGCCGACGATTCTATTGCCCGGCGCAACCATTGGGATTCTGGGCGGCGGCCAGCTGGGCCGCATGACGGCCATGGCAGCACGCGGCCTCGGATATCGCGTGCAGGTGATGGATCCCGATCCTTCGTGCCCGGCGCGGTTTGTGGTAGATGCGTGCTTCGAAGGCAACTGGAATGACGCGCGCGCTGCGGCTGATCTGGCACGTGGATCGGACGTAGTGACGCTGGAGATTGAGCAGATTTCGCTTGCAAGCCTGGAAGCAGCCGCGAAGTATGCTCCGGTGCGTCCGGGAGCAGCAGTGCTGCGGGTTATTCAAGACCGCATCCTGCAAAAGAACTGGCTAAAGGGAAATGGGTTTGCGTTGGGCGAGTATCGAATGATTGAGTCAGAGGCCGATCTGGCGAAGGCTGCTGCAGAGATCGGCCCAAAGCTCTTTGTGAAAAGCGCGCGCGGAGGTTATGACGGGCGCAGCCAGGTGAAACTTGGCTTCGGCGATCCCATAACGCCAGCGGAGGCGTGGAACTTACTGGGCAAAAAACCGTGCGTAGCAGAGAAGGCAGTTGATCTTGAGAAGGAAATCTCGGTGATGGTCGCGCGCGTATCCAGTGGGGAAACGAAGAGCTTTGCCAGTGCGCTGAATCATCATGAAAACCAGATTCTGGCCTGGAGCGTGATTCCATCGTCGATTGATCCGGCCATGGAGGCGGAAGCGCAGCGGATTGCGTGCGGGATCGCCGATGCGATCCATCTAGAAGGGCTGCTGGCGGTAGAGATGTTCGTCACAAAAAGCGGAGAGCTGCTGGTAAACGAGCTGGCTCCGAGGCCGCATAACAGCTATCACGCGAGCGAGCGGGCGTGCGTCACGAGCCAGTTTGAGCAGGCGGTAAGGGCGGTGTGCAACCTGCCACTCGGAGATGTATCCATTGTGCAACCGGCAGCGATTGCGAATCTGCTGGGCGATCTATGGCTGGATGACGATGGCCAGCCGCGTGAGCCGCGCTTTGACAAAGCGCTGGCGATTCCGGGAGTGCGGCTGCATTTATACGAAAAGCACACGCCACGACGGGGACGGAAAATGGGGCACCTGTCGGCGGTGGGCGCGACGCCGGATGAAGCGGTGCAGCGGGTGCTGGTGGCGGAGAAGCTGCTGTGAAGCGGAGGGCTAAGATGCGGGTAGCTGATAAGACGGGTAGCTAAGGGCCGTGTTGCTGGTGGAGCGGGTGGCTAAAAGTGGGTAGTTGAGAGTAAAGTCCGGGTTGGTTCCATCTGCTATTGCCGGACATTGCGCGCGAAGATGTAAGCGCGGCGGCTCTGATGCTCGACCTCAGGATATGGATCGCGTTCGAGGATTTCTTCGATAATAAATCCAGCTTCTTCGAGAAGGCGGCAGACTTCTAACGGTGGGAAATAGTAAAAATCCATCGCGACGGGGCGTCCCCACAGTTCTTTCGGGCTGAGTGTTTCGTCGCCAACGTGGAAAGCGAGGAGAAGCATGCCGTCGGATGCGAGAACGCGCGCCATTTCACGGAAGACGAGAGGCAAAGACTCACGACGAATATTCACGATGGCATAAAAGGCGGCGATCCCGGCGAGAGAATTATCCGCGAGATCGAGCATCATCATGTCGCCTTCGCGAAATGTGATGCCGGGGTTGAGCAGCCGTGCCTGCACGAGCATCTGCGGCGAGAGGTCAAGGCCGAATACGTCGGCTCCGGCGTCATGGAGATAGCGGGCGATGTGGCCGGGGCCGCAACCCATGTCGCATACCTGACCGCGTCCGACGACTGTGGCAGCGAAACGATCGAGCTGCGCGCGATCGAAGGGCTTGTTGCACAGCTCGTCGAAGATCCTGCGAGCATACTCATCGGCGACTATGTCGTAATTTTCGCGAATGCGTTGTACGGTGTCGTCGGTCATTTGGCTTCTTCCACGGAATCAGCTTGCAGAACAAAGGGTGAGCCATGAGGCCCACCCTTCACAAGTTTCGCTGACATCTATCGGCTTAGCCGATATCTTCGTTCCAGTTTTCGAGGTACTTCTTGACCTC
>JASHRS010000262.1 GCA_030037215.1 Silvibacterium sp. | reverse complement strand
AGACTGCAAGCCGGAGGTTCAGAGGAAATGAAATCGTTCCTGAAGTTGCTTGCTTTCTCTGCTCTCACCGTAGCGTTGTTGAGCAGCCCGTCGGTCGCGTCCGCTCAGGTTACCATCCAGATCGGGCCCGCACCCATTTGCCCTTACGGATACTTCGGCTATGCCCCGTATAACTGTGCGCCCTATGGCTACTATGGACCGGACTGGTTCATCAGTGGTGTCTTCATCGGGGCTGGACCCTGGTTCCACGGCCCGGCTGGCTTCTACGGCCACGTCGACAACCGCTGGGATCCACATCACGGCTATCATGGCCCGCTGCCGGCGCGCGGCCAGCAACCTTTCAATGGCTTTCATGCCAGCTCGGCCGTCGATGCGCACGGCCATGCCGGCAATGCCGGCCATGATGGCGGCTCCGAGCACAGCGCCGGATTCTCCGGCGGCGGCCATCCCGGCGGCGGCGATGGCGGCCATCCCAGCGGCGGTGGCCATCACTAAACCGCAAACCTGATGAATGAAGCCAAGGCCCGCTCGCATCGGCGGGCCTTTGTTCAGCAATTTATTTCTGCTCAGGCTTCGAAGTAACGCATTTGTTCGAGATCGGTAATTAGCCCGGGCCCGGTTGGGTGCCACGCCAGCCGTTTCTTCGTTTGCACGCTTGAAGCCGGGACATCGTGACCGGCAAACATCCCAAGCCATCCAAAGTGAGCTGTAGCTTCCTCCGGAGGGATGGCAACCACAGGCACCTTCAACCCTCGACCGATAACTTCGGCAATGTCTCGGAGAGCAACTCCCTCTTCAGCCACGGCATGATATCTCGCGCCTGCTTCCCGTTTCTCCAGCGCAAGCCTGTAGAGACGGGCAGTGTCGAGGACATGCGCCGCTGGCCAGCGGTTGCGCCCGTCGCCCACGTATGCCGACACGCCTTTCTCGCGAGCCACAGCAATCGCATAGCTAACCAGCCCTTGCTTGATGGTGTCGTGCACCTGGGGCAGCCTCACCACTGACACGCGCACACCCTTCGCCGCAACCAAATCCGCAGCCTCTTCCGTAGCTCCACGCGGAATCACCGTAGAACTCACCGCTGCATCCTCTTCTGTCACATGCCGGCCCGGTGCGCCGTTCGCCATCCCTACCCCGGAGGTGACGAGCAGCGGCCGCTCCGAGCCTTCGAGCGCGTAGCCAAGCGCCTCGATCGCGCGCCTGTCGATCTCGCAGTTCTCTTTGAACTTTGAGAAGTCGTGAATAAAAGCCAGGTGAATCACGCCATCCGTCTTGGCCGCGCCCTTGCGCAGGCTTTCGAGGTCCGTAAGGTCCCCGCGATGCACCTCGGCGCCCGCAGCGGCCAGTGACTTCGCGTTGGCATCGGACCGGGCAAGGCCGAGCACCTGATGGCCTGACTCGATAAGTTCCCGAACAACAGCCGAACCGATAAATCCGGCAGCGCCCGTTACAAAAACACGCATTGCAATCTCCTTTTGCGCCGCAACCATGCCTGAATTCGCGGCTTGGCTATGAGATTAGTGACCAATGCCATACGATCTAGAGTGAACGTCCGTAATATTGGCTCAATCGTCCGGGGAAATTCTCAGAGAATTTATGGATCCGCTCTCGGAAGTCATGTCGCTTCTGAAACCGCAAGGCTATAAGTGCGGAGGCATGGACGTTGGCGCAGGATTTTCAGTTCAGTTCCCGCGCCACGAAGGCATCAAGTGTTATGCGCTGATCTCCGGCGAGTGTTGGTTGTCGGTGGAAGGTGTTTCCGATCCGGTGCGCCTGCAAACCGGGGATTGCTTCCTGCTGCCGGGCGGCCATCCTTTTCGTCTCGGAACCGACCTCACATCAACGCCTGCGGATGCCGCCGCGATTTTCGCCAACGGGACTAGCGGCGCTATCTACACTTGGAATGGCGACGGAGCTTGCTTGATTGTCGGCGGGCACTTCACCTTTTCCGGCCATCATGCCGGTTTCCTGTTGGGTACGCTTCCGCCCATTGTGCACCTTCACAATGAGTCGGACAAAGCTGCCCTGCGCTGGTCTTTGGAGCGAATGATGCAGGAGCTGCGCGAGCCTCAACCGGGCAGCTATCTGGTAGCAGAACACCTGGCGCACATGATGTTGATACAAGCTCTCCGGCTGCATCTGGCCCGGGGCCTGCGGAGTGGCGTAGGCTGGCTGTCCGCACTGGCGGATAAACAGATGAGCGAGGCCATCAGCTCCATGCATGAGGATCCGGCGCATCGCTGGACGGTGGAGGAACTGGCCCAACGCGTCGGCATGTCGCGATCGATCTTTGCCGCAAAATTCAAAGAGACGGTCGGCGACTCGCCCATGGAGTACCTGACGCGCTGGCGGATGCTGCTCGCCGAAGACAAGCTGGCAAATTCAACCGGCTCCATTTCCGGAATCGCCCTTTCGCTCGGCTATGAATCGCAAAGCGCCTTCACCAAAGCCTTCAAAAGATTCTCCGGCCGTCTGCCGCGCCAATATAGCCGCAACCGAATCTCAGCTTCTTCCCATCGTGAGCCGGCAGATGCCCACACGAACCCGCTCGAATCCATTACAGGTTGATATAAGCTGCTGGGGAATTCTTGTGATTTCCCGCCAGTGACTCTCTTATTCCCAGGGTATAGCCTGTATGCCGTGATCTCCCCCTTGCGCCAGGCCTTCAATGCGCGCTTCCGGCCACAGGACTACCACAATCTCCTGCGCAATCTCGACGTATGCGCGCGCACCTCCGCACGCTTCCGCGTCGCCGAGACGCCGGTCTTTTTTCCGGAAAACCTCCTCAACGAAATGGCCGATATCGGAGCCGGTCTCACCCGCTCCCTGCTCGCGAATGAACGATATTTGAAGGCTTCGGCCAAAGCCATTCCTGAAGCGCTGCGCGCCCCCGATGAAACCCCGCATCCGCACTTTATGACCGCTGACTTCGGACTTGTCCGCTCATCCAATGGTTCGCTGCGGCCCATGCTCGTCGAGATGCAGGCCTTCCCGTCGCTCTTCGCATTCCAGTTTGTTCTCGCCGAGAACTACCGCGCTGTCTACAATCTCGACTCCGGACTAGGATCAGGGCTCCGTTTCTTTCTCGGCGGCCACACCGAGGCCACATTCTGGAAGAAACTCGAGCGAACCATCTGCCGCGGCCATCATCCTGAAAACGTCGTGCTGCTCGAAATAGACCCGCAGCG
>JASHRS010000261.1 GCA_030037215.1 Silvibacterium sp. | reverse complement strand
GCAACCTGGGACACAAACCTGGTGCATCGCATGGCACAGACCATCTCTACCGAAGCGCGGGCCAAGTACAACCAGGCCATGCGCGAAAACGACCACGAGATGTTTTTCGGGCTGACGTTTTGGGCGCCGAACGTCAATATCTTTCGCGACCCGCGTTGGGGCCGCGGGCAGGAGACTTATGGCGAAGACCCCTTCCTAACGAGTCGCATGGCTGTGGCTTTTGTCAGCGGCATGCAGGGCAACGATCCGAAATATCTCAAGGTCGTGTCCACACCAAAGCATTTCGCTGTGCATAGCGGCCCCGAGCCGTTGCGTCACCAGTTCAACGTAGACGTGTCGCCGCATGATCTGGAGGACACATACCTTCCGGCGTTTCGGGCAGCGGTGACGGAAGCAGATGCGCAGTCGGTAATGTGCGCCTATAACGCTATCGATGGTGTGCCGGCATGCGCCAATACAATGCTGCTGCGCGACCATCTTCGCGATGCTTGGGGCTTCAGTGGCTACGTTGTGAGCGATTGCGCGGCTGTTGCGGATATCAATACAGGGCACCATTACGCGCCGGACATGGCCCATGCAGCCGCCGATGCAGTTAAGGCAGGCACAGATCTTGAGTGCGGCTTCGGGCCCGGACAGGCCTATCCGTCGCTTATCGAAGCCGTGCATGAGCACCTCGTCAGCGAGTCCGATATCGATGCAGCATTGCGCCGCCTTTTTACAGCGCGCTTCCGGCTGGGGATGTTCGATCCGCCTTCGAGCTATGCTTACGGGCGCATTCCATTCTCCGAAGACAATTCCTCTGCGCATCGTGCGCTTTCGCTCCAGGCGGCGCGAGAGTCGATAGTGCTGCTCAAGAATCAGGACCACATTCTGCCGCTCGGGCCCGGGGTCCATCGCATTGCAGTGATTGGCCCGACGGCTGAACTTGTTCAATCGTTGCAGGGCAACTACAACGGCCCTCCGCCTTCGCCTGTTTTCCCGCTGGAAGGGATTGAGAAGCGGTTCGCGTCGGCCACGGTCTCCTACGCGCAAGGCTCCTCGCTGGTGGAAGGCTTTGCCATGCCGATTGCGCATACGGCGCTTCATCCTGCGCAAGGGAAAGGCGACGGCCTGACCGGCGAGTATTTCAGCACAGGCGACCTGAGCGGCAAACCTGTGTTCACGCGTACGGACCGCACCGTCAACTTTAACTGGGACAAAGTGACGCCTGTTCCGGGATTGCAGCGGAATAACTTCTCAGTCCGCTGGACGGGAACCTTTACGCCGCCCGCTCCCGGAGACTATAAGATCGGGGCGCGCGTGAACTACTGCTACGCCTGCGAAAATTTTGAGCAGTTCAAGCTTTACCTCGACGGGAAGCTGATCCTCGATAATGAAGCTCGCAGCGGCGAGCGCGGAGCGGTTTATCAGGTAGCGGTTCATTTTTCCGATACGCAACCTCATTCCATTCGTCTGGAATATTTCCACGGCACGGGCAGCGCGGGCATCGATCTGACCTGGCAGGCGCCGCCTGCTGTTCTGCGTGACCAGGCTGTGCAAGTGGCGCGCAAGGCGGATGTGGTCATTGCTCTCGTAGGGCTTTCTCCTTCGCTTGAGGGAGAAGAGATGCCGGTCCAACTTCCCGGCTTCAGCGGCGGAGACCGCACTTCGATCGATTTGCCCGACACGCAGCAGCAGCTCCTGCAGGCACTGGCTGCAACAGGTAAGCCTTTTATCGTGGTGCTCGAAAACGGCAGCCCCATTGCCGTTAACTGGGCGCAGCAACATGCGAACGCAATTCTTGAAGCATGGTATCCGGGCGAAGAAGGCGGGACGGCCATTGCGGAAACACTCGCAGGCGACAATAATCCCGCGGGACGTTTGCCGCTAACGTTTTACGCATCGCTGAGTCAGTTACCGTCCTTTGAAGACTACTCGATGATGGACAGGACCTATCGTTACTTCACAGGGAAGCCGCTTTACGGTTTCGGATTCGGGTTGAGCTATTCAACATTCTCCTACAGTGACCTTAAGCTGCCGTCTGCAACGATCAAGGCGGGTGATCATGTTACGGTCGAATGCGATGTAAAGAACACGAGCACTGTTCCCGGAGACGAAGTAGTGGAGCTTTACCTCACACAGCCCGGGTCGTTCGAAACTCCTCTGCGCAAGCTGGTTGGATTCACCCGGATACATCTCAATGCGGGAGAATCCACGCACGTGGGGTTGATGATTAATCCGCGCTCGATTGCCCAGGTTGATGCCAATGGGGTGAGGCGCGTGCTTCCCGGAAAATATACGGTCTTTGTTGGCGGCGCACAGCCGGGTGAAAGCGCTCGGATATCGAGCGGAACATTCACCGTCACTGGAACGGCTGAGCTGCCGAAATGATTATGTGCAGGATAAAAGGCGCGAGAACAGCGTCGCGCCTTTGAAGTTGAACTTATCCCGGTGTTCTCGGAAGGCCAGCTTGAGCGAGAACTGTGCGATGCGTGGATCATTTGTGATGTCGGTGCTCTGCGGGCTGGTCCTGGTGATTCTTCCAAAGGAACTGCCTCCAGCGGTTGTGTTCGGATCGCCAAAGTTGGTGTGGTTGAGGATATTGAAGTACTTCGCACGGAACTGCAAGTTTACCCGCTTGCAGAATAGCCAAACGGCAAGCAGGCAGCACAATACCAACGCCCGCCTGATTACTGCTCTCGAGTCTGTGCTCATGTCTTTGTCTCCGAAACCTGTCCGAGGGGCCGCATCCACAATGCCGCGTTTAATTCCGGCAATGACTTACAGCGCGCTTATATTTGCCTGCAGATAATTGCCGTATCCGACGACAAGCGTGGACCCGATCAGTAGCGTCAGACCGAGGGCCACTAATGCTTTCGTCTTACGGCTTGTGCCGCGCCACTCTTTCAGCGCAAGACCCCATAGGGTGGCAAAAATGATGATCGATGCCATGTGCAGCGTCCACGACGAGAAGTCGTATTTGCCCATTTTGACCTGGCCCATGGAATAGAAGAAAAACTGAAAGTACCAGAACAAGCCGGCGAGCGCGGCGAATCCATAGTTAGCCATGAGCACAGGAGCGGTGATACGGTGCGATGCGGAGAGGCCGGTTGGATCCAACTCTTCAAGCGTCGCTCCTGTGACTGACGTGGCGCGCATGGGGTTAATGCCGGGAGCTCCAAGGAACTGTTTCGCTGAGCGGTTGCGAAGAATAAGCGCCACGGACCAGATGAAGTTGGTGGCAAAGCCTCCCCACAGCACAACCACCAGAACAGGAAGATTCTGCCACAGATCGAGGCGATGATGTGCAAGCAACTGTTTGTGCGCAATAGCCGCAATCGGCGCGCCCGCTGCCAAGCCAAAGGCAAAAAAAGCGCTCATGATGCCTGCGAACACAGCAACAAGGATGCCCTTAATCAAAGAGAAGTCTGCTTCGCCCTCTTCAATCTTCTGTTGCGGAGATACTTCACGCTCTTTGCAGGCGCCAGCAAAGCCATTTATCGCGACGGCAAGAAGACAAATGGCTACTCCCAGCAGGATGATGCGCCCTGAAGCCTGGTGCACGATGGTTTGCATCTGCCCCTTGTAGAGAGGCGGGATCAGAGTTCCAAAGGCCGTGCACAGACCGAGCGATATTGCATAGCCCAGTGCAATGCCCAAATAGCGAATCGACAAGCCGAAAGTCAGCCCGCCGATACCCCACATTGCGCCCCACAGCACCGCATACCCTACGGCCTCGTGCGGCGCAGTGCGTAGAATCCCATGCAGCCCGGGAACAAAGATGGCGGCCAGCGCCAGCGGCGCAACAATCCATGCGGTGAAGCCCTGTATGATCCAATAAATTTCCCAGGACCAGCGTTTGATTCCGCGGAAGGGGATGAAATTGGTTGCGGATGCGAAACCGCCGATCCAGTGATACATGACGCCTAGAAAAGGATTTGGTCCCACAGGGTTCCTCTTGTTGCCGCTTCGTTCTGGGGGCAGGGTAACATCCTAACCGAGCCTCCCATGCAAATGGAAATATACTCTGTATTGAAATCAATCCTGAAAAAGGAAGACAAAAGATCGAAAGGGTGTAATTGTGTTCTTTTGTGTGCGCGTGCCTCTGCTCCAGAGGCAGGTTTTGACATGCGCGAAGAAATGGTAGAAGCTGTGCATTTCAATAGGAATTCAATTTCCTATTAGACTCAGCGCGGGATGGGTACACATGAGTGGCGTTGTAGAGCGGGTTGGCGAAGCGCTGGATAGCTTTCGGATTGAGATTCCATCCTGGGGATTTGCCAACACGGGGACGAGGTTTGGGAAGTTTCTCCAGGACGGAGCCGCCACCAGTGTCGAAGAAAAGTTCGCCGACGCAGGCGAAGTTTTGCGGTTGACCGGTGCGACCCCAACCATTGCTCTTCATGTGCTGTGGGACCTGCCGAACGGGCTTGACGATGTGGGGGAAATTCGTCGTCTTGAGAAGAAATACGGTGTGCATGCCGGATCCATCAACCCGAATCTCTTTCAGCCGCAGGAATACAAATTCGGATCGATCGCCAATCCTTCTGCTGAAATCAGGCAGCTTGCGGTGCACCATCTGCTGGATTCAGTGGCTATCGCGCGCGCCCTCAACTGTCGCGATCTCTCGATCTGGGTCTCGGACGGCTCAAATTATCCGGGCACGCAGTCGGTGCGCCGACGCATCAACTGGATGGAGGGTGCCCTGGCTGCGACTCATGCGGCGCTCGCTGAATCGCAGCGGATGCTGATTGAGTACAAGCCTTTCGAGCCGGCGTTTTATCACACGGATATCGCAGATTGGGGCATGGCTCTGCTGCTGGCGCGCGCCAGCGGATCACGGGCAAAGGTGCTGGTCGACACGGGCCATCATTATGCCGGAACCAATATCGAACAGATTGTCGCCTGGCTGTTGCACGCCGACGCCCTCGGGGGCCTGCACCTGAATGACCGTAAGTACGCCGATGACGACCTTACGCTGGGCTCGATCGATCCGTACCAGATATTCCGCATCTTTTATGAAATTCAGAGCGCAGGTGAGGAGGCTGGATCGGTCGCTTACATGATCGACCAGAGCCACAACATTAAAAGCAAAATTGAAGCCGTGGTGCAAAGCGTCGTGACGGCGCAGGAGTTGTTCGCCCGCGCTGCGCTGATCGATCGGGAGCGTCTTTCCGAGTTGCAGGATTCCTGCCGTGTGGTTGAGGCAGAAGAATATTTCCGCTCTGCTTTCTGGTTTGACGTGCGACCCGCGGTTCAAGACTGGCGCGAGCGTCAGGGGCTTCCAGCCGACCCGCTCGGCGCGTTGGCTGAAAGCGGCTACGTCGCACGCATCAGCAGCGAACGACGGGAGAAGAACCGCAAGGCCAGTTTTACTTACGCCTAAAGGACCGTAGCAAGGGAGTGAAACTGCCACGCTGAAAATTCAATAGAGAAACTGTATGATGAAACGTTATTTCAGCCGCGTTTCGCAGGAGGCCCGCTTTTGGCGAAGACAAGTCCGCGCCTGTATCTCATTCCCGTTTTGTCCAAGGCGCTTGATATCCTTGAGTTGCTGCAATCCCAAAATCAACCTATGACGCTGGACGCGATCCACCGGCGGACTCGCATTTCAAAAACGACCGTCTACCGCGTGCTCAAGACCTTCATTCATCGCGGCTATGTGTCACAGGGACAGGATGGCACCTATCGCCAGGTATCGCACCCGAAAAAGCTGCGCTTTGGATTTGCCGGCCAGAGCGCCGACATGCCTTTCTCGGTTGAAGTCACTAATAGTCTGATGGACGCTGCCGCCAGCAGTGGCGTAGACCTGATCGTGCTCGACAATCGTTACGATGCTGCGACGGCCTTAAGAAATGCCGAAGAATTTATCCGGCTTGGTGTTGACCTGATATTCGAACTTCAGGTGGAACAAGAGGTCGCGCCAATCATCGGTGACAAAATTGCCGCCGCAAGAATTCCGCTGGTTGCGATTGATATCCCTCACCCCAACGCCACATTTTTTGGCGTAGACAACTATCGCGTAGGCGCGGAAGCGGGCGAAGTTCTGGCACAGCACGCTCTTTCCGAATGGAATGGCAAAGTGGATTGGGTGATCGGCCTTGACCTTCCTGAAGCGGGTCTTCTGGTGCAGGGCCGCATCTCCGGAGCGTTTGAAGCCATTCGCGAAGCGCTTCCTCATCTTCCAGTGGAGACATTTGTCCGCATAGACGGCCGCGGTATCCGCGAGCGCAGTCGCAAACTGACCGCCGAATTTCTAGGCCGGCACCGCCAGAACAAGCGCATCCTGATCGCCGCAGCTACGGACACCAGCGCGCTGGGCGCGATTGATGCAGCCCGGGAGCTCAAGCGTGAACGGCACATCGCAGTTGTTGGCCAGGATTGTATCCACGAAGCAACCGAGGAGATGAAGCGCCGCAACTCGCCCATGATCGCCTCTGTTTCTCATGAAACCAGCACCTACGGCCCCGCGCTTATGAATCTCGGCCTGGCATTAATTCGCGGCCAGACAGTACCGCCCTACAATTACATCGCGCACCGGCTGGTTACCCGGAAGTCGCTTCTGGCCAATGCCAGTGGCAATATTCATTGAGTTTCCGATTAGAAACTTTTGCTCTATTGCACATGCGTATGCCATGATAGATACACGCTCTGAAGGTCCGGAGATGCTGTATGACCGCTGAAGCATGCACGCAGATGAGCCTGCGATTCCTTGAAGACAAGTGGGACGATTCGATTGCCGCATCACTCGACGGCCCTGATCTGCTTCGTTATCGCTCGAATCTCCTTGGTTCCGATCTTCGAATAACCAACTTTGGCGGAGGCAATACAAGTTCGAAGCTGCAGCAGGTCGATCCTCTCGACGGCCAGACGAAAAGTGTGCTCTGGATCAAGGGTAGTGGCGGCGATCTGAGCAGTATCAAGCGGTCGGGGTTTGCCTCACTGTACCTGGATAAGCTCCTCGCCTTGGAAAAACTTTATCGCGGCGTCGATTACGAAGACGAAATTGTGGAGTTCTATCCATTACTCACATTCAGCAAGAACCCGGTGGCTACGTCGATTGATACGCCCCTTCATGGATTCCTGCCCTTCCCGCATGTCGATCACCTTCATCCAGACTGGGGCATTGCGCTGGCTGCAGCTGCAAATGGCAAGGAGCGGATGGATGAATTTAACAAAGAATTCGGTCACAAGCTCGCATGGCTTCCGTGGCAGCGTCCCGGCTTTGAGCTTGGGTTAATGCTTCGGCGCGTGGTCGCGGAAATCCCAAGGTGTGATGGAGTTGTACTGGGGGGGCATGGGCTTTTTACGTGGGGCGACACGCAGCGAGAGTGCTACAGAAATACCATCACTCTTATCGACCAACTCGGTCAATTCCTCGATCAGTGCGCTGCCCGCAAAATACGTTTCGGTGGTTCCCTAATGGCGACACGCAGCGATCGCAAGAAGATTGCCGCGAGCCTGATGCCTCGCCTGCGCGGCGCTGTTTCAAGCCAACGGCGTCTTCTGGGCAGCTATACAGATACGCCGCAGGTTCTCGAGTTCGTGAACTCTTTGCAGGCAGAGAGTCTGGCGTATATGGGCACAAGCTGCCCCGATCACTTCATCCGTACCAAAATACGACCTCTGTTTGTGCCGTGGAATCCGACTGGCGACCCAGCAGAGCTGCCCGCGCTCTTCGTGTCTGCATTGGAAACGTATCGCTGCGAATACAGCGACTACTATAGCAGGCACACTTTATCGGATTCGCCGGCGCAACGCGATTCGAGCCCTACGGTAGTTCTTGTGCCCGGCATCGGCATGTTCTCTTTCGGCAAGAGCAAGACAGAATCGCGCATCACGGGCGAGTTCTATGTGAATGCCATTGGTGTTATGGCCGGAGCGGGCGCGCTGGGTGACGGCGCGCCCCCGATGAATCTTCCCCAGGCATCCGCGCGCATTCCGTCGACCCTGTTCACTGTTTACGAAAATTACGTTGCGCTGCCGCAGAGCGAGGCCTTTCGCATCGAATACTGGGGCCTCGAAGAAGCGAAGATTCGTCGTCAGCCGCCGGAGAAGCAGTTAAGCCGCCAGGTCGCGCTGGTTGTTGGAGGAGCGAGCGGAATTGGCAGGGAAACGGCCCTGCTCGCGGCCGAGCGTGGCGCGCATGTCATGATTGCTGATCGCGCCCTTGCCGGAGCGGAAGCTGTCGCGCAGGAGATACAAGCTGCACATGGCCACGAAATGGCCGATTTCTGCGTCATCGATATACGCGACCGCACGTCGATTCGTTCCGCATTGGAAGCAACCGTGGTGCGCTACGGCGGACTCGACATGCTGATCAACACTGCGGCATTGTTTCCCTCGTCGCCTGACGGCGTAATTACAGACGTGCAGTGGTCGCTGACGTTGGAGGTCAACGTCACGGCCAACTATCTTCTTGCCGACGAAGCCAAGGCAGTCTTCGAAGCGCAGGACCTGGACGCATCCATTGTTTTCACCAGTTCAGCCAATGCCGTCGTTCCCAAGCGCGGCAGCGAGGCATACGACGTGAGCAAAGCCGCATTGAGTCACCTGGTTCGCGAGCTGGCTGTGAGCATGGCACCCAAAGTGCGCGTCAACGGAGTGAGCCCGGCGACAGTCGTCAAGGGCTCGACGATGTTTCCTCGCGACCGCGTGATCGCTTCTCTAAAAAAATACAATCTGCCGTTTGACGAAGCTGCAAGTGATGACGAGCTGCGTGAAGCGCTGGCGCGCTTCTATGCCACGCGCACTTTGACGCACCATCCCATTGATCCGAAAGATTGCGCCGAGGCCATTCTGTTTCTTGCCGGTCCGCTCTCGCGTTGTACGGCCGGGCACCTTATTCCGGTGGATGGCGGTTTGACCGAGGCTTATCTACGGTGAATGCGGTACACGAAACGGCGCGAACTCCGCAGGACAAGCGAGCTTCCATTGCCATCGATCTAGGCGCGGAAAGCTGTAGAGTTTCCTTGCTGCGATGGCTCGATGGAGCCCCGCAGATCACCATGGTCCATCGTTTTGCGAACGGGCCGCTACGGCGCGACGGTCTCCGCTGGCCCCTTCGCGCGATCGAAGAAGCAGTGGACGAAGGCTTGCGCCGTTGCGCCGCGATGACTCCGGAAGGTGTGCGGTCGGTCGCGGTGGATGGCTGGGCCGTCGACTACGTTCGTCTCGATGCGCAAGGCAATCTGTTGGCCGAGCCGTTCTGCTATCGCGACGAACGGACGCTGGCTGTCGAAAAAGAGCTGCTCCACAGGATTTCCATAGAGCGTCTGCATGCCATCACCGGCGTCCAGTCCTCGCGTATTAACACGCTGTATCAGCTCTGCGCCGATGACCTGAAGGGCAGGTCGAATGCATGCTGGCGGAACCTGCCGGAGTATATGCTGACACGCTGGGGCGCAGATCCTGTTGCCGAATACACCAATGCCACACATACGCAGATGATTGATCTACGGACCCACACATGGAGCGAGGAAATAGCAGCCGCTGCTCAACTTGACATCCATAGCATGCCCCGCATCGTCGTGCCTGGTACGCGCCTCGGTAAAATGACCGGCGAAATGGCTGAACTGCCGGCTTTCCATGACACTGAGCTGATTGCTCCTGCCTGCCATGACACGGCCTCGGCTGTTGCGGGCATTCCTGCAATGGAAGGTGACTGGGCTTATATCAGCTCCGGAACATGGTCGCTGATCGGTACCTTGCTGGCATCGCCATGTATTGTGCCGGGGGCTCTCGAAGAGGGCTTTACGAATCTTGGTGCGATCGGTGACCGCATTTGTTTTCACAAAGGTGTAAGCGGTATGTGGCTTCTGAAGCAGTGTATGGAAGCATGGGCGACAGCGGACCGCGATTGGGAGATGAATGAACTGATCGCTGCGGCAAGCTCTCTGCCTGCACCAGAGGCGCTGCTGGACGTGGATGATTCCGAATTACTGCTCACTGGAGAGATGCCCCGGCGAATTAATCATCAACTCTCAGAGCGTGGTCTGCCATTGCTTGACGAATCTCCAGCGGGCGCACCGACGATGGCTGCTTTGATCTTCCATAGTCTCGCTGCCGCATACGCCGCAACGGTGGAGCGGGTGGAGCATTACACGCAGCGCAGGTTGCAGAAGATCGTCGTTGTCGGCGGAGGCAGCCGCAATGAATTTCTCTGTCGGTTGACTGCGGAGCGTACCGGCCGGACGCTGACACGCGGTCCTGCGGAAAGTTCGACTATTGGCAATCTAGCTATACAGTTGGCTGCGTTGGAAAGTAATTTCCCTGGGAGCGATATGCGATTTGCCTCTGAGGTCTCTGCGTGGGCTGCGACTCTGCTTGGGAAGGCCTCAGACTATGTTGTCGATTCCGGCTCCTCTATGATCGGAGCTGCTCCGGAAAGGCCGCGATGCACCGGCGCGACCTGCTGAAGGCCGGAGCGATGACTGCAATTGCCGCGGCCATGCGACCGCTGTCTGCTTTTGCCGCGAGCGCCCCAGTGTCCGCACCGCCTTTTTTTTCGACGCAGGACGTCCGGTGGCAGCGCGCGTACGATCGCGCTCTGAGTATTCTTGCGGGCAATGTACAGTTGCTGCCGCGTTTTCCCAAGCCTGTGCTGATTGAAGGCGCGAATTACGCCGGCATATGGCAGGAGTGCGGACCGCACGAATCGCTCGTCTATCGGTACTTTCGTCCCGATGTTGCCTACAACAGTCACATGATTTTCTTCGCGCTGCAGCGTCCCGACGGCCAGATTCCGGCAAATGACAAGCGCAGCGAAACCGGCTTCGGCCAGATTCAGATGGTCGTTCCCATTGCCGCCACAGCATGGGAGCTGGCGCGTGAGACTGGCGACTCGGAGTTGCTGGACACAGCATATCGCGCATGTTCGCGATGGGATGCGTGGCTGATGCGTTATCGCAACACGCTTGGCACCGGTTTGATCGAGGGCTTCTGCACCTACGACACGGGCATGGACAATAGTCCTCGCTGGGCTGGCATGCCGCGGCAGTGTCCGGACAGAGACGCCCGCCGCTGTCCGCCGGACCATTCGCTGCCGCGGCTCTGTCCCGATTTGTCCGCTACAGTCTATGGCGCGCGCGTTGCTTTGTCTAAAATAGCCGCGGCGCTGGGCAAAGAAAGCGAGTCGGCCCAGTGGTGGGAACGCGCGGAGAGCATTCGCAACTTGATTCTCAAGAAACTCTATTGCAGCGAAGATGCTGCCTTCTATGATCTCGACGCGCAGAACAAATTCGTCCGCGTGCGTTCTGATATTCTCACGCGTATCTGCGGTGAACATGTCGTGGACGCGAATACATTCGCCGATATGTGGGAGCGGCAGCTTGGCAGCGCGCAAGCGTTCTGGGCGCTGTTTCCATTCCCATCCGTCGCGCTGGATGATCCCACATTTATCCGTCCCATTCCGCCGAACTCCTGGGGTGGAGCGTCACAGGCGCTTACTGCGCTGCGCGCAGGCCGATGGCTCGATCATTATGGACACTCTGCGGAATTCGCCCACATGATGCAGCAATGGTGCGAGGCGCTGCAGCACGACATGACCTTTCGCCAGCAGCTGGACCCGCTTACGGGCGAGTTCACACAAGGCGGCCAGCCTGATTATTCGCCTGCAGCGCTCGTCATGTATGACTACACTTGGCGGCTTGCAGGCGTGCGCGAAGAGGGCAGCGAGTTGCACTGGAATGTGCGTCCCGGATATGCGGCTTCCTCGAGTGCAATCTTTCGCGTGAGTACAGCAGGAGGACGGCAGGCCGAAATGCACTACACGGCGAACGGCGCAGAGTTAACTATTGGCAATCGTCAACTTGGCAGGGTAGAGGGTACATGCCGGCTGGTTACCGATGAAAATGGAAAGCCGCTCTATGCGCAGAGCATCGATCTCAATAATCAACCGGTTGAGCTAAAGCTGGTGGGAGTGCAGCCGAAGAGTTTTGTTCTGCAACCGGACGCGCGAGAGTTGCTGTCGTAAGCCGGCAGCAGAAGCCACTCGCTGTAGTGAGAACGACCTAGATATCGAGATTCTTGACGTCCAGCGCGTTTTCCTCGATGAATTTCCGCCGCGATTCGACATCTTCGCCCATGAGCGTGGAGAAGATGGTTTCGGTCTCGGCGATATCCTCGAGTTTTACCTGAAGCAAGGTACGGCGCTCGGGATCCATGGTGGTTTCCCAAAGCTGCTCGGCGGTCATTTCGCCAAGTCCCTTGTAACGCTGAACCTGGTACTCGCGGCGGCCCTGCTCGATGACGTACTCGAACAGCTCATAGGCGGTCTGCTTTTCTACCGGTTCGGCAGACATACGGCCGGAGCGCTTTGGCGCGGGCTTACCGGCTTCGGCTGTGGTTTCGCTGCCGGTCTCTTCCGAATCGGGCGTGACGGGAGCTTTTGAAGCGTATTCGATGAGGAACGGCGGTTCGAGCAGGTCCTTAATTTGCGAGTATTTCGAGGCCATCTGACGGTACTCAGGCGAAGAGGCGAGGGTCCAGTTGATCCAGCGTTCCGCGCCCTGAGAGTCAGTGAAGCTGAAGGACCAGGTCTGGTGTTCCTCGTCACGTACGGGCGAAGAAAGACCTTTGAACTGGTATTTCTTCTGAATGGCGGCAAGAGCCTTGTGCAGGGCCTGGAGTTTTGCCGGGGGGTTGTCGTTCGCGCTCTCGAAATCGGCACGATGGGTAAGCTCGTGGCGGGCAATGAGCACGGTGACTTCCTCGTTGCGAAGACGCTTGTTCGCCTTCTCGAAGAAGCCGAGGTATTCGTTCAACTGGCCCATGAATTTGGTGAGGGCCGCGCCTTCGATTTTGGTAGCGTTCTCTCCGTGGCGCACGATCATGCCTTCCGAAGCGCGCTTGACCATGACCTTGACGAACTCGCGTTCGTCCTTGATGTACTGCTCGAATTTGCCCTTCTTGATTTTGAAGAGTGGCGGCTGCGCGATATAAACATGCCCACGTTTGACCAGTTCGTTCATGTGACGGAAGAAGAAGGTGAGCAGGAGGGTGCGGATGTGCGAACCGTCCACGTCGGCATCGGTCATTAGAATGATCTTGCCGTAACGGAGTTTCGCAGGGTCAAAATCATCCTTGCCGATGCCCGTTCCGAGCGCGGTGATCATGGCACGGATTTCCTCGTGCCCCAGCATCTTGTCGTAACGGGCCTTTTCCACGTTGAGGATCTTGCCTTTCAGCGGCAAGATCGCCTGGAAACGGCGATCGCGGCCCTGCTTGGCCGTCCCGCCAGCGGATTCACCCTCGACCAGATATAGTTCGCAGCGGTCAGCCTGGCGCTCGCTGCAGTCGGCCAGCTTACCCGGCAGGCCGCCGCCATCAAGTGCGCCCTTGCGGCGAGTGAGGTCTCGGGCCTTGCGCGCGGCTTCGCGTGCGCGTGCGGCCTCGATGGCTTTGTTGATGATGCGTTTGGCGACTGGCGGGTTCTGCTCGAGGAACATGCCGAGCTTTTCGTTCACCAACGCTTGGACGACGCCAGCGATATCGGAGTTGAGCTTGCCCTTGGTCTGGCCTTCGAACTGTGGCTGCGGAAGCTTGACACTGATGACGGCGACCAGCCCCTCGCGAACATCATCGCCGGAAAGGTTTTCCTTCACGTCCTTGAACAAGCCCATCTGCTGGCCGGCCCAGTTAATGGTGCGGGTGAGCGCGGTTTTGAAGCCTGACAGGTGCGTTCCGCCGTCGACCGTGTTGATGTTGTTGGCAAAGCTGAAGACGGTTTCCGAGTAGCTGTCGTTGTACTGGAGCGCGATCTCGGTGTCGACGTTGTCGCGCAACCCCTCGATGACGATTGGTTTGTCATGGAGGGTCTGCTTGCCGCGGTTGAGGTGCTTGATGAACTCGGCGATGCCGCCGTTGTACTTGAACTCGGCGCGCTTGGCTTCTCCGGTCTTGGGGTCGGTCGTGCGCTCGTCGGTGAGCGTGATTTCCAGACCTTTGTTCAGGAAGGCAAGCTCGCGGAGGCGCTGAGCCAGCGTGTCGTAGTTATACTCGGTAACGGTGAAGATGGTCCTGTCGGGCAGGAAATGAATTTTGGTGCCGCGACGTTTGGTAGTGCCGGTCTTGCGGAGTTTTGAGGTGGGAATACCGCGCGCGTAATCCTGCTCGTAGGTATGCTCACGCCAGATTTCGACATCGAAGTCTTCGCTGAGCGCATTGACGCAGGAGACGCCTACGCCGTGCAGTCCGCCAGAGACTTTATAAGTCGAGGAATCAAACTTGCCGCCGGCGTGCAGCTTAGTGAGCACAACCTGGACAGCGGGCATCTTCTCGCCATTGTCGAGTGTCATTTCGTCGACAGGAATGCCGCGCCCGTCATCGATCACAGTGATGGAGTTGTCGATGTGAATGATGACATCGATCCTGGTCGCGTATCCGGCTAACGCTTCGTCAACCGAGTTGTCTACCACTTCATAGACAAGGTGGTGCAGGCCCATATCGCCCGTCGAGCCGATGTACATGGCAGGGCGCAGGCGCACGGCTTCAAGGCCTTCGAGAACCTTGATGTTGTCGCCGGTGTAACTGCCGTTTGCTTTTCCGTTGGACGCGAGTTCGGCTTCAGGAACCGCCAAGGTGGCCGGGGAATCAAGCTCTGTCTGAGGCATGCAACTCCAGTGAGCGGAAGCCCTGATCACTCTCCGGACCGGGAAGGCTTTGCCTTCGATAAAAGCCTGATTGTGAACGGGTTTTTTGCCCTTGATCTATATCTAATTGTAGCACGCGAAAGGGCTGAAAAACCGGGCAGGAAGTGCCTTTGGGGACAGGAAAAAGGCAGCTGCAAGAGCTGCCTTTTCAGCACATTGCAGGGTTACTTCTGTGCGTGTTCGAAGCGTTTGTTGATTTCGTTCCAATTGACTGTGTTCCACCAGGCGGTGAGGTAGTCGGGACGCCGGTTCTGGTACTTCAGATAGTAGGCATGCTCCCATACATCGTTGCCAAGGATGGGGTATTTTCCCTGCGACAGGGGACTGTCCTGATTCGCCGTGGTGACGATCGTCAGCTTGCCATTATCCCAAACAACCCATCCCCAGCCCGAGCCGAACTGCTTTGCAGTTGTTTCATTGAATTGCTTGGTGAATGCGGCGAAGTCGCCGAAATCTTTCCGAATCTGCGCGGCGATCTTGCCGGTTGGTTCGCCGCCGCCACCCTTCTGCATGATGGTCCAGAACATGGTGTGATTTGCATGGCCGCCGCCGTTGTTGCGAACAGTGGTGCGGATGTCTTCGGGAACGCTGTTGAGGTTTCTGAGGAGATCTTCGGCTGTATGCTTGCCGAGGTCAGGGTGTTTTTCAATTGCTGCGTTCAGGTTGTTAACGTAGGCCTGGTGATGCTTGTCATGATGCAGCTTCATGGTCTCAGCGTCGATGTAGGGCTCAAGCGCGGCGTAGTCGTAAGGAAGAGGCGGAACTTCGTAGGGCAAGGTAGTTCTCCTTCACTTGTGGTTGCTGTTACTCAAAGGCTGCGGGTCCCGGCCGGGACCCAAAAATATCTGCGCTCCTGATCATAATGGATGCGCCGAACGGATGCAGGGTGCACTTCCTCCGCTCTGCCAAAGGCGTACCAGGGTTTTTCGTTAGACTGGAAAGAGGCGCTTGGGGAACCGTTTTGCCCAACAGCCGCATCTACCGGCATTGACTCTGTTTTGGCTCGCGCAAAGATAACTCGCAGGCAACTGCTCAGGACCGCAGGAGCTTCAGGCATGCTCGCTCTGGGCGCGCCTGCGGCCTCGCTTGCTGCAGGCTTTCAGAACCAGCGGGAAGCCCCGCCTGTCAGCCCGGGTCAGCAGCCGAAGACCGAAGCGGAAGCAGCCAGGAATTACAAACAGGGGCCGGGCGTCTTTATCAATCGCCCGCTTACGCAGATTTCCAAAGAGGCAGATGCGCTGCTCGACGACCTTGAAGGCCGGGCCTCCGATTTCTTCTACAACGAGGCAAGCCCACGCAGTGGGCTGGTCAGGGACCGTGCGCCAGCGGCCGGCCGGTCCATGAGCCGGGTATCAAGTATCGCCGCCACGGGCTTCGGGCTTACCGCGCTCTGTATCGCAGCCAAGCGAGACTACCTACTCCAGCAGTTTTGCGAAGAGCGTGTCGAAAAAACGCTGGCGTTCCTGCTCGAAGAGTGTCCACACGAACACGGATTTCTCTATCACTTTATCGATATTGACAGCGGCCAGCGCATGTTCGGCAGCGAACTTTCGTCGATCGACACGTCGCTGTTGCTGTGCGGCGTGCTGACATGCCGCCAGTATTTCGCGGGCAATGCACGCATTGAGGCCCTGGCGACGACTTTCTACCGGCGCATTGACTGGGAGTGGATGCTCAATGGCGGAGAGACGCTCTCTATGGGCTGGCTGCCCGATCAAGGGTTTCTAAAGCATCGCTGGGACATCTATTCCGAGCTGATGACGATGTACCTGATGGCCATCGGGTCGCCGACGCATCCCATCCCCGCCGATACCTGGAACACGCTGCAGCGACCAGTGATCGAATACAGCGGGATTCAATACATCAGCGGCGTTGCGCCGCTGTTCATCCACCAGTACGCACATGCCTGGTGCGACTTTCGCGACAAGCGCGACCTGCACACGAATTACTTCACCAATTCAATTGCCGCTACGCGCTGCCACCAGTTGTGGTGCCTAGTGCTGGGGCAAAAGTTCCCATGGATCGATCAGGACATGTGGGGAATTACAGCTTCCGATTCGCGGGAAGGCTACCGCGTGTGGGGCGGCCCTCCGTCGATGGGACCGCTTGACGGCACACTGGTGCCGTGCGCAACCGCGGGGTCGCTGCCGTTTCTGCCCCCTGAGTGCTCGCACGTGCTGCTGAGCATGAAGCAGAAGATGGGTGACAGAGTCATGACACGATATGGGTTTGTCGATGCATTCAATCCCAGGACAAGATGGTTTGCCGAGGATATTCTTGGCATCGACCAGGGAATCAGCGTGCTGATGATGGAGAATTTACGCAGCGGTTTTGTATGGGAGTACTTCATGAAGAATCCGGAGATTTTGCACGCGATGGATGAGGTGCAGTTTCACCCTGATCCTGACGCAAACCGCCAGATCTTGTAACCCTGCATTGAGGCACGGCTCGGCAAGATATGTAACCATACTTCGGTGATCTGTATCTGACTCGCAAGGGGGTCTTTCCTTAAGGAGTGATTGAATGATCGATTCGGCACCTGAATACATGTGGCTGGAAGAGCAGGGGAATGCTTTTGGAGCGCCGGGGCTCCAGCCACGCTGGACTTCAAGCGCCAAGGATGCGGTTGGGACGGCGTATGCCGCTTCCAGCCGAGCGTGGTTTACTGTCTCGCACGGCATCCTGAACGAGATTTATTACCCGACCATCGACCGTCCCCAGATTCGTGACATGGAGTTTCTGATCACGGATGGCGAGAGCTTCTTCCATGAAGAGAAACGCGACCTGCTTCATGAATTCGCTTATATCGATTCCGACTCGCTGGGTGTGCGGATTACGAGCCGCGACCGCGATGACCGCTATTCGCTGACGAAACAGATCATCAATGATCCCCATTACCCGGTTGTTCTGATTCATGTGCGGTTGGAGGGCATCGAAGAGGTGGTATCGCGCCTGAGGCTTTATGCCTTGATGTCTCCGCATGTCGACGGCGGCGGCGCGGGCAACTCGGCGCGTGTAGTCAGCGTAGCGGGAAAGCGCGTGCTGGTGGCATGGAAAGACGGCACATCGATTGCGATGAGCGCCGATTGCGGCTTTAGCCGAGCGAGTTGCGGATATGTAGGCGCAAGCGACGGATTTCAGGACCTGAAGAGCAACTTTGCGATGGACTGGCAGTTTGGATCGGCGCTGAATGGAAATATTGCCATAATGGGCGAGATTGAGCCGTCGCATGTGCGTGAGTTTACTGTGGCTATCGGCTTTGGTGAGGGCCACCATGCTGCACTCTCGGCGACCATGGGCGCGCTGGCCACTCCATTTGACCAGCATCTGAAGCGATTCATCGAGCAATGGCATAGAGCGGCGAGCCCGCACGAGCTTGCGTTAAAAGCAAGAGACGGCGGACGGCTGCTGCAGATCAGTCACAACATCATTCTCGCGCACGAAGACAAGACATACGCGGGAGCTTTTATTGCATCCGCGTCAATCCCGTGGGGCTACGCCAAAGGCGACGACGACCTTGGCGGGTACCATCTGGTATGGACGCGCGACATGGTGCACAGTGCGACTGCGCTGCTGGCCTCCGGTCGCGTAGATACGGCGCGACGCGCGCTGGTCTACCTCGCCTGCACGCAGCACCCTCATGGTGGCTTTGCGCAGAACTTCTGGGTGAACGGAACGCCATACTGGACGGGCATCCAGCTGGATGAAGTGGCGTTTCCGATCATTCTGGCGTGGCGGCTGTGGAAGGTGGATGGCCTGGCCAAGTTCGATGTCTTCCCCTTCGTTGAGCGTGGCGCGGCCTTCCTTGTGCGCTTTGCGCCGGTGACAGAGCAGGAGCGGTGGGAAGAGAATGCGGGATATTCGCCATCGACTTTGGCGGCGGTGATTGCGGCGCTGATTTGTGCTGCTGAGATTGTGCGGGCGCACGGCTCAGACGAGCTGGCCGTGTTTCTTGGAGAGCATGCCGACTGGATCGAGGCGCATCTGGAGGGATGGACTGTAACCAATGAGGGGGTTCTGCATCCAGAAGTGAAGCGGCATTATATGCGGATTCGTCCCCCAGAGTGCGGAGAGCCTTATGCGAACGACGGTTGCGGACGTGAGATGGTGCATATCAACAACCGCGCACCGGGCGAGCAGACGGAGTTTGAGGCGAGGGAAATCATCGACGCGGGTTTCCTGGAGCTGGTGCGCTATGGAATCCGGCGCGCAGACGATCCGCTGATTGTGGACAGCCTGAAGGTCGTCGATTACGTGCTGAAGGTCGAGACCCCGAAAGGGCCATGCTGGCGCCGCTATAACCACGACGGCTATGGGCAGCGAGCGGACGGAGGGCCGTATCATGGCTTCGGCGAAGGCGGCGCGTGGCCTCTGCTGCTGGGAGAGCGCGCACACTATGAGCTTGCTGCTGGCAGCGACATCGGTCCTCTCATCGAAGCTTATGAGAAATTCGCATCCAAAGGGGGAATGTTGCCTGAACAGATATGGGATGGGCCAGAGATCAACGGATGGAAGAAGGGTGATGCCACCGGTTCAGCCATGCCGCTGGTGTGGGCGCACGCCGAGTACCTGACGCTGTTGCGCTCGGCATACGATGGTGCCGTTTATGATCGCATTCCGCCTGTTGAGCAGCGCTATGCGAAGGGCCACATACCCAGCAAGCTCGAGGTTTTCAAGCTGCGCCGCCCGGCGAAGACCATTGCCGCAGGATCCACGCTGCGCATCATTGCTCAGCAGCATTTTCGCGTGGTGTGGTCGACGGATAAGTGGAAGACAACTTCTGTTCTGGAGGCGACATCCTTGGGTTGCGTGGGATCGTATGCAGACCTGCCGACCGCCGAAAAGCAAAGCGGCGAACTTTCATTTACCCTTTTCTGGACGGAAGAAAATCGCTGGGAGGGCCGCAATTTTGACGTGGCCATTGAATAACCAGGAGCATTCAGGAATTAGTTCCGGCTGTTGGAGCTGAAGAAAGGTTTTTATGAGCGAATTGGATCAGGTGTCGATCAATGCACTGCGGTTTCTCGCAGTTGATGCCGTAGATAAAGCGAAGAGCGGACATCCCGGGGCGCCGCTGGGCGATGCTCCCATGGCCTACCTGCTGTTCCACAAATTCATGCGGCACAATCCGAAGAATTCTCACTGGTCAAACCGTGACCGCTTCGTGCTCTCGAACGGGCATGCCTCGGCGTTGTTATACGGCGCGCTGCATCTCTCCGGCTATAACGTCACCATTGACGATCTGAAGCAGTTCCGCCAGTGGGGATCGAACACTCCGGGGCACCCTGAGCGCGGCGATACGGATGGCGTGGAAGTAACGACCGGACCTTTGGGTCAGGGACTGGCAATGGCCGTGGGATTAGCCATGGCAGAAAAGCATCTGGCCGCGGTATACAACCAGCCCGGCTACAACATTGTGGATCACTATACCTACGGAATCTGCGGCGATGGTGATCTGATGGAAGGCATATCGCATGAGGCGGCATCGCTGGCCGGAACATTGGGCCTGGGCAAGCTGATCTTTCTTTATGACGACAATCTGATCTCGCTTGATGGGCCCACGGAGCTGTCGTTCACCGAGGATGTGGAGAAGCGTTTTGAGGCCTACCACTGGCATGTGCAGCGCGTAACGGATGGTAATGATCTGGAAGCGATTTCGAAAGCCATTGAAGCGGCCAAAGCGGTGACTGACAGACCCTCGCTGATCGCTGTACGCACAGTGATCGGCTATGGCAGCCCGCTGGCCGGCACAAACAAGGTACATGGCGAGGCTTTAAGTCCTGATGATGCTATCAAGACGAAAGAGCATCTCGGCTGGCCCGCGGACAAGTTCTTCTATGTGCCTGAAGAAGCGCAAAAGAACTGGTCGACGATCATAGAACGTGGTGCGAAGCATGAGCAGGAGTGGAACACGCTTTTCGCCGGGTACAAGAGCAAATTTCCGGAGCTGGCGGCTCAGTTCGAACGGACGCAGGCAGGCAGGCTGAAGAACGGCTGGGAGAAGACGCTGCCCGCGTTTGCAGCCGATGCAAAACCGGTGGCCACACGCAATGCTGGCAACGCGGTCATGAACGCGTTTGCGAAAGAAGTGCCGGAGTTGATTGGAGGTGCGGCCGACCTTACAGCATCGACCAAAACAATCCTGAAAGACGGCGGCAACTTTCATGTCGACCCGAAAGGCAGGAACATCTGGTTTGGCGTGCGTGAGTTCGGCATGTGCGCCGCAGTCAATGGGATGGCGGCACATGGCGGATTGATTCCCTATGGATCGACGTTCTTCACGTTCACGGATTACTGCAAGTCTGCAATACGCATGGCTGCGATCATGCAGACGCAGTCGATCTTTGTCTTTACACATGACTCCATTGCCCTGGGCGAAGACGGCCCGACGCACCAGCCGATTGAGCATCTCATGATGCTGCGCGCGGTACCGAAACTCACGGATTTCCGCCCCGCAGATGCGAATGAGACAGTAGCAGTGTGGCGGTTGGCGCTGGAGCGTAAAAGCCCATCCTTTATGGCGCTGTCGAGACAGGATCTGCCAATTCTCGACCCGGCGAAGCGGGACATTTACGCGGGCGTAAAGCATGGCGCCTATATTGTTGAGCAGGGGTCGGATTCTCCCGATCTACTGATTGTGGCGACAGGAGCTGAGCTGTGGCCGTCGCTTGCGGCAGCGCAGGCGCT
>JASHRS010000002.1 GCA_030037215.1 Silvibacterium sp. | reverse complement strand
TCGTTAGGATTCGCGCCATATCCCACGATATCTCCAAGGTTCCACACCATGTCATAGGCGGGTGCCGCTTCCAGAACCGCATTCAGCGCTTCAAGGTTGGCATGGATATCGGACAGGACAAGGACGCGCATTACAGGCAGCGGGGCAAAACTCCCTCTGAAATTTTATACTTCTGCGCGTTGCCTTTGGATCCAGACGTGTCTTTTCTCCGCTTCGTCCCATAACGGAACACGCAAAAAGAATGCACCCTCTCATGCAACCCCCCTGTTTACCGATAGATAACAATAGGCTGAAGGGACTGGGCAGGAAATTATCCGGCTATGCCCCCTTAATGCAAGCAACAGGTAGTACAGAGTCCTTCATCGAACACAATAAGGGGCGAACATCAGTCAGGATTCAGGTAGATGAGCGGCGTGGGAAGGCAACGGAAGGGCAAAAATCAGCAGAGTCCATCGGAATTGGACAGGATCGCGGCAATACTGGGTGAGAACCAGAAGCTCATTACTCTCGGCCGGCTCACCGCCAGCATCGCTCACGAGATCAACAATCCGCTGGAGTCGGTGACGAACCTGCTTTACCTCATGGAGCAGGACAGCACCGAAAAAGCCGCTGAATATCTTAAGCTCGCGCAGCGCGAGCTGAGTCGCGTCGTGCAGATTACCCGCCAAACGCTTACCTTCACGCGCGAAACAGGCGTGCCTATCCATGTGCAGCTTCCGGAGCTGATAGAAGAAGTGCTCGGCCTTCACAGCCGCCGGATAGACGACAAGAGTCTGCGCGTAATCCGCCAGTATCAGGCGCATAAGCCGGTCTCTGTTCTGCCCGGAGAAATGCGGCAGGTCCTGTCCAATCTCATCTCGAACGCCATTGAAGCCACTTCGCCGCGCGGCCGCATCGTCATTCGCATCAGTCCTGCGCGCCGCTGGTCCGGCCCAGGGCAGGAGAGCCGTGGTCTGCGGCTTTCGATCGGAGACAATGGTTCAGGTATCCCCGCCGACATACGCGGCTATTTGGGAGAGCCGTTCTTTACCACGAAAGGGCAGGATGGCACAGGGCTCGGCCTTTGGGTTACTCAGGCCATTCTCAGCCGTTACGAGGGTGAATTGAAGGTTCGGTCTTCGGTGTCGCCCACCCGGCATGGAACTGTGTTCAGCGTCTTCCTGCCGATTCAGCAGCACGCCCTCGCCGTCATTCCCGGCAGGGGAGACGAAGACAACCTTCCCGGCGCAGGAACGCGTAACCGCCGCTGGCGCGGGCTTCGTCTCATTCAGCAGGATGAGGCGATAGACCAGAAATCATCTTTAACCAGGAAAGAACGGCCCGATGCTGAATCGGAGGAATCTGCAGAAGACCTTCGACTGCGCGTCAACGTCAACTGACCATCGCCGCGTCTACTCTTCCTCTTCTTCCTGCCGTGGCTGCTTCGCGTTGGCTACGACCTTCTCGGCCTGCTGTTGCGGCACAAAGTCGTAGTGATCCATCTCCATATGGAAGCTGCCGCGCCCCTGCGTCATTGCTGTCAGGCTTTGCCCGTAGGTCAACATCTCGGCCATCGGAACTTCGGCGCGGATCACGGTCGAAGATGCCCGGCTATCCATCCCCTGCACGCGCCCCCGCCGCTGGTTCAGGTCGCCCATCAGCGTTCCCGCGCACTCTTCCGGAGCCTCGATCTCGACGCGCATGATCGGCTCCAGCAGCGCCGGCTTCGCCTGCTCCATGCACTTGCGGAACGCAATGCGTCCCGCCATCTTGAACGACAATTCATTCGAGTCCACTTCGTGATAGCTGCCGTCATACAGCGTCACGCGAAAATCGACCACCGGATATCCGGCCAGATAGCCGCGCACCGCCGACTCCTGAATGCCCTTTTCAACTGCCGGGATGAAGTTGCGTGGAATCGCGCCGCCGAAAATGTCGTTGATAAATTCAAATCCGCTGCCGCGCTGCAGCGGCTCAATGCGAATCTTGCAGTCGCCGAACTGCCCGTGCCCTCCGGTCTGTTTTTTGTGGCGGCCCTGCGCATCTGCCCGTCCCCGAATCGTCTCGCGGTACGGTACCTTCGGGGCTTTCAACGTCACTTCAGTGTGATACCGCCGCCGCAGGCGCGACACAATGGCTTCGATATGCGGCTGCCCCGCGCCTGCAATCAGAAACTCGTTGGTTTGCGGATCGCGGAAGAAGCGCACCAGCAGGTCTTCCTCCATCAGCTTGTGCACTGCGGGCGCAAGCTTGTCTTCGTCCGCGCGCGTCTTTGGCTCGATGGCATAGGTCATTGCGGCTTCGGGCAGGGTCACCGGCTCAAAGAAAATGTCCTGCCCCTTGTCGCCCAGAGTGTCGCCCGTAAGCGTGTCTCTGAGCTTTGCCACTGCGCCCAGATCTCCTGCGTGCAATTCTGGAACAGGCACGGCAGTGTGTCCCTGCATGATCGAGAGATGCGCGAATTTCTCCTGTGCGCGCCGCGCATAGTTCATAAACGTCGCGTCGTTCTTCACTACGCCGGAAAAGACCTTGAAGAAAGTAATGCGTCCCGCAAAAGGATCGGTCATGGTCTTGAATGCGTACAGCGCAACCGGTTCGTTGTCGCTCACCGTGCGCATCACAATTTCCTGCACGCTTTCGCTCACCGAATCATGCCCGTTGGCCACTGCCTGCAGCATGGCACGCGCGGCAACGGGCACGCGCTCAATCGGCGCGGGCGCATATACCTTCAGAAAATCCAGCAGATGGTCTGTCCCTACATTCGTCAATCCGCTGGCAAACAGCACCGGAAAGATGCGGTCTTCGCGAATCGCCTCGTGCAGCGCGGTAATCAGGTGCTGCTCGGGAATCGTTCCCTCGGCGAAAAATTCTTCCATCAGCTCGTCTTTGCCTTCGGCCACCAGCTCCACCAGCGCCTCATGCGCGGCCTTCGCCGCATCCTGCATGCCGGCCGGAATCTCCCCGATCTTTCCCGAGCCGTCGCCGTACGGTGTATAGAAGAACGCCTGCATGGTCACCAAATCGACTACGCCTTCGAAGCCTTTTCCGTCCACAATCGGCAACTGCACCGAAATCACGCTGCGCCCGTAGCGCTCGCGCAGTGCCTCGATCGTCGGCTCCCAGGTTGCAGCGGCACGAGGATGGTCCATCTGGTTCAGCACCACGACTCGCGGCAGGTTGAATTCCTCGGCATACTTCCACACATTGCCGGTAACCGTCTCCGGACCGTTCGGCGTGTTGATGACAACCAGTGTTGCCTCGACCGGAAGCATGGCCGAGCGCGCTTCGTGCACGAACATGTGAAATCCCGGCGTATCGATCAGGTTTACCTTCACGCCGCTCCACTC
>JASHRS010000260.1 GCA_030037215.1 Silvibacterium sp. | reverse complement strand
GGTGTCGGCGGCGTATTTTGCTTTTGCGAGGTTCTGGAGTGCCAGCTCGTGGATGCCCTGCTTGCCGTAGACGGTCATAAAGATGGTTGCCATGAGCGCGACCAGCGCCTGATTGGTGCAGATGTTCGACGTGGCCTTCTCGCGGCGGATATGCTGCTCGCGCGTGGAGAGCGTAAGGACGAATCCGCGGCGGCCTTCGGTGTCTTTGGTTTCGCCGACGAGGCGGCCGGGCATCTGGCGCAGATATTTTTCTTTGGCTGCGAGGACGCCGCAGTAGGGGCCTCCGTAGCTGAGCGCGACGCCGAAGGACTGGGCTTCCATGGAGACGATATCGGCCTCGACGGGGGGGCGGACAATGCCGAGCGAGACAGCTTCCGCTATGGAGACGATGAGCAGCGCGCCCTTTTTGTGCGCGAGGTCGGCGATGGCGGGGATGTCCTCGACGATGCCGAAGAAGTTCGGCGACTGGACGAGGATGCAGGCGGTCTTGTCGGTGATGGCAGCGTCGAGAGCAGCAGGGTCGATGCGTCCGTCAGGGCCATAATTGATTTCGCGCGCGTCGTGTCCCTGGTGCTGCGCGTAGGTGTGCATGACCTCGCGGTATTCGGGATGCGCGGTGCGGGCAACGAGAACGCCATCGCGTCCAGTGATGCGGACGGCCATCATGACGGCTTCAGCCGCGCCGGTCGAGCCGTCATACATGGAGGCGTTGGCTATGTCCATGCCGGTGAGCTCGCAGATCATGGTCTGGAACTCAAAAATTGCTTGCAGCGTGCCCTGTGTGATCTCAGCCTGATAGGGCGTGTAGGAGGTAAGGAATTCGCCGCGTTGGACGAGAGAATCAATGACGACGGGGCGATAGTGGCGGTAGGCCCCCGCGCCGAGGAAGCTGGTGTATCCGTTAGCGTTTTTCTGCGCGGCAGCTTTGAAGTGGTCAATGATCTCGGATTCGCCCATCTGGCGCGGGACATTGAGGTCGCGTGTGAGGCGGTACTCGTCGGGAATGACGGAGAAAAGATCGTCGATGGATGCGGCGCCGATCGAGCGCAGCATGGCGGCGCGCTCGGCGTCGGATTTGGGGAGATAACGCATGGGCTACTTTCCGGTTTCTTCAGCGATGAATTTTTCGTAGGCCGCGGCGTCAAGGAGCGAGTCTAGCTCGGCTGAATCGCTCAGCTCGACCTTGATAATCCAGGCGGCGTGCGCGTCGGTGTTGATTTTTTCGGGCGAGTCTTTAAGCGACTCGTTGACTTCAGTGACTGTTCCGCTGACGGGCGAGTAAAGATCGGAGACGGCCTTGACGGATTCGACGCTGCCGAAGATCGCGCCTTTCTCAACCTTGGAGCCGACCTTGGGAGCGTCGACGAAGACGATGTCGCCGAGCGAGTTCTGCGCGTAGTCGGTAATGCCGACAGTGCCGGTTTTACCGGAGACTTCGATCCACTCGTGCTCGCGCGTGTATTTGTAATTTGCCGGATAAGCCATCCGATTCTTCTCCTCTTGCGGGGGTGGTTAAGCGGTTTTCTTTGGGCGGCGGTAAAAGGGCGTGGGAACGATCTTTGCTTTCACAGGATTGCCGCGGATTTCGACGGCGACTTCGTTGTCGATGAAGGCAAGCTCGACGGGGACGTAGGCGAGCGCGATATTTTTCTTGAGGAACGGCGCGGGCGAGCCGCTGGTGACAACGCCAATTTTTTCTCCTGAAGCATTCAGAACGGGATAACCATCGCGGGCGATGCCGCGCTCGATCACTTCAAGGCCGACGAGTTTGCGCTTGGGGCCACCTTCGGCTTGGACTTTTTTGAGCGCGTCGGAGCCGAGGAAGTTGCCCTTGTCGAGTTTGAGGAAGCGTTCGAGATGAGCTTCGAAGGGGTTGATGGTCTCGGAGATTTCGTGCCCGTAGAGCGACATGGCGGACTCAAGGCGCAGGGTGTTGCGCGCGCCAAGACCGCAGGGAAGAATGCCGAACTCCTTGCCAGCTTCGAGGACCTCGTTCCAGACGCGCTCGCTGGTGACGACGTCAGAAGGGACATAGATTTCGAAGCCGTCTTCGCCTGTGTATCCGGTGCGCGCGACGAGCGTGTTAGACAGGCCGCAGGCGGTTCCCCACTTAAACCAGTAACCCTTGATGGTCGAGAGGTCGAGGTTGGTAAGTTTGGCGAGGGTTTCGGCGGCTTTGGGGCCCTGGATGGCGAGTTGCGTGTAGAAGTCGCTGTAATCGCTGGCGTGGCAGTGGAAGCGCTGCACGTTGGACTTGACCCAGTTGTAGTCCTTCTCGCGCGTGCCGGCGTTGATGACGATGAGGTAGTCGTTATCACTGAATTTGTGGACGATGACGTCGTCGACGAAGGTGCCCTGCGGGTAGAGCATGGCGGAGTAATGCGCCTGCCCAAGCTGGAGCTTCGACACGTCGTTAATGGTGATGTGCTGGACGGCAGCGAGAGCTTCAGGTCCGCGGAGTTGGATGTCGCCCATGTGGCTGACATCGAAGACGCCAACACCGGTGCGGACGGCCATGTGCTCGGCGATAAGGCCGGAATACTCGACAGGCATGTCCCAGCCGCCGAAATCCACCATTTTTGCTCCCATGCGGTGGTGCATGGCGTTGAGCGCAGTCCGGCGGAGGGCGGGTGGGGCAGAGGTAGCCACGAATGGAGTCCTTCAGGGAAAAGTCAGCAACCTTCTACGTTAGCACGGGACTGCGCGTCCAGCGACACGCTCCCCCGGCCCATCTTGGTGCTGGCGTTGGTGGTCCCTCTCTGTTGGTCGCGGAGAAAAGTCTGCTATTTGTGTTTCGGCGGATTGTGGAGGCCTTCGCCAAGGCGATAAACGATGCCGACAGAGATGGCGAACTGCTCATGGATGCCGGCGCTGCCAAAGTCGGTGAGCGTGGCGTCGGGCGAGATGCGAAAGACCAGGCGCGGCGAGCGGTTCAAGTCGATCGATCCACCGATGGCGGAAGCGAATGTCAACTGGTTGTTAAAGAGGCCAAGGTTGGCGGGAGGCACGGGATTGCCGTTCTGGTCCTGCAGGCCCTGGGTGAAATAGCCGTAGGCGCCGCCGACAAGCGCGTGGAAGAGCATGGAAACGTGTACGTTGCTGGGGCCGCGGTATTCAGGGCCGGCAAGGAACATGTGCTCGCTTACGAATGGTCCCTTGATGCCGTAGATATTAGGTGCGACGCCGCTGGTCCCGTAATAGCCGCGTCCATTGGCGGCGATGGCCCAACGCGGCGTGAAAAAGCGCGCGGCCTGAATGTCGAATCCGCCGAGGTTGGCGCCCTGAGTCAGATTAGGCCCGGCGTTGAAGTGGGAGTAGGCGAAGCCGCCGTACAGCTCCCAGCGCCAGTCATAGCGGACGTTGGCCAGCGTGGTATTCGGCGCAACCTGGGGCTGCTCGTACTGCGCCCGGGCCTGAAGTTGAAAGCATGACAGCAGCGCCAAAGCCGCTATGAGAGAAAACAGACTCTTCCGCACGTCGAGAGAAACCTCCGAAAACCCTGCCTGATTGCAATGTCCTGCAATCTTTCAAGATACACGAGGACTCGCCGTCCAGGCACACACTACCCACCTCAGCGAGCAAATGCCGCGCGCGGAGGGATCCCGGCTTCGCATGCCTGCTTCCGCCGGCCGTGGGATGGAGCAAGGCGATGTGCGCGGGGCAGGGCAGGCGATGTCCCATAAGGAATAAACCGGTTTATGGTGTAAACTAAAACACATATTGATTGAAGATGAGGATAGCCGATGCAATCCGAAACGCTGATTGCAACCACTCGGCGCGGAGAAGAGCTCCGTTATGTGACCGAGCATTTTCGCGATTTGCAGGGCTTGTATTTTGCATCGGTCTGGGCCGGGCTGCTTATGCTGGTTTTGCTATGCTCCCCAACGCGGCCTTCGGGCATACATCTCTTGTTTGTCTTTGGCATTGCCGCTCTTTTTCCGCTTGTGGGGGTTCCCTTGGCCCATGCCTGGTACAAGCGTTATGGCATGGTTAAGGGCACTCCAGAGATTCAATACCCCCGACCGCTCAGCATTCTGGACACCAGCCCTCCTCGGCGCCGATATGCGCCAGGCCTTGTTGTGGTTATGTCAGGGATTTGGATCGTGTTCACCGGAACCATTCTTTTTCACAGGCTGGATGAGTATCGGGCCGCTCTGAATTTATGGATTGTTTTGGTGTTGACAGTCCCGAGGTGCTTTTATCCTGCTCCGGCCATTCCCTCGATACAGCTGCGCCGTGTTTTGTATATCACCTGCTCCGCGATCATATTTTTCTCGGTACTCAGCGTTCCCTTTATGGGCCCTTTGCATTCGTCAGGATGGCTTCTGCTGGAGATCGTTTGCGCAACGCTTCTTGTTTTAAGCCTTTACGATCACTGGCTTCTCAGCCATCTGCTCAGAGCGCGTCCGGAGGCTTTTTATGACTAAGCCGCTGGAAGCGATTCCCGAGATCAACCGGCTTGTTCACGAACCTGCCCGACTGGCCATTTTGACTGTGCTTGCGGCGTGCGAGCGTGCGGATTTTCTTTTCCTCGAACGGGCCACGGGTTTAACGCGCGGGAACCTTTCGGTTCAACTTGCACGTCTCGAAGAGGCCGGGCTCATCGAGATCGAAAAGATTCTTGAACGGAAGCGCACACTGACAACAGCGTCTCTTGTGCGCCACGGCCGTCAGGCCCTCGATCTTTACTGGCGGAACATGGAAGAGATGCGGGCGCTGGCAAAGAGCACAAAGCTCGCGAAGGATGGCAGCCTGCCGCGCGGACTTCCCAGGCCTGCGGCAGTAGAGAGCTGAACCGTTCTCAACCTGTTGCTGCAATTATTCTTCGGTGGATTTTTCTGATGCATTGCAAGATGAAGTCACCTGTGCCAGTGGACTCGTCGTATCTCTGTTGGCCGCCGGCAGCGGGGGCATAATTCAAAAAGTCCTAAAACGTTAGTTGACAAAATTGCACGCCGTGCGTCTTAATCTTTACAGGGAACTACGAAAGATTTAGGAGACGGGTGGTTCGGAAATGGAAAGAAAGGAACATCGAACGCTGACTCCACTTGAGCTGGAGATCATGCAGGTTTTGTGGGAGCAGGGGACTTCGACAGTTGCCGAGGTACAGCCGCGGCTGCGCGGGGACCTGGCCTACACGACAGTGCAGACCATGCTCAACGTGCTGTGGCGGAAAAAGAAAGTAAAGCGCGTGCAGGAAGGGCGGGCGTTCCGGTATGAGCCGGTAGTGAGCCGGGAGCGGGCGACAGGCAGCGCGCTGCATGACCTGGTGAGCCGGATGTTCGGCGGATCGAGTGAGGCTTTGTTGATGGCGATGGTGGACACGAGACAGATCAGCGCGGAAGACCTGGCACGGCTGGCCGAGAAGCTGAAGAAAAGAGGGAACAGCTAATAGCAGCTGGGAAGATCACTCGGGAACCGGGAACAGGTGAGGGACGTAGTCGGAACAGAAGGAGCGGACACGATGGAGCATGCGGTAGTGGAATATGCAGCGAATGCATTCTGGCAGCTTCCGCTGCTGGCGGCAGGCGCATGGCTGCTGCTGAGGCTGGTGAAACCGAGTCCGGCGGCTCAGCACCGGGTATGGCTGGCGGTGCTGGGGCTGGCCTTGGTGTTGCCGCTGTATGGAACCGTTGGCAGAAATGAGGTGGGCGCGTCTCAGGTTCCACTGCAGAACGCCGGTGCGCAGGCAACACCGTCTGCGAACGGGTTTTCCGCGATTGCGTTTGACACGGTCGGACAGCCAGGCGGGCTGGTTCTCGGGCGGACGACATCTAATACCGGGTCAAGCGCGTGGGCACCGGCATTTACGGCTCGAGTGCGCAGAGTAACGCTGAACGCGACGGTTGCGCGCTGGATTGCAGGGTTGTACCTGGCGGTGTTGCTTGCCGGGCTGCTCCGGCTGGCGTGGGCGTGGCGCGGCGCGCGACGGCTCCTGGAAGGCTCGCGTGAGGTCGAGCTTGCCAGCGCAGAAATCGCAGCGCTCGAGGACTGCGCCCGCAGAATGGGCGTGAAGATGCCGCGGGTTCGGGTGTCGAGCGAGATCACGGGGCCTGTGGTGGTGGGTGCGTCGCAGCCGGTTCTGTTGTGGCCGGAAAATTTTGGGCCGATGGCTGCTGGAGATGGCATCAGGCTGCATTCGGAGGAGGAAGTAACGGCCGCGTTGTGCCATGAGATGGCGCACATCCGGCGACGGGATTATCTGATGAATCTGTTGTGCGAGGGGGCTGCGGTGCCGCTGCGATGGCATCCGGTGGCGCACGGCGTAGAGCGCAGGATTCGCAGCACGCGCGAGATGGCTTGCGATGCGATGGCAGCACAGGCGATGGAGTCGGAATCGAAATATGTGACATGCCTGCTTTCGCTGGCCGAGAGCATGGTGATGATCGACGGGATGGTTGACGTAGCGGGAGTTTCGGTGGCGGCAGGATTGTTCAATGGAAATGCGCTGGAGGAACGAGTGATGCGGCTGATGGAGGCAAGGACGGCAATGAGCATACGGGCGAGGGTGCTTCGCGGTGTGGCAGGCGCGGCAGCGATGGCAGGTGCGGTGGGGCTGGCGGCGATGTTCCATGTGGTTCCGGCGCTGGCACAAACAAGAACAACG
>JASHRS010000259.1 GCA_030037215.1 Silvibacterium sp. | reverse complement strand
TGCTCGCCGCATATATCCCGAGCCGCCGCGCCGCGTCCGTCAATCCCGTCGAAGCTCTCCGCGCCGAATAAGAACTGCTTATGAGCTGGCTCAATCGCATCTTCCGCCGAAAGAACCTCTACAAAGATTTCGCTGAAGAAATGCGCGCGCACCTCGACGAAAAAACCGAGCAGTTCATGCGCGAAGGCATGAGCAGGGAAGAAGCCTCGCTCGTTGCCCGCCGGGCCTTCGGCAATTCCACGCTGCTCGAAGAACGCAGCCGTGAAGTCTGGCAATGGCGCACGCTTGAATCTCTCTGGGCCGACATCCGTTTTGCTCTGCGCCAACTCCGCAAGTCTCCGGGATTCACTTCCGCCGCTATTGCTACCCTCGCGCTCGGCATTGGGGCGAACACAGCCATCTTCAGTCTTGTCGATGGCGTTCTCCTCGCGCCGCTGCCATACGTCCAGCCGGATCGCCTGGTCATGGTGTGGGAGAATAATCCACGCTTTGCGCACGTGGGAGTTTCATATCCTAATTTCCGCGATTGGCAGCGCGACGCCCGTTCATTCCAGAAGATGGCAGCACTCAACTGGCAGAGCTATGATCTTGTGAATCCTGGGACGCCTGAGCACCTTGACGGTATGGCGATCTCCTCCGGCCTCTTTAGCATGCTCGGGGTAAAGCTTCCTCTTGGGCGCGAGTTCTCGCCGGCAGAGGATCAGCATGGCGGCGCGCCAGGCGTTATCCTCAGCGACCATTTATGGAGAAGTCGGTTCAATGCGGATCGCGAGGTGCTCGGCAAGTCGGTAATCCTTGATGGAGTGGACTACACCGTCACCGGCGTCGCCCCACCCGCGTTTCAGTTATTCGATAAAGCTGATATTTTTACGCCGCTCGGACAGGGTGATCCACTCATTATTAACGATCGTGCATCCCATCCTGCCATCATTTCCATCGCGCGTCTCAAGCCCGGAATAAGCCTGTCTCAGGCACAGGCCGAGATGATTACCATTCAAAGGGGCTTGGACCGGCTCTATCCCGATGCAGATCGGGATATCGGAACAGATGTCGTTTCGCTGAAGCAACAAATCGTAGGAGACGTCAGCGGAACTCTATTTCTCTTGCTGGGAGCCGTTGGTCTGGTCTTGCTGATCGCTTGCACAAACGTCGTCAGCCTCTTGCTTGCGCGCTTTGCTGCGCGGAAACGCGAGTTTGCCACTCGCTTCGCGCTGGGAGCGAATCGCGCCCGCATCGTGCGCCAGTTGCTGACCGAGAGTGTCGTTCTCGCGCTCGCCGGTGGAGTCCTAGGTCTCGCAGTCGCAAAATGGGGAGTTCGCCTGCTGCTTGCGGTGCTTCCAGGAAGCCTGCCCCGCAGCGGGGACATCGGCGTAAATCTCGGGGTTCTCTTCTTCGCGTTCTGCATCTCGCTACTGGTTGGAATCCTCTTTGGTTTGGCATCTGCACTGAAAAGCTCCAGTCTCGATACGCAAGGTTCGATGCAAGCTTCGCTCAGAGAAGGAGGCCATGGCTCGACGAATGCCCATCATCGCGCTCAGAGCGCCCTGGTGATAGTTCAAATGGCAATGACCGTTGTGCTGCTAATCGGCTCCGGTCTGTTGCTACGTTCTATCCGCCACTTATGGGAGTCCAATCCGGGCTTCGATATGCAGCACGTCATCACCTTCAAGGTAGGGGTTTCACCTGCACTGACCGCGACCGCTTCCAGCACTCGAGCCACCTACCAGCAGTTGCTCGACCGTATTCGCCAAATTCCAGGTGTGCAGGCGACGGACTTTACCTGGCTGGTTCCATTAAGCGGCGACGATGCCGACATGCCTTTCTGGATCGGCTCACGAAAACCCGTATCCCTTCAGGCCGCTCCGCGTCTGCTTATGTTCAATACTGGCCCCGATTACCTCCGAACCATGGGAATTCCGCTGCTTCAAGGTCGATTTTTCAACGCGCAGGATACGACCCAATCTCCCTGCGTAATCGCTATCGACAGCGTTTTCGCCAAAATGTATTTTCCCGGAACCAACCCTATAGGGCAGACAATCACATTCGGTTTCGCGTCCATGGGTCCCTGTCGCATCGTCGGCGTAGTCGGCCACGTGAGGCACTGGAGGGTAGGTGATCCCAGCACCTATACTCAGAATGAAGCATATTTTCCGTTTTCCCAGGATCCAGACAAATGGGTGCCGTCCAATTATCGTGACACTACATTGCTCGTTCGCACGTCACTCGATTCCGCTACCGTGATGCCCGCCATCAAAAAAGCAGTCTATGGAGTGGGTAGTGGCCAGCCTGTCTACGATGTCCGGACGATGCGGCAGATTGTTTCGGAATCGATGTCCTCGCAGCGATTTCCTATGATTCTGCTTGGGGCCTTTGCTGTCCTCGCGCTGCTGCTGGCCGCCATCGGAATCTATGGCGTAATTTCCTACGCTGTAACCCAGTTAGGGAAGGAGATCGGTGTGCGGATGGCGCTCGGCGCGGAGAAGCGTCAGGTTTTTCAAATGGTCATCTCGCAAAGCCTGAAACTCACCATAACGGGCCTCACCATTGGAGCCGTGGCCGCATTTATCCTCACACGGTTGCTCACCAGCTTCTCTCGCCTTCTCTATGGAGTGTCCATCAGCGATCCGGCCACCTTCGCCGCTGTCTCTTTCCTGTTGATCGGCGTCTCTGTTCTGGCCTGTTGGATACCCGCTCGCCGCGCCGCCAGCATCGACCCCATGCAGGCCCTCCGCTCGGAATAAAGGGGAATAAGGGATGTCAAGCCCCTGAAAGCAAAAATTTCCTGCAAACCATACAAATCAGGTGATTTATATCCACGGTCAAAATGCCTGAAAGCATGCCCCGGTTCGATATACTAAAAATAGGGGTAATTTACTGCCGGTCCAATTTCCCATCGGGGGTATAACCCCAATGCGAACTTATTTAGAAACTATTAGATAGGGAAAAATACCGGGGGGGGGTAGCGTATTTGGAATTTCTGGAATCTCAGCCGATCTCGTCAAGAATCGCTTGCGCCGCCGCCGCCGGATCAGATGCCCGCGTGATTGGTCGGCCGATCACAAGATAATCGGCTCCCGCCGCGATTGCTGCTGCTGGAGTTGCTACCCGCTTCTGGTCTCCAGCCGCCGAACCAGCCGGGCGGATTCCGGGAATTACTAAGGTCGCTTTCGGGAGCGCCTGCCTCATTGCGGTAATCTCTTCGGCGCTCGACACAAAGCCGCGAATGCCGGCGTGCCATCCCATTCGCGCCAGCCGCAGAACCTGATCGGCAGGCGAAGCCGTAACCCCCACGGCCTGTAACTGTGCCTGGTCCATGCTGGTCAGCACTGTCACCGCCAGCAGCCTGGGAGCCGAGGGCAGCGCCTCCGCTGCTTCAGCCGCGGCAAGGAGCATCGCCGGACCACCCCCGGCATGCAGCGTCAGCATCTGCGCTCCGGCGCGCGAAGCTGAACGAACCGCCCCGGCGATAGTGTTGGGAATGTCGTGAAGTTTGAGATCGAGAAAAACCGAGTAACCCTTGGATCGGAGACGCTGAATGAAAGAGCTGCCTTCAGAAAGATAGAGTTCCAGACCAACCTTGAACCACTGGATCAGGCCGTCGAGCCGTTCAACTAACTCAATGGCGCGCCCGGCGTCCGGAACATCCAGAGCAACAATCAGGCGCTCGCGCGCAGCAAGGGCCACTGGCAGACCATCCCTCCAGCACTAGACTCTATCACTAATTGCGGGGGGAGGACCAAGGCAGTCTGCGCAAGTCGCGCAGTCTAAAGGCGTCAGTCGCCAGCTGCGTGAACGGCCATTTGCGCCGCCAATGGCGTGCCGCTGGCAATAAGATCGAGGCGTACCGGGGCTGTTCCTCGCCCGCCGAATCCAAGGAGTTTGGCGGCGGCATAAGACAGGTCGATGACGCGATTGTGCGGTACAGGGCCGCGGTCGTTTACGCGGACAATCACGGACTTGTTGTTCCGAAGATTGGTGACCTTCACCAGCGATCCCATGGGAAGGCTGCGGTGTGCGCAGGTCATCTGATTCATATCAAAGTCTTCGCCGCTGGCAGTCTGGTGGCCCTGAAAGAGCTTGCCGTACCACGATGCGCGGCCAATCTGGTACCAGTGGTGCTGGGGTTGGGGCGGAGTAACCCCCTTTACAGGCGGTTCCGCATTGCCGGCGGGAGTGCCGGTTACGCCAAGCAACGTCACGAGGACTGCGCTGGCAACGATCGCATAGCGACGGGAACGAGTATTCTTAAGAATTGCGATAGCGCTCATAACCCTCCTTCGGGAAATTCTGACGTGCTTCAGAAATTGTATGGAGCCGTCGAACCAGAAGTCAAACTAAAATCAAGATTTATTTACCAATTATGCTTGCACATTGAGAGATTTTGTGATAAAAGTCCGAAGCAATTTGAGGCTTGACGACTCCCTATCGGGAGCGCGCGGTGATTACCCCGTTGCCCTGACGATTGCCGGCTTCGATCCTTCATCCGGAGCAGGGGTCACGGCCGATCTCAAGGTGTTTGCCGCCTATGGAATCTATGGTTTAGCTGCGATTACTGCCCTGACCGTCCAGTCCACTCAGGGCGTGCGTCGGGTCGAGCCGGTCTCGCCGGACGTACTTCGCGAAACGCTCGACTGTCTGGCCGAGGATGTCCCAGTCTGCGGCATAAAGATAGGCATGCTGGCGACCGAGGGCGTAATCGAGGCCATCTGCCACTTTCTGGCCGAATCTGGTATCCCTGCCGGAAAGATCGTTCTCGATCCGGTTCTCCAGTCAAGCTCAGGTCATAAGCTCCTGTCATATGAAGGCTTAACTCGACTCAGGAGCAGCCTGCTACCCTTGGTCGGGTGGGTCACTCCGAACACCGATGAACTTGCAATTCTTGCCGAAGCTCCGGTTTCAGGACAGGAAGACGTGCCCGAAGCCGCTGCGCGGCTTGCCGCCCAGTATCCCGACGTGAACATTATCGTTACAGGCGGCCATCTCAACTCTCCAGACGACTTCCTGCGAACTACCGAAGGGGTTACACGGTGGTATCCGGGTCAGCGCATTGAAACCATGGCCACGCACGGAACCGGTTGTGCCTTCTCGTCTGCGCTGCTGGCACGGCTGCTGGCTGGCGACTCACCCGGCGAGGCCGTTCGAGCGACAAAAGCCTACGTCGTTGAAGCGATGCAGGCCGGACGGCCGATCGGCAAGGGCCGCGGCCCGCTGCATCATCTCTATCGTCAGGACTGACTTTCCGGTGGCAGATCTAGTCCGGTGCCCGAGCGCTGCGCCGCGACCTCCTCTGCCGTCACCAGAAACCGCCTGATATAGCGCAACGGCTCATCGGCGGCGGCCATCTCGCGAAGGTGATATTCCCATGAGTTGCCCCGCATAGTGCGGCGCGTATACGCCTTTCTTACAACGGTGATCTCCTCGCCTTGCGGATTCAGCCGTTTGAACTGCTGGGTAGGAACGACAAACTGCATCTGTCTGCCCGGTTTCCAGAAGTGCTTGGCAAACTGGTGGGAAAACAGCAGTGCATAATAGCGACCTCCCTGGGACAGCGTCTCAATCGCAGCCTCGATGGATGTCCACTCGCCGCCGATCTTGCTCTGATACCATTTTCGGAACTCAAAGCCGTTGGCGCGAGCCTGCAACACAAGCAGATGGATTAGATCTTTTCTGGTCATCGAGGAACCTGATGTCCTAACACCACGACAATATCAGGATCAGGCCTTTGCCTCAGCGTCTAAAATGCCTGCAGGGAGCGTCTATATCAATACCCAGCACCCGGAAGAGCGACAGCTCTCTTAATCGGAACGCCTTTGAAGAATCCCCCTTTGCCTAACTCGTCCGTCCATTCCGGCTCGGTGTTCCTGACTATTTTCGCTGTCCTGATGAGCCTGCTGCTACCGGTTCAAGGCATTGCGCAGACAGTGAATACCGACCCGTTGAATCACGATCCGGCGGTTCGTGAAGCCTTCACATGCTTTTACGACATGGACTATAACTGCGCACTGATCGGTTTTGGTAAGGTCCAGGCCGCACATCCGTCCGATCCAATTGCGACCGACTACATCCTCTATGTCACGCTCTTCCGCGAACTCTTCCGCCTTGACCTGCTAGACACTACTTTCTATGCCAACGACGGATTTCTAACCGGCAAACATACTGTCGTCGAGGACCCGAAAGCACGTGACCAGATCAAGGGTCTGGCCGATAAGGCCTTCAATCAGGCGAATGATGAGTTAAAGAAGAACCGGAACGACGTTAATGCTCTCTTCGCGCGAGGCTGGGCCAGAAGCCTAGAAGCAACATATATGGCGATGGTCGAGCGCAGCTTCGCTCCTGCCTTGAAGCTGGCGCTGGGAGCTAAAAATGATCACGAAAGGGTTCTGGAACTCGATCCCAATTATGTCGACGCCAAGATGGTGGTTGGCGTTTACCAGTATGTAGTTGGCGCCCTGCCGTTCGCGTTCAAGCTGTTCATTGGTTTCGTTGGGATTCATGGATCGAAAGCTGAGGGCATGGCGCTGCTGCAGGACTCGGGTTCACATGGTGTGATCACCAGCGTCGAATCACGAACTTGCATGGCCCTGTTTCTCCGGCGGGAGGCGAAATACCAGCAGGCGTTGGCCATCAATCGCATGCTTGCCGCGGAGTACCCACGAGATTTTCTCTTTCGTCTCGAAGAAGCCAACCTTTCCAAGGATGCTGGCGAGGGTATGAAGGCCGTCGATCTTTATCGGCAGGTGGTCAGCGAAGCTGAGCGGCCCGGTTATTTTCCCTCCTCACATGTAGAACTTGCGTATTTTGGTCTCGGCGACAGTCTACGCGGACAGCATCTGTATCAGGAGGCAGTGGAGGCATATCAGAAGGGCGCCTTTCAGCCGACGACCAGTCCCGAGCTCAAGCGCCGATGCCTGCTCGCTTCCGGCGAGACTTACGATCTAATGAAGGAGCACGACAAAGCCAGTCAGCAGTATCAGTGGGTGATTGATGCCGGCAGCGAATCAACCCAGGCAGATCTTGCCCGCAAGTACATGAAAACAGCCTACGAGGGGCGGTGAAAAGCCGGGCATCAAAACTGTGGTCCAGGGAACAAATTCCCTCTGTCCTTCGTATCTTCCATCTTCCAGAGGTATAGGCTCAAGAGTAGAGATTCAGGGGCAGAATGGTGAATACTGGAGGACGGTGATGAGCGTCTCTTGTAAGAATTGCGGCAAAATCATGAACGACGATGCACGCTTTTGTTCCGCCTGCGGCACCCAGATGGGAGCCCCTCAGCAGGCATACTCGTCCGGCTATAGTACAGGCTATCCGGCCCCCTCGCGCCTGATCCGCCCGCGTGTAGGACGCATGGTTGCCGGAGTCTGCCAGGGGCTTGCCAACAGTTATGCCTGGGATGTGACCTGGGTACGTGTGATTACTGTGTTGCTCACGATTTTCGGAGGCGGACTCGGCCTGGTAGCCTATATCGTGTTCTGGATTGTCATGCCGGAGGAACCTCTCGCTCTGCCTCTACCTACCGCTTGGCCGCCGCAGTAAACCGGCGCAACAGTTAACTATCGGCCAAATGGGGGAGGCACACAGCCGTTGTCCTATTAGATAACTCCCTTACAAAAGTGTTACACGGATGATCTCCGCGCCCTGATACGGTTGACTGAGAAACCGAAAGCGGAGATCTCCCCAATTCATGCCAGTTGAAATAATCGAAGAAGCCCTTCCTGTCCTAAATCCACCACTCACGAGTACAAAGGGTGCAGCGCAAGCCGCGAAAAAAATTCCTGCGCTGGGCCGTGCCGCGCAAAGTGGTTCATGGAGCACGGTCACTGTAATTGCCATGGTAGTGTTTCACATCGGGGCAGTTGCAGCACTCTTCATGTTTTCGTGGAAGGCTCTGATCTGCGCAGCCGTGCTTTGGGTTTATGCGTCCAATATCGGCATCGGCATGTGCTATCACCGCCTGCTGACGCATCGCGGCTACAAGACGCCAAAGTGGGTCGAGTATTTTATGGCCATTGGCGCCACGCTCTCACTGGAAGGCGGGCCAATCTTCTGGGTGGCAACGCATCGCGTGCATCATCAGCTTTCTGACCATGAAGGCGATCCGCATACACCCACCGAGGGCGCTTGGTGGGCGCATATCGGCTGGATTCTGAGCGGAGTCTCGATGCACTCGGAAACTGCGCTGCTTGCCCGCTACGCTCCCGACCTTGCCCGCGACCGGTTCTATCTCTGGCTAAGCAAATATCACTGGGTTCCGATGGTTGTTGTAGGGCTGGCTCTGCTGGCATTTGGCGGATGGCCGTGCGTGATGTGGGGAATTTTTCTGCGCGTGACCCTGGGCCTGCATGCAACCTGGCTGGTGAACTCGGCCACGCACATGTGGGGATCGCGTCGTTTTCAAACCAAAGACCACTCACGCAACAACTGGTGGGTGGCTTTGCTCACTGGCGGCGAAGGATGGCACAACAACCATCATGCGCATCCGGTGTCGGTGCGGCATGGGTTGGCCTGGTATGAGTTTGACCAGAATTATCTCGGAATCCTTCTGCTGAAAAAGCTCGGCCTGGCATGGGATGTGAAGTTGGCGCAGTTTGACAAGCACGACCCTAAACCGGCCGGAGTAGCCTGAGGCCTGAGGACTCGCCGTCTAGGCATACTCCTTGCGCGGGCTTCGTTGGCCGTCCCGTTGGTCGTGCGCCGATAGCTTTGCGCGCAATACGTATCGCTGTATCCGGCCAACACCCGGTAAACTTTTCGGGTAGGGCTTTTTCATTGGATCATGCGGATCAGAGGACGAAAACGGAATGTAGTGCTGTTCATCGTGCTCGGTTCGTGTCTCGTCGGCGTAGCGGTTGTCCTCAACGTAAGCTGGATCATCCTGAATTGGCGGCGCCTCATGCCGATGCTGATTGGGATTCCGTTTTTCATGCTACTGATCGCCGGCCTTGTCCTAAATACCATCTTTCTTGTGCGTGAGGTCAGGCGCAATGAGCACCACGACAGTTTTATCAATGCCGTAACGCACGAGCTGAAGACGCCGATAGCCTCCATTCGGCTTTATCTCGAAACTCTGACCCGGCGCGAACTCACGGAGCAGAAGCGGCAGGAATTTTACGGCATTATGCTCGATGACAGTGACCGGTTGCTTGCCACTGTCGAACAAGTTCTGAAGGCGGGCGAAGTGGGGCAGCGTTCCCGCAAGGTAGAGCGTGTGCCGGTCGATTTGCACGAGTTAGTTGCTGCTTGCATCCATCGCATCCAGACACTGCATCACCTCGGTGAAGATAGCCTTATCTTCGAAGAACCTCCGCAGAACATTTCCCTTACCGTCCGCGGCGATCCTGAGGAATTGGGCACTGTCGTCATGAATCTGTTGAACAATGCAGTGAAATACTCGCCCAACGGCATCCATATCCAGGTCCGCCTTTCGATTGAGCGCGATGCCTGGGTGATGCTGAGCGTGAGCGACCGCGGCATCGGCATTGCAGCGGCGCATTTGAAGAGGATATTCAAGCGCTTTTACCGTGTGCCTGCGCGCAACGTCCTTCGTACTAAAGGGACTGGCCTGGGGCTGTTCCTGGTGCGTACTATCGCGCGCCAGCATGGAGGCGACGCTTTTGCTGAAAGTCCGGGTGAAGGGAAGGGAACAACAGTAAGCGTGCAACTGCCTCGCATGCTCGAAACGAAAACTAAATCACAGGTCATGCAGGAGGCTTTGTGATTACGGCGCGCATCCTGGTCGTCGAAGACGAAGCGCATCTGGCTGAAGGGTTACTTTTCAATCTGCGGGCTGATGGCTACGAAGTGATTCTCGCCGCCGATGGAGAGCAGGCACTGGCGCTACTTGAGCGCAATCACTTTGACGCAGTTTTACTTGACGTTATGCTGCCCGGGAAAAGCGGTTTTGAGGTTGCGGTGGAGCTGCGTCAAGCGCAGAATTACGTCCCTCTTCTTATGCTCACCGCTCGTGGTCGCCCCGAAGACGTTTTGCAGGGGTTTGCAGCTGGGGCGGACGACTATCTGCCCAAACCCTTCGACCTTTCCATATTGTTAGCACGGCTGAACGGCCTGCTTCGCCGCATGAAGTGGCACTCCGCTGCCGAAAGAAATTCCGGTTCAGACGGCTTGCCATACTTCGAGTTTGCGGGACGCAGGATCGATTTTGAGAATCTGCGGCTTGAGGCTCTGGGCAAGGAAATCCACCTGACGCTGATGGAAGCGGATTTGCTGCGTTATCTGGTACGGAACCCGGGACGCTCGATCTCGCGGAAAGAGCTTCTGGAGCAGGTGTGGCGGCTGCGTGAAGACACCGATACGCGCGCTATCGACAATTTCATTGTCCGGCTTCGGCGATATATTGAGGATGAGCCTTCAGAGCCTCGCTATCTGCGGACCGTGCGCGGCATCGGCTACAGCTTTCTGCCCTCCGGTGAGTGAGTTGCATCGATCAGTGGGGATAACGCATCGATAATTGAAGGGTTGTGAGCGGGGTCACACCGTAACCCGCGTGAGAGGTGCATTAAATAAATAGTTGATATGAACGAAATCAGACTCACCATAAACGGAATGCACTGCGGAGCTTGTGTCAAGCGCGTGTCTCAGGCTCTGGAACGCATTCCCGGCGCGGAGGTCGTGAATGTTCAGATCGGCTCGGCGCACGTAAAGGCTGGCGATCCGGAGCAGCTTGTGGCAGCGCTGGCGAAGGCCGGATACACCGCCCATCCAGAAAACCGGGAGCCGAGATGAAGAGCAGCGGCACGCAGGAAGCGGTCACCCTCGATGTACAGGGAATGACCTGCGCATCCTGCCAGGCCCATGTCGAGCATGCTCTGCGTGAGACGCCGGGCGTAACCAGCGCGAGCGTCAATCTAATGACGCATTCGGCGCGAGTGGTTTACAAGCCGGACATCGCGCGGCTTGGGTCTCTTTTTGAAGCTGTACGTGAAGCCGGATACGACGCCTCACTCCCCGGCACTGAACATTCCGAGCAAGGCACGGGCTCTGAGGCAGGATTAAAGCTTCGTGCCTTGGCGGCCATTGCCGGGGGCATAGTCGTCATGGTGGTTTCGATGCCGCTGGCCATGAATGGCCATCCTGGCCTGATCGATCGCACAATGATGCGGCTCGTGCCGTGGCTGTACAGCATTCCTGCGCCTGCCCTCAAATACGTCATGCTAGCGATCACGCTGGCCGGAATGGCTTGGGTTGGCGGAGCGATCTATCAGCGCGCCTGGCAGGCGGCTATCCACCGCTCAACGAACATGAACACACTGGTTGCGCTGGGAACAGGCGCGGCCTTTGCCTATTCTGTTGCGACTACGATTTTCCCATCGTTCTTTCTGACCCGCGGATTGCGCGCGGATGTGTATTACGACTCCGTCCTGCTCATCCTGGGTTTCCTGCTGATTGGGAATTGGCTTGACACCCGCGCCAAACGGAGGACGCTCGACGCACTGCGCGGCTTTGCACAGTTGCAGCCACAGACGGCACTCGTGCGCAGAGATGGTGCGGAGATAGAGATTCCAGTCGCAGATTTGAAGCCGGGCGAAGTGGTCGTTGTGCGTCCCGGAGAGCGCATCCCCGTGGATGGAGTTGTGCTTTCCGGCGCGAGCAGCGTGGACGAATCGCTTATTACGGGCGAGTCGGTGCCTGTTCCGCGAAGCGTAGGGGATCGCCTGATCGGCGGGTCGCTGAACTACGACGGTGCGCTCGAATATCGCGCTACCTCAATCGGAACCGACAGCGTGCTGGGGCAGATGCTGCGCCTGATGGATGAGGCGCAGTCGTCGAAGGCGCCGATGCAGCAGCTTGGCGATCGCGTCAGCGCAGTTTTTGTCCCATCCGTGCTGGTTCTGGCCGCTCTCACATTTCTCATCTGGTCCATAGCTGGCCACGCTGGCGGTCCCGGTCGTGCATTTGCGATCGCCGTAGCTGTGCTGGTCATCGCGTGTCCATGCGCTATGGGGTTGGCGGTCCCTGCCGCGCTTACCGTTACCATTGGCCGTGCGGCACAGTTGGGCATCCTCTTCAAGGGTGGGGAAAGTGTGGAACGGCTGGCGCGCGTGGACACCGTTGTTCTCGACAAAACCGGTACGCTGACGGAGGGCAGGCCGAAAATCACCGCGGTCCGGCCTGACAATATGGATGAAGCTACATTGGTTTCAATTGCTGCCTCACTTGAGCTGCGGTCGGAGCATCCGTTAGCCAGGGCTGTTCTTGAATATGCCGAATCACGGGGAATTACAGTCGAAGGTGCGGCAGATGTTCGTGCAATTCCGGGCAAGGGGCTAACCGGGACCGTTCGCAGAAGCACGGTAGCCGCGGGAAACGAGGCACTGATGTTGGAGCTTGGGATTTCTCTGCCGGAAGCTGCAACTGTCAGGGCCGGAGAAACACCGCTTTACATCGCCATCGATGGACACTATGCCGGACTGCTCACCGCACGCGACGGACTACGTCCGGGAGCAGTCGAAGCCGTCGGGCTGTTGAAGGACGCGGGAATACAAGTGGCGATGCTCACCGGCGACAACCGGGCTGCTGCCAGTGAAATTGCGCGGGCGGTGGCTCTCAACCAGATTTTTGCAGAACTGCTGCCGGAAGAGAAGCTTGCCAAAATCCGGGAATTGCAGAACGCAGGCCGCAAGGTTGCCATGGTAGGCGACGGAATTAACGATGCAGCTGCTCTGGCGCAGGCCGACGCGGGATTGGCATTTGGTACCGGAACTGACCTGGCCCGTGAAGCAGGAGACGCGATACTGCTGCGCGGCGAGCCACTGCAGGTTGTGACCGCACTCGCGCTTGCCAGGCGCACGTTGCGTGTGATGCGGCAAAACCTCGGCTGGGCATTGGGCTATAACGTTGTCGGCATCCCTATTGCGGCGGGGGCTCTTTACCCGGTCACCGGGATTCTGCTCAGTCCGGCGGTTGCTGCGGCAGCCATGGCTTTAAGCTCGGTGAGCGTGCTCGCTAACAGCCTCCGCCTGAAGCGGTTTGCTCCACGATAAACTGGAATCCTGTGCGCATTCTCACCCGGTACATTCTCAAAGAAGTGCTCTCACACGCCCTCCTTGGCGGCGTGCTTTTTACTTTCGTGCTCTTCATGCGCGATCTTCCGCACCTGCTGGAATTGATCGTTCGCAACAGCGCATCGCTCGGCATTGTGGCAGAGATCATTCTGCTGATGCTGCCCAACATGTTTACAGTCACAATTCCTATGGCTGTGCTGGTGGGGATTCTGCTGGGCCTGAGCCGTCTGGCTGCCGACAGCGAAATCACGGCCATGCGCGCGTCAGGGGTAGGAGTGTGGCGCTTCGTCGGCGTAGTTGGCATGGTATCTGTTGTTGCCTGGGGAGCTGGCCTGGCAAACACACTCTATCTTGCCCCTAAAGCGACCGCGGCAACCTTGCAACTGGAGTCGGAACTGCTAAATGCACAGGCCTCGTATGAGGTACAACCTCGCGTATTCAATGAGGAGTTCAAGAACTACGTTTTCTATGTGCAGGACGTGCGCGCCGGCACTGGCGCATCAAACTGGCGGGAGATATTTCTTGCTGATCTCTCCGACCCCAACTCGCCGAAAATTACCACCGGCGCCACCGCTACTGTCGTAAGCCGTAAAGATCAGGGCGCCACTATGAGGTTGCGTGACGGAACTGAGCACCAAACGGTGGCAAATGAGCCGGATCAGTATAACGTCTCAACTTTTGCAGAGACCGACCTTCCGCTCGCGCTTACTGCTCAGTCAGATACACATATCACCCGCAGCGATGCTCCGATGCTGGCAATGCCGAACCGGGAACTGCTGGAACATGGGCGACAACCTCACGGGCGTCCGTACCAGATTGAATTTCAAAAGAGACTTGCGTTTCCAGCTGCATGCCTTGTGCTGATGCTTGTAGGCGTTCCGCTGGGGATTTCGTCGAAGCGCGGGGGCAAAGGTGCGGGTTTTGTGCTCACCATTGCACTGGTCTTCGTCTACTATTTTTTGTCTTCTACTGGGACGGCACTCGCCCGCCAAAGCAAATTATCAGTTGTCGTGGGCGTGTGGCTAGTGAACGTGTTGTTCGCGGTATGCGGCGTGGTCCTTCTACGGCAGATGTCGACGGGTGGTGCGGCGCTGGCAGCCATTACATCCATCGGCAGCTGGTTCAACCGTTCAGAAAAAGAGGAACCCGAGGAAGTTCATGGAAGAGCGGGAAAGGTCAAAGCGCGGCATGCGCGAGGCCGTTTTCCACTCATTCTGGATGAATACGTTCTGAAGCAGTTCCTGAGTATCTTCGCACTGGTGCTTGTCACTTTTGTGATGCTTATGCTGCTCTTCACCTTCTTTGAATTGCTGGGAGACATCATTCGCAATCGCGCTCCTCTTGTCCTCGTCGGGGACTATCTTCTGAATCTGACGCCAAGCATGATCTATACCATTACGCCTCTCAGTGTTCTGATTGCCGTGCTGGTGGTGTTCGGCATACTGAACCGGTCAAATGAATTGACAGCTATGAAGGCGACCGGCATGAGCCTGTACAGAGTTGTGCTGCCGGTATTGGTGATCGCCTGTGTTCTGGCAACCTCGCTATTCCTCTTCGATGAGCTTTATCTACCGAAGGCAAACCGCAAACAGGAGGCCTTGCGAAACATCATTAAGGGAAGGCCGGCTCAGACCGTCGAACACCCGGGCGAGAACTGGATTTTTGGTTTACAGAAGCCTGGCAACCCAGAGCACATCTTCTATTACCAGTTCTTCGATACCTCGCATGACTCCTTTGGAAATATTTCTGTGTTCGAGTTCACTCCTGGTTCTTTCTCGATCTCGAAGCGGATTTTTGCCTCGAGCGCACACTGGGATCCGTGGGTCAATCAATGGGTATTTGAAAATGGTTGGGTGCGCACCTTTAACGGCGACGAGGTCAGTAACTACCACCCGTTTGTATTCAGCGATTTTCCCGAAATTCAGGAGCCGCCCGAATACTTCAAGAAAGAAGAGAAACTCGCCGATGAAATGAGCTTTGACGAATTGTCGGCTTATATTCACGATCTGGGACAAAGGGGTTTCGACACCATGCGGCTGCGCGTGCAATTGAACCGTAAGCTTGCGTATCCGCTTATTACATTGGTGATGGCAGTGTTGGCAGTGCCATTCGCATTGTCGATGGGACGGCGTGGTTCGCTGGCGGGAATTGCTGTTGCGATCGGCGTCGCCATCGCATATTTCGTGGTGGACGGCATATTCGAAGCGATGGGAAATGTGAGTGTACTGCCTGCCGTGCTTGCGGCATGGTCTCCGGACCTGGTTTTTGCACTTGTCGGAGGATATCTGTTGCTGCGGTCATCGACTTAGGATGGAGATATGTTCAATCGGCTGAAACCGCTGCTGCCCTACATGGCACGCTACAAGCGCGATTACCTGTGGGGTGGTTTGGCAACTCTGCTGAACAATGCCGTCTGGATCTTCTTTCCGCTGATCATTGGCATTGCCACGGATGATCTTCTCCATCACGGCGTGACACGCCGGAAAATCCTGGCCTATGCCGCCGTACTGATCGGGATTGCCTTGGCGAAAGGTGTGTTTTTGTTCTACACGCGCTGGATCCTGATCGGCATTTCGCGCGATATCGAGTTCGATTTACGCAACGACTTGTTTTTGCAATTGGAAAAACAAGCGCCGGAATATTATCAGCAGCGGCGAACCGGCGACATCATGGCGCGTATGACAAACGATCTGAGCGCTGTGCGCATGCTGTTAGGGCCGGCTATTATGTACAGCGCGAATACACTCCTTTTTTCGATCGGAGCGTTGTTCTTTCTTTTACGCATCAGCCCTTTCCTGACGCTGTGCGCCCTGGTCCCGCTGCCGCTGGCCAGCGTTCTGGTTCAATACCTGGGCCGCAAAATCCATGAGCGATTCGAGCGTATTCAAGCGATGTTCTCCGACATATCCGCGCAGGCGCAGGAGAATTTCTCAGCCGCGCGTTTGGTGCGCGCCTTCGCCCAGGAGGAAGCGCAGATCAAGGCCTTTGACGTATCGAACCGCGAATATGTGCGGCGCGGCTTGCGCCTGGTGCAGTTGATGGGCATGCTGTGGCCCACACTCGAGTTCATGTTGGGCATCGCGATGGTCATCGTGCTGCTGGTTGGAGGCCATTTGGTACTGCTGGAGCGCATTACTCCCGGCCAATTTACTTCCTTCACCATTTACACCGTCATGTTGACCTGGCCGATGATCGCGTTTGGCTGGGTTGTCAATCTGTTTGAACGCGGAACTGCATCGGTGATTCGCATCCATGAGTTGCTGATCGAAGAGCCGACGATCGATGACTGCAAGGCAGCAAAGAATATACTGCCAGGAATTGAGGGAGAGATCGAATTCCGGCATCTTTCTTTTTCGTATGGGGGACCGAAAGTTCTGCGTGACATCTCATTGAAAATTCCCGCGGGGTCGAGCCTTGCACTGGTTGGCTTGACCGGTTCCGGAAAGACGACGCTCGTCAGTTTAATTCCGCGGCTTTACGATGCGGCTGATGGCACGGTGCTCATCGACGGACGTCCCGTGCGGGAATATCGGCTCGAAGAGTTGCGCAAGAGCATCGGCTTTGTTCCCCAGGAGACATTCCTGTTCAGCGAGACCATCCGCGAGAATATTCTTTTCGGCGTACCCGAGGCCGGCACGGAAAATATGCTGGATGCGGCCGAATCCGCGCATATACGCGCCGAGTTCGCGGAGTTTCCGCGCGGATTTGACACCATGGTAGGGGAACGTGGGCTCACGCTTTCCGGTGGACAAAAGCAGCGGACCTCGCTGGCGCGCGCGCTTGTGTGCAATCCGAGGATTCTCATCCTCGACGATGCGCTAGCCAGCGTAGATACCTATACCGAAGAGCGCATTCTGGAGGAGCTCCGACGGCGCATGACCGGCCGGACAACGATCCTTATCTCCCATCGTGTTTCAACGGTTCGCAACGCGGACCGCATTGCTGTGCTCGCAAACGGACGCATCGAAGAGTTGGGCACACATGAGGAATTGCTGGCGAAAGAGGGATATTACTTTGACCTTTACGAAAAGCAGAGAATGGAAGAGGAACTTGCCGAAGCCACATAGAGATTCATTGCTATGCACTCCAGCTTGAAGTGACCGTTTCCTGGATTTCCGGAACGACAACCAGAGTGGGAACACGAGGGCTGTCTTTCCGCTGGTTTTCCCTGAGCAACCGGATGACCTCGGGATCCTGTGCGATCGCGTGCCAGGCCTCGCGGACGTTACGGACACAGCGGATGGCTTCTTTCAATTGCACAGTTGAGGCCAGCCTCGAGCCGTTGAGGCAAAGAGCAAATATGGCAGCGTAAAACTCGGCCAGCGCCTTGGCCGACGATCCTCCGATGTCCATGCGGAGACGCGACTGGAGGTGGATGAGAATGTCGAGCGTGCGCTTGACGGCAATCCGCCGCCCGGAAACATCGTTGGCTTCGATGGCCTGGATGGCGCGATATAGAAAGCGGACCATGCCATCGTAGAGCGCGACAATCAGCTCGACGCCGTTCATCCCGGCTACGCTTTGCTGCTGGTAATTCATGCTCGGTCCTTATCCGTTGGGGTTCTCGTCATAGCCGGTGATGGCGCTATAAAGCTCGTTGACTTCGTTGACCTGCGATGGAATCTCCTCGAGCGTGTCATTTGCGGCGTTCAACTCCGCTGTAAGCTGCGTCTGCTCGTTGCTTATGTAGGAGTTTTCGTTGCTGATGTTCGTATTCAATGTGGACTCTTCGCTGGAATCCTGCTGCAGGCTAAGATAAATCTCACCATCTGGAGCGCTATTGCTAAGCGCATTCAGCGCCGACGTAAGATTGTCCCCGAAGGAAGTAAAGCCGCTGCCTGGCTGAAAGAAATTCACCACATCCTGATAATTGCTGCTCAATTCGCTGTTTAGCGTGTCGGTGTCAAGGGTCAACGTGCCATCATCATTCATCGAGACACCCAATTGAGTCAGGGAGGTTATCACTCCGCTCGATTGCGTAAAATTGAGGGCCGTCTCCAGTTGCTCCTGAATCATGGCTACGGCCGGATTACCGTCCAGCGGTTCCGAGTTTCCCGACGAATCATTACCTTCCTGCGTATTCAAATCGCCAATGACGGTGTTATATGCGTTCACAAAACTGGTGACGTCACTTTCGACATCAGAATTGTCGTTTGTGATCTCGACCTGCACGTCCGTAGAGCTGGAGGCGCTCAGCAATTGCATGGTTACGCCTGGAATCGCATCCGTAACTGTATTCGATGAGCTGGTCATCGCAATGCCGTCCACGGTGAGGGAAGCGTCCGCACCAGTTTGCGCCTGGGTAATGCCGATGGAGCTTCCCCCGCTGGTCGCATCGGTAAGGCTGCTCGTTACGGTAATATTTCCTGCAGTGCCACTGGTCTGGCTTACCAGTGAGAGCATCGATCCCGAGGAAGTGGTGAGCACATTCGCTGTTACTCCATAGCCGCCGCTATTGATTGCGCTGGCCAGTGTGGCAAGCGTGTCGTTCGAGGAATCAATGGTGATCGTCTGCCCGTTGATCGTCAGCGAGCCGGCCAGCGTATCGCCGCTGTTGACTGCTGCACTGTACCAAGAAGCTGTCGAGGCCAGGGTGTTGACCGTCACAGTATGACTGCCAGCGATTGCGCTCGAGTCTGCTCCGGTAAGCGTCAGGATAGATTCGTCCGAACTGGACCCCTCTTTTTCCGAAAGTACGCCCTGGACATCTGTCAGATTGGTAAGTGAGCTTGCGAGGGTACTTAGATCAGTGCCGATCGAAGTCAACGCAGTGTCCTGCGACTGTAAAGCAGTAAGCTCCGTCTGCCACGGCGTTTCAATTGCCTGGAGGTTCGCCACGATCTGACTCACCGTGCTGCTAACGTCAAATCCCTGTCCGCTTGTCGGCGATCCGAATGATATTCCAACGGTTCCCATGTCCCCTCTATCGTCATCCCTTTGGCAAACTTCAACGAAGTCTCCGGCAAATTACGGCCCGCACACGCGTGGTGAAAATTAGAGTCGACAAAGAAAAACGGGGAGCAAAAGCTCCCCGTTGGAGGAAGAACCCGCTGCGGCTTACTGCAGCAGCTTGGTGACCAGTTGCTCGGTGCTGTTGGCTTGGGCCAGAGCACTGATGCCAGTCTGCTCAAGGATTTCGTACTTGGAGAGATCCGAGGTAGCTGACGAGTAGTCGGTTGCCATCACGTCGTTTTCTGCCGAGGTTGTGTTGGTCGACTCGGTGGTCTGCACGTTCTCGACCGCATTCAGGGTGTTAACCTCCGCGCCCTCCGTGCCGCGGCTGGCTGCGACCTGGGAGATCGCTGACGTGATGGCGGTCAGTGCAATCTCAGCCTGCGCTGTGCTGTCGAGCGACGTGCCAACATAGGTGTTTGTTGTCGGAGCCGTCGTGCCCATGTTGATCGTTCCAGTGCCGGTTGTCGGCGTGAAGATCTGGTCCGCCGTTGTATAGGCGGAACCATATTCGTCCGTGCCTGAAGCCGCTGCGGCCGCCACGGCTCCGGCAATCGCGTTGTCTCCCGAAATGGCTACGGCATTCGCTGCGGACAGCGCACCCGCAGCCGTGGTCGTGTCGCCCATGGACGTCAGGTCAATGGTGACCTTGCTGCCATCAGGACCCGTCGCGGCGAGAATGTTGTCGCCTGTCTTGATTGCATTGCCATAGCTGTCGGTTGTTCCGACCTGGGCTGTCGTTGCGGCCGCTACGTTGCCAGCCACGTACACTGACGAACCGAGACTCAGCGAGTCGGAGCTGGTGCTGCCGAGCGCCGAAGTGGCGTAGGTCTGGCTCACCGTGCCGTCAGACGTGAAGATATTGGCGGCTTTGCTGAAGACGTTCAACCCGTTGTATTCGGTGTTGCTGTTGATGGTCGAAATTTCCGTCATGATGCTGGAGTATTCAGCATTGGTCGCCGCCTGCTGTGCGGAGTCCAGTGTGCCGTTGGAGGCCTCGGTGGCCAGTGTGACCGCGCGATTCAGAAGACTGGTCACCTGCGACAGCGCGCCGTCGGCGACCTGCAGGAAATCGACACCTTCGGAGGCATTTGACGCCGACTGCGAGAGAGCAGTCGAAGACGCCGTGAGTCCGTCGGCGAGCGAGAGGCCGGCAGCGTCATCGGCGCCGGAGTTGATGCGCGAGCCAGACGAGAGCTGCGTGAGCGTGTTCTGCAGGCTGCTCTGCGTCTGGTTCAGGTTGTTTTCCGCATACAGCGCGGAGATGTTATTCAGGACACCCAGAGACATACGATTTGCTCCTGTTAAATCAAGTGATTTCTGCCCGTGGGCGCCGTACCGGGTCAAAAGCGCGACGCTCTTGTCCGGGTCACCCTTGCGGGAAGAACCGCTGTTACACGTTCCCTACATCGGCGCAGGCAGCGTGGAGCTTTATGAGGATGAGTTGGCTTTGGCATGCGGCGTGCAAGACATGTGCACTTTTTAGTCAGCGGGAACAGCCGGGAAAGCCGTTATCAGGATTGCGCCGAAGGTGTGTCTGCCTGTGCAACAAGCACCCAGCCGGCAGCCATGCGTTCTTTCAGAATGCAGCGATCCATCACGACTTTGATTCCAGCATCCTCAGCCCGTCCAGCGGCTTCGAAGTCGACGACGCCTTCCTGAAACCACAGATAAGGAACTTTGAGCCGGATTACTTCATCAACGATTGCTGGAATATGCCGATGTGCGCGAAACACATTGACCAGTTGGATGGAGGGAACGGCAGCACAGGCGGCAGCGAGATCGGGGTATGCTTTTTCACCAAGCGCGCTCTCAATGAGCGGATTGACTGGAATAATCCGGTATCCGCGCGACTGCATGAAGCGCGACACGCCGTAAGATGCTCGGCCCTCACGGTCCGAAAGGCCGACTACTGCAATTTTCCCGCAGCGGGTAAGGATTTCCTGAATGACGGAGGGCTCATTCATTGGAGTTTATGGGAACTATTCAAGATCGTCCTCAGCGTCCACAGTTACGGGCACCCCGCCATTGCGGCGCATCTTCAGATATCCACGGATGAAGGGATCGAGATACCCGTCCAGAACACGGTCTACATCGCCGACCTCGACCTTTGTGCGGTGGTCTTTTGCAATCCGGTATGGCTGCAGGACATAAGAGCGAATCTGCGACCCGAAGTTGATATCGAGCTTCGAGTCCTCCAGCTTCTTTGTTGCCTCCCGCTTCTTCTCTAGCTCATATTCATAGAGGCGTGAGCGCAGCATCTTCATCGCCCGTTCACGATTTTTGTGCTGCGACCGTTCGTTCTGGCACGCAACAACAATTCCCGTCGGGATGTGCGTAATTCGTACAGCGGAGTCAGTTGTGTTCACATGCTGGCCGCCCTTGCCGCCTGAGCGGTAAGTGTCGATGCGAAGATCCTCGGGCTTGATGTCGATCTGGATCGAGTCGTCGATCTCCGGCGAAACAAACACCGACGCAAATGAGGTGTGCCTGCGTTTGGCCTGATCAAAGGGCGAAATTCTGACCAGCCGATGCACGCCGGTCTCGCCCGAAAGCAGCCCGTACGCATACTCGCCGCTGATAGTGAATGTGGCCGATTTGATGCCCGCTTCTTCGCCATCCTGGTAGTCATTGATTTCCGTCTTGAAGCCCTGCTGTTCGGCCCAACGCAGATACATGCGCATCAGCATCTCGGCCCAGTCCTGGCTTTCTGTGCCGCCTGCGCCCGGATGAACCACGACGATGGCATTCAGCGGATCGGTTTCTCCCGAAAGCATGGTGCGTGATTCGAGCGCCTCGGCGTACTCGTTGAGAGTTTGAATCTCGCGCTCAAGCTCAGCTTCTACAGGCTCGCCTTCGCGCGCAAGGTCGAAGTAGGCCTCGATATCTTCTGTTCGGCGGACCAACTCTGCATCGCAGGCCAGTTGTTCCTCGATGCGCTTCCGATCCCGCATGAGGGGCTGCGACACCTGTGGATTGGACCACACTGAGGGGTCAGACAGTTTTTGTTCGATAGTCGCTAGTTCTGATTTGAGGCGGGGTACGTCAAAGATACTCCCGCAGGTCGCGGACTTTGTTGCGCACAGGAGCGTAAGCGAATTCAAGATCGTTCAACACGATACGGGGACCTGACTTTTCAATTAAGCTGAGCGACGGCTGAACGCAAAATACAGCAGTGCGCCAGCTATGATTATCCCACAGGCCAAAGCGAAGAGGTCGCCATGACGTGTATAGAACGTCAGATCGTCTTCATATCCGTAACGGACGACCAACGAGGTCGCGACATTGCGTGGCGCGCTGTAGGTCACACGCCCCTTCGGATCGATAGCGGTTGTTATGCCGTTGTTCGTGTCCAGCAGAATCCAGCGGTGGTTTTCAATGGCGCGCATGCGGGCCATGTTCAGGTGCTGCCACGGCGCGCTGGTGTCTCCATACCAACCGTCGTCGGAGACATTGACGAAGACCTGTGCGCCGTTCAGCGCAAAAGGACGAATCTCATCTGCGAAAATGGATTCGTAACAGATGAATGTGCCAAAGACGTGGTCGTCAGTCCGGAAGACATTGCGTGTTTTTCCGCGCTGCAGGTCGGCCAATTGTTCGGTAAGCTTGTGAGCGAAAAAGAAAAGCTTTCGGTAAGGAATGTACTCGCCAAATGGAACCAAGTGAATCTTGTCATACCGTCCCTTTGGGGTTCCATCAGGCGCGGTGAAGACAGCGGAGTTGTAGGTTCCCTGGTCATCGTGTCCAAGCATCCCGGCAATTACGGGTGCATGCGCCGTGGTTGCAAGCGAATGCAGCAGTGCAACTGTACTAGGGCTGTCGCTTAGAAGCGGTGACTGTGCTTCAGGCCATACGACAACGCCGGGGGGCGGAAAATTCCGACCGCACGGCGGCGTTACTGGTGGAATACCGGTTATTGGCATGCCAATATAGGCCGGACTGCAGGTGCGAAGACTTTGCTGTAACATCCATGACGCGTGCTCGTCCCACTCGGGGCCGATCCACATGTTGTACGCCCCGACATCAAGATTCGGCTGCATAAGAACGGCATAGGCGGTAGTTGCAGAAGGTTTGGAAGGAAAGACCGAGCTCAGTTGCAGAAGCACAACCAGCAGCACGGCTCCTGTGCCGAAGCGAAGCCGGGTGTGTATGTTCCTTGTGAGGAGCGCAGCAGCCAACAACGAATTGCCCGCGACCAGAACAAGGGAAATTCCGTAGGTTCCCGTAAACGGAGCCAGTTTTGTAAGCATCAGGTTATCGACCTGCGAATACCCCAGTTGGTCCCATGGCACACTCGTCAGGTGCGCGGCCAGCAGCTCGATTGCTGTCCAGGCAAACGGCGCGACTGCCAGCGGCACGATAATGCCTCGGGAAGCGCGGCGCAGAAATGCGAGGATCAGTCCAAACAGGCTGAAATACAGTCCGAGCACTGCACTGAACAAAAGAAGAATTCCCACTCCTCCAAGAGGTGATACGCCCTGGGCATAAGTAGTCATGGTCTGGTAGATCCAATAGCAATTCAGTACATACCAGACCACTCCGCAGATATATGCCAGCAGAGTGCTGCGCCACAGGTAGCGCCGGGAATCAATCTCCTGCGGCGCAAGCAGCACGTAAAGCAGAGGAACCAGAGCAATCCACCCAAAGATGGCGCGCCATGGTGGAAGAGGTCCTGCGATAGGAAAGGGAAGGTCAAGCAGAACCGCAGAAAGAAGCGCGAGCGATAAGGAGGATGCGAAGGATATTCGCCATTGGGCGCGGCTGTGATGTACGGTCATCGATGCCGAGTTTAGCATTGGAGAGCGGCAGGCAGAATTTGTAGGTAGAATGAACTGATGCTCGCGATTGCTCATTTCGGTATGGAACTTCTTACTGTCCTGTTTTTTGTGGGACTGGCCGGATCAGCGGTTGTTGTCGTTCTCAGCTTCGTAGAGGATCTGAACGAGCTTCTTGGCAAATAAAACGTCCTACACCTGTTGGACAGACGGCTGATTGACTGCGGTGCGATGCAGCCTTACACTCAGCGGTAGCGTCGGTGCCTGAGGCATTCCCTGAATCAGCCTGGCGTGATAACGTCGCCACACTTCATGTCCGCTGAACAAACGTTTTCCGCGCCGCAATCCAATCGAGTGAAGCTGGTCGTAGCTTCCTCGGTCATGCTCACCTTCATTTCTTTCTGGCGAGCCGCGGCCATCGTTCTCAATGACCTCGGCTCATCAGCATTTTATGCAGGGGGCATCGCGGAGGAGGCGGTCGGCAAGGCCGCGCCGTGGTTCATCCTCGGGGTCATGCTGTTTTCCTTCGCGGTGCGTGCAGTGTACGTCGAGAGCTGCTCGATGTTCACACGCGGTGGCGTCTATCGAGTAGTAAAAGAAGCGCTTGGCGGTACATTCGCAAAGCTGAGTGTTTCAGCTCTGATGTTTGATTACATTCTCACGGGTCCGATTTCAGGCGTGTCGGCGGGCCAATACATCACTGGCCTGCTGAACGAACTAATGGATCAGGGCGCTTTGCACGGCTGGCTGCCGGTCGCGCTCATCAGTGGCCACACTGCGCGTCACCTGCCCATGAACGAAACAGCGGCCATATTTTGCGCCTTCGTAACAGTTTATTTCTGGTGGCAGAACATCAAGGGCATTGAGGAATCCAGCGATAAGGCGCTGGAAGTCATGAAAGTCACCACTATTATGGTGGTGCTATTGCTCGGGTGGAGCATCTGGTCGGCAATTCGAATCCATGCGAAGTTTCCGCCGCTGCCCACGCCGTCGAATCTGCACTTCTCGAAAGATGCGCTCGGATTTCTCGGCGGTTCAAAGCTGGCGACAGGACTTGGCCTCTTTGGGATCATTATGGCTTTTGGCCATTCCATACTCGCAATGAGCGGTGAGGAGACGCTGGCCCAGGTAAACCGTGAGATCGAGCATCCCAAGCTCAAGAACCTGAAGCGGGCTGCGATTGTCATCGCCATTTACAGCTTTGTATTTACCGGCATTGTTTCCTTGCTGGCTGTAATGATCATTCCGGATGCTGTGCGTATTCCGGTCTACCGTGACAACCTGATTGCGGGCCTCGCCATGTATTGTGTTGGCCCAAACATACTGCATATCGTTTTCCGTGTATTTGTCGTCGTAGTCGGCTTTCTGATTCTCTCAGGCGCGGTGAATACCTCGATTATCGGGTCTACAGGCGTGTTAATGCGTGTCGCCGAAGATGGAGTGCTGACGGACTGGTTTCGCAAGCCGCATCATAAGTTCGGCACAAGTTACCGCATCATCAACCTTGTTACTGCCCTGCAGTTATTCACAATTATTGTGACCAGAGGCAATGTCATCACTCTTGGCGAAGCTTATGCCTTTGGAGTTATCTGGAGCTTTACGTTTAACAGCCTCGCCATGCTGGTTCTGCGCTGGAAATATCACGGCGAGCGTGGCTGGAAGGTTCCGATCAATCTCAAAATCAAAGGCGTCGAACTTCCGGTTGGTTTGTGCTGTGTCTTTCTGGTTCTGTTAACAACGGCTACAGTGAACCTGTTTACAAAAACAGTAGCCACCGAAAGCGGCGTCGCATTTGCCGCCGCCTTTTTTGTCATCTTCAGCGTTTCGGAGCGCCGCAATCTAAAGCGCCAGCTTGTCACAGCGCAGCAGATGAAGGAGCACTTCCAGTTGGAACAGCCTGAAGATATTGGTCGTGAAACGCTGGATGTACGACCGGGCGCGGTACTGGTAACCATGCGAGATGCGGCGAATCCTTTTGCCTTGAAATGGACGCTCGCGCGCACAAATACCGACGATCAGGATGTTGTTGTGCTCACCGCGCGAATGATGGGAGTAGGCGGACCTGAGTACCTTGACGAACAGTTGTTCAGCGAGCACGAGCAGATGTTGTTCACCAAAGCTGTTTCTGTTGCAGAGAGCTTCGGCAAGCATATCTCTTTGCTGGTCGTCCCAGCCGGGGATATCTTCGCAGCCCTTGTGCAGACGGCCAATTCTCTCGAGGTCACGGCGCTCGTGTCAGGGCTTTCGACAAAAATGACTGCTGCGGAGCAGGCATATCACATCGGGCAGGCATGGGAAGCTCTGCCGGAGCCTAAGCGGCAATTCTCTTTCTATGTGGTTATGCCGGATGGCGATGCTCAATCCTTCCATATTGGACCTCATGCTCCTGCTCTTCAAGGGGAAGATGTGCAGTTAGTGCATCGGCTCTGGCTGAACTTCAGACGTGATCCTGGTATGGAACATCTTCACCATACGGATATCGTTACCTATGCATTGACAAGACTGGCTTCAGAATACGCAAGGGACAAAGTCGAAACGCTGAAAGACCTGCGGAGATATGCGCAAGGCGAGCATCGCGAAGATAATATGCTTGCGCATTTACCTCAGGGGCCCGCAGGCAAATATGCCATCTTTGCTCCTAAGCCTGAGCGTGAGGAGCGAGATAATACGGACGACTAATGATCCATTCTGACCGGGAAATATCCCGCCAATGTGCATGCGAAGGAATGAGTTACATTTATACCGGCCACCTCTCACTTCAGCGCTAATAAGGTATTCTGAGATAACGTTGTTAAATAACTGCAGTGGAGGCTGAATGCAGGTAAGCCGGATTCTTGCTGAAATCGACAGCGAAATTGAACGTTTGCAGCAGGCGCGCAACCTGCTCGTTGGAGCGGGTGGGCGGCAGAGAGTATCGAGTGCATCTAAACCGGTAAAGAGAGCAACCCGCAAGCGCCGGATCAGCGCAGAAGGACGGCGCAGGATATCCGAGGCTCTCAAACGCCGCTGGGCAGCCAAAAAGAAGCAATCCTCTGGCAAGAAAGCCAATTAAGCCACATTTACTTATGCAGCAGCATTAGCTCAGCTCTGTCTTTCGAGCAGTTTTCCCCGGTTGTAGAGCAGTAACTTTGATGCCTGTGCCACCCAGGTGCTTCTCCAGCTCGGCAGGCGTTCCTGTAAGTTGCGGAAATGTGCCGTAGTGAATGGGAATGACAGTTGTTACTCCCAGATATTTGGCAGCAAGTGCCGCAGCTTTGGGTCCCATTGTGTAGTGATCGCCAATGGGGAGCATACCTATCTGGGGTTTGTACAATTCCTTGATAAGTTGCATATCTGAGAAGACCGACGTATCACCCGCGTGATAAAGCACCGGCGCATCCTCGATGGTAAGGATGAGGCCGGTAGGATCTCCCCCGTATAAGTTCTGATCACCATCCTGAATGCTCGAGCTATGGCGGGCTTCGACCATGGTGACTGTTACGTCCTTGTATCGATAGGAGCCGCCAAGGTTCATGCCGACGATGTCCTGCACTCCTTTCGAACCGATCCAACTTGCCAACTCGAAGATCGCCACTACCTGCGCGTGATGCTTCTTCGCCACGGGGACGGCGTCGGCGATGTGATCTCCATGACCATGGGTCAAGAGCACAAGGTCAAGCTTATCGGGCAGCTTGTATTCCCTGGGGAACTTTGGGTTGTGCTCAAGGAACGGGTCAATGAGGATTTCTGTCCCCTGCGGGGTCGTGATGTGGACGGCCGCGTGGCCCAGCCAGGTGATTGCCAGCTCTTTCCCCTGCGTCATTTGTTGGCTCCTTTGTCCGCCGGATTTCTGTTTTCCTAGGATGCAGATTTGATCGGCTGCATACCCTTGATTCTACGTCCGATTTCGATATGGCTTGACGGTCCATCAGGCTGGGCGTAATGTCGTCTTATGAGCGAAGAAAAAGCGAATATAGAGTCTCTGTTTCCGATCCTTAATGCCGAGTCTCAGAACCAGCCTCTTCGCGGGATTGCGAGGCTGGCAGCCTGCGGCGAGCACGCCGAGGACGGCCATCTGGTTGAGTTCCGCACGCTTCCGGTCCGTTCGCTGCTGAACAAGTCCGTTTCACGACGAGGAATGTGGTTCGCGAAGAGCATCAATCCGTATCGCGGTTGCGAGTTCGGGTGCAGGTATTGCTATGCGCGGTATACGCATGAGTTTATGGAGATGAAAGATCCTGCGGAATTCGAACGCAAAATCTACATCAAGCAAAATGCGGCGTGGCTCCTCCGGCAGGAGTTGCGGACGCTTCGGCCGGGAGAGGAGATTGCGCTGGGCACGGCAACCGATCCGTGGCAGCCGATTGAAAGGCGCGCGCGGGTGACGCGATCCATTCTCGAGGCGCTGGCCGAGCACCGCGGGCTGCGGATCGGGGTGGTAACCAAGTCGACGCTTATCGAGCGCGACATCGACCTTCTGCAGCGGATTGCCGAGCGCAGCGAGCTAGTGCTGAACATTACGATTACGACTCCCAATGTTGAACTGGCGCGGATCCTGGAGCCGCGAGCGCCGCGGCCCGATCTGCGCTTTCGTACGGTGAAGCGGTTAAGGCAGGCCGGACTGCGAACCGGCATCCTGTGCTCGCCGCTGATGCCCGGCATTACCGACAATGCGCTGGCGCTGGATGCGATGTGCCGCCTGGCGAGCGAGGCGGGCGCGAACTTTCTGGCCGCGAATCCTCTGTTTCTAAAGCCGTGCTCGAAGGCTACGTTCCTGGCGTTTGTCCACGAGCACTTCCCGGAGCTGGACGCGAGCTACGCGCAGCGATACGAGACCGACGCCTTCGTTTCGAAGGCGTACCAGAAGCGGGTCAGCGAACTGGTATCCGCGGTGACCCGGAAATACGGACTTTCCGGACGTTTTGCCGGACCTCCTGCGAAGGAGCGCAGGCCTGAACCGGAGCAGCGGGAGTTGTGGCCGCTGCAGCCGGTGAAGCGTGAGCCTGCTTCGATTCAGCGTACATCGATTCCACACACTGCAGGACAACCGGTTCAGCGGGTGATGATGACCTCGTAGAGGTTGTCCTTGGCGAGGAAGAAGCGGTAGTTGCCGAAGTCGGCGAAGAGCTTCTCGATGTTGCGGTTGGTGTAGACGCGCTGGACAGGATAAGGCGCCGACTCCTGCATCTCGACCATGTCGGCGTCAGTGATGTGGTAGCGGCAGTAGCTGGTGTTGGGTCCGGACGACTTGGTGTGGAAGATGGCGAGGATGACTCCGCCCTTGCGGACAGCCTGCTTGAGGTGCTCGATGAGCGGGTGGACGAGAGCCTCGGGGACGTAGTCGAGGGTGGTCCAAAGTAGGACGACGTCGAACTCGCGTCCGCCGAAGTTAAGGTTGTGCTCGAAGAAGCCGGAGACATCGAAGCGCGGCGGCTCTTTCTCAGCTTCAGGCGGCTGGAGCCATGGGCCAGTGAGCGCCTCGTGCACCACATCGGCCATGTAGACGCTGTGGCCGAGACTGGTGAGGAAGTTGATGTTCTGCGGCGAGGTTGGTCCAATGTCGAGGACGCGGAGCTCCTGCTCCTGCTTGAGGTGCTTGAGCATGGCCTGCCAGCCGCTGGAGTGGCGGGGAATACGCGGGCCGGTGAGTACAGTCCGGCTGGTACGATTCTGTTCGTCCTGAGCTCGACTGAATGGGTTGCGAAGCACGCTTACCGACTAACCTCGACTGGGGGAAGATATCATCAAGCCGCTTATTTACAATTATCTACCGCCAACTTAATTGGATGTGCTGAAGGCAGGCGCCGGAGACGCGGCTGCGGACGCGGCCGATGCCGAAGCGCCGGCGGCGGGCCGTTCGGCGAGGGCGAGATCGACCTTGCCAGAGAAGATCGCGTTTTCCTCGATGGAGAGACGCGCGGCATGGATGTCTCCCTTGAGGTTGGAGCCGGCACGGAGCTCGACGCGCCCGGTCGCATGAATGTCGCCGACGATCGCGCCGAGAACGACGACATCACGGGCGGAGACGTTGGCCTGGACGTGGGCATTCGGGCCGATGGTGAGGCGGCTTTCCGTCAATGTGATCGTGCCCTCGATGGTCCCGTCGACGACCAGGTCCTCACTTCCTTTGACTTCGCCGTAAATCTGAACGGACTTCCCGATGGATGCGGCGGTTCCTTCTACGGGCATTTTGAGACTCCTTCAATCCTTTTGTGCAGTGCTTTGATCGCACTATATCAGCGACACGAGCTTAGCGCCAGAACTTGTCCCTTTGCTGTGCTCAGGGTGCTTGCCGCCACGGGCGGAGGCTTTGCATGGCGCTTCCGTTGGCCGGGGTTGCTTTTCTTGCTGAGGACTAAAAGCGAGCTCAGGATTTTGCCGGGCAACGGTTTCCCACCCCATCGAGCATGGATCGCTCGATGGGAACCCCGGTATGGGGGCCACAACAGCTTGCAGCGTGGCGATCGAGCCGGAGGATCCGGATGGTTTTATGACGGCAGACGCAGGATTCACCACAGCGGACACAGAGAGCACGGAGGGTTCCTGCTCTTCCACCTTTGACGCAGAAGGCGCGTCAGGGATGGGGGACGAAGGCTGATCGGTATGCTCGCAGAGGCCGCAGTTGCAGTCATGGTGATGGAGTTCGGGCGGGGCGTTGCGATACTGTTCTGCGCATTTGCGGCAGGGGCATTCGGGGCCGTGGGCGAGGGCTTCGTCTTTTTCGAGGGCTTCGCGGGGTAGGGCGATTTCGTCTCCTTCAGGCGTGAGGATGACACGCTGGACGGCGGTGTCGTGATTGGTTTCGACGAGCGGAGTTTTGCCAAGGTTGACGCGGCAGGCGCGCCAGATGCTGGTGTAGGTATTGGCAGTGCGCTCGCTGATGCGTTTGGAGGCAAGAGCCAGGGCGACGAGGTAGAGGTTGTGCTGGATGGCGGTGCGGTCCTCGGGAAAGACGAAAGGAATGGGCATGTGCGGGTTGGCAAGACTGAGCGCGACGCGGGCCTGCTTGATGGCGGCCTTGCGCTGGCTGTGGTGATAACAGAAGTGGGTTCCGTGAACGGCGGGCGTGCCGCAACGGTGTCCGTCGGTTTTGATGTGACGACAGAGATCGACCATGAGTGTTGCTCCTGAGTAAGTTGTGCCGGTTCGACAAAAAGCGCGAAAAAACGGCTGCAAGATCAAGAAAACAAAGAGGC
>JASHRS010000258.1 GCA_030037215.1 Silvibacterium sp. | reverse complement strand
CTTCCAGTTGTGCGTCCGCTGGTTTCGAATGACCTTGCAAGAGAACTTAAGGCACAGAAATAAATAAAAAAAGTAGTGAAATTTCCCATTTTAGGGTCTAAAGTCTTTCGCAGGCGCAGTTTCCCAATTTGGAATTGCGAAAAATTCTTTGTAAGTGGATTCAAAATTCTAACATGCGCGCCATGACGCGCAATTTCTCGGGAGAAAATTTTAAATGACAAAGCTGTGTGTTCGCTCAGTTTTCACTGTGACGGTTCTGCTCCTTCCTTTCACATCCGCTTTTGCTTTTGGGCCAGCGACGCCAGTTCCGGTTCCTCCGCCGTCTCTTGCTTCGGTTGATTTCGGGCCAGCGACGCCTGTACCGGTTCCTCCGCCGTCTCTTGCTTCGATTGATTTCGGGCCAGCGACGCCTGTACCGGTTCCTCCGCCCGCCGTTGCTTCGGTAGATTTTGGGCCAGCAACGCCTGTACCGGTTCCTCCGCCGTCTCTTGCTTCGGTTGATTTCGGGCCAGCGACACCAGTACCGGTTCCTCCACCCGCTGTGGTTTAACACTAATGGTAAACAGACCCGAGCGTTTTCCTCTGGATCCCAACCCTTTTACTGTATTCTGATCTGGCAGTAGGGCTTAGGATGCACCTTTCCGCTGTAGACACGTCTCTTTGGTTAGCTGGAGTAGCCGGCGAGGCCCTGCTGGTCGGTGTGCTTCTTTGGCGCCGCAGTTATCGCGCCTTTCCAGTGTTTTTTACGTGGATACTTTTCATATTGCTGCTGGAGCCGACATTCTATTGGCTCGTACGCCACTTATCTACGAGCAATTATTCCCGGATATTTTTTGCGCTTAGTTTTCCGCAATACCTATTAGAAGCCGGAGTTCTCGTTGAAATTGCGAAAGAGGTATTCGTACCTATTAAGAAGTCATTGCCGCGAAGAACTCTTTTATTCTTCATTGCAGGCATGGCACTGATCGCAGGCATTGCATTTTGGGGTGCTGCTTATCTCAACGGGGCGACTTTAGCCGACCCGCGAGCGTTCATTGTTGTGAGCACGACAATGGCGATTCTGCGGCTGGCGACGTTTCTCACGATCGCCGGCTTTTCTCAATTATTGGGCCTGACGTGGAAGAACCACGTGATGCAACTGACCTCTGGTCTTGCATTCTATGCAGTTGTTACCTTACTGGTCGAATTGGCGCATAGTCGTTTACGAGAGGGTCCGAACTATATAGGTTCCTTTGTTGCCCTCGACCATCTGCGCATAGGTGGTTACCTTTGTACACTGTACTTCTGGTGCTATGCCTTTGCTAAAAAAGAGGCTCCACGCAAAGAATTTAGTCCACAAATGGCGAAAATTCTGGTATCACTATCTGGAAGTGCCAAGAGGCAACAAGCTGTTCTTGCCCGTACACGTGATCAATAGCGAATGATACTGACTATCGTTTCGATCGCAGTAACAGCAGTTCCGGCGGCGTATGCCGTTTACTGGCGCCGCGCGCAGGCCAAGCGTCGCAACGCGGACTGGGATTCGATTGTCTCCCGTTTCCGCTCGAACAACGAGTTTGGCTTCGCGGAGATTACCGACCGGTATCTCTATAGTCCAGGTATTCAGGCGACGCCTCAGGACATCTGGCCGCGCATCCAAGGTGTGAACGGTCTGTGGGCCATGTTCGTCAATGCCGGTGTGCTGATGGAGCTGGCCGACTATGCTTCGACCCACGGCGGCGAGGCTGTTCCTGAGATGCTGATTGAAGAGCTGCGGAGCGATGCACTGCAACTGCGGCTTGCCGTTCTGATCGCGATGGTGCGTTACGGCTTCTCGCGTTCCGGGGTTTCAGCGTCGGTGAACGCGCACCGCGCAGCCTGTGCGTATGGCTCGATGCTGGCGCACATGACCACACTCTTTCAGGAACACCTGACGCTGTTCTTCCCGCGGTTCTTAGAGGCGATGTAAACAGATTCGGTTTGGCATACAAAGGCCAGTGGAATGATTTCCACTGGCCTTTTTCATTTATCGACTGCTTCGTTTGTCCATTCGCAGGAAGCTGGCGAATTAGGTTTATGCGCGAGCCTGTGCGATACTGCGATGAAGTTCCTCTCCTCAAGCCGGGATGGCGGAACTGGCAGACGCAGCGGACTCAAAATCCGCCGACCCTTGCGGTCATGGGGGTTCGACCCCCCCTCCCGGCACCATAATTACAAAGAGTTTACGGTGATTTTGGCTCTCAAGAAGCGCAACGGAGTTTGCGATTGCGACTTACCGATCAGTGCTGTCCATCAGGTAGTTGATCGTCCAGACAGTTATTCCCATAAAGAAGAACGCGAACGATCGCGCTGGTTTTGGAGGCATGACATCTCTTCCAGCTAAATGTATACATACCCATTAAGCGCTAAGGAGAACCATGCCCGAACTGCCTGATATTGCCGCCTATATCAGTGCACTGGAGCCGCGCGTGGCGGGGCAGCCGCTGGAGCATGTGCGGCTGGCGAGCGCGTTTTTGCTGCGGACGGCACAACCTCCGCTAACCGACGTCGAAGGCCATGTTGTGCGCGGGTTGCGGCGCGTCGGGAAGCGGATTGCGTTCGGGTTCGATAACGATCTGTGGCTGGTGTTGCATTTGATGATCGCGGGACGGTTGCACTGGAAGGCTTCGGGCGTGAAGCTGGCAGGCAGGAACAATCTTGCGGCGTTCGATTTTCCCAATGGCTCACTGATATTGACAGAAGCCGGGACAAAGCGGCGGGCATCGTTGCATGTTTTTGCCGGAGAAGCGAGCCTACGTGCGGTCAATCCGGGCGGGATTGAGGTTTTCGAAAGCAGCGTTGAGGAGTTCCGTGCGGCCTTGACGGTGGAGAATCGGACGATGAAGCGGGCGCTGACCGATCCGCGGATTGTGAGCGGGATTGGGAATGCGTATTCGGATGAGATTCTGCACGCGGCGCAACTTTCTCCAATCAAACTGACGCACAAGCTGCAGCCGCAAGAGTGGGAGCGGCTCTACGCAGCGACGCGCGACACGCTGCGGTTGTGGATCGACAGGCTGCAGGATGAGGCGAAAGCGGGGTTTCCGGAGAAGGTGACTGCATTTCGCAAGGACATGGCGGTGCATGGGAAGTTCGGCGAACCGTGCCCGCGGTGCGGCGAAAAGATCCAGCGAATTCGTTATGCGGACAACGAAACGAACTACTGCGCGAAGTGTCAGACAAACGGCGATGTTCTGGCAGACCACAGCCTGTCGCGGCTATTGGGGAAAGACTGGCC
>JASHRS010000257.1 GCA_030037215.1 Silvibacterium sp. | reverse complement strand
TTTCCTTACGCGGTAAAGATCACCGATTCAACAAACATCCGATTCCGCAATTTTCATTGTTACAGCGACAGCAAAGCGTCTTTTGATAATGGAATCTACGACCAGACGCACAACGTCGAAATCAGAGACCGCGAATTCTCCTGGCTCGATGTCTCTGGGAATGCGCCGGCGGCTCCGACGACGAAGCAGCACGTCGTGCTCGAATCTGGCGCGAAGGTTATCAAGCTTGCCGGAGGGTTTTTCAATATATCGGGAGGAGCAATCTCTCCCACAGGCGATCCCTACTTCGTTGAAGCGCGATGGAACACCATCTATCGCTGGAATGCGGAGGAGCATTACATCGAGAAAGTTCGCGATAATCCTCTCCAGCCCGTCAATCTGACCTTTGATCAATCGGGGGACCTGCTGGTTGTTTCGTACGCGGGAAAATCCACTGTGTACTCGTTCAATCCAGAAGCCCGCGACGAGAGCATCACGATTCTGCAGCCAGAGCCGTCAACGTCCCGCGAGGGTATGACGGCAGTTTTGCCGGTGGATTACTGGCGAAATGAAAACGATTTTCCCCAGGCAATCGCGGCTCCGCGTCCGTGGCAATTTGTTTCTCCGGATAAAAGCGTCTTCATTCCAGTCAAGCAGGATTTCATCGACGACGATCTTTATTACGGAATCAGAATGCAGGACGTGATTCGGGCCTTTGGGCTTTCCCCGGCCGTTCCCGGCGAGCCGTTTTATGTGTCAGATGAATCGGAAGAAAAGACCTGGAAAGTGGATATCGGCCAGGATGGATCGATTTCCAATCCAAAACTCTTTGTCGAGCAGGGCGGGGAAGGAGTTGCTGTGGATGCGAAGGGGAATGTCTATCTCGCTGCCGGCCAGATCTTCGTATACAACCCGTCGGGAACGCTGATCGACACGATCGATGTACCTGAACGGCCATTGCAGCTCCTGTTTGGCGGAAAGGATAAAAAGACGCTTTATATTCTGACGCACACCAGCCTGTACTCTGTCCGGATGCGCTTCCCGGGCCACTGAGGATGAAGTCTCATGGCCGGGCTGATTGGCTTGGGGCGCTGTACCGGCTGATGACTACTGGTTGCGGCCTCCGAGCCACAACAGCGCGTTTTCAAAGAAGCGGTTCTGCACCGGGCTGGTAAGAATCTTGTCGCCGTGACCCATGTTTGTGTAAACCATCTTGTACTTTGTGTTGGTCCAGGTAACGGGAATATCGCCGCCCGCGAGAGTGTCCTTGAATCCGATCGGATAATTGGAAGGAGCAAGCGTCATCAGCACTTTGATGTTCGGGTTGCGGCGGGGGTCGGGCTTCCAGCTATACCACTCGTTGGCAGGCGACAGATAACTTGCAGGAAGACCTTTCATCGTTGGATGGGACGGGTCATCAATGTTCAACACGGCGGGCAGCGGAGGCCAACTGTTGCCGTAGAAAACTGTCCCGAGAAAATCGGCGAACCACGGCCAGGTCTCACGGCTATCCATCCATCCGGCAATATGGAAGCCCAACCATGCTCCTCCATGCTCCATGTAGTCCTGAAAAGCCGCTCGTTGTGCGGACGTGGAGGGAGCATCGTCAAGCCACAGGACAACCTGGTATTTCTTCAACACACTGGGGTTCATGTCATCCCAGTTTGACGTCGCTTCAAAATCGAAATGATCCCGTTCGGACATTGCCTTGAAGAAAGGAATGGCCTGCAGGGCGAAGTCCACATGGTCCTGCTCTACATGAGTGGAATAAAAAGCCAGTACATGGAAGGGCTTGCTCTGGCCGAGTGCAGCAGTTGCGGCCAAGACAAAAGCCGCAAGAAAGCAACAAAGAGAACGGACATACCTTATCATCGACAGGTCTTTTCCCGCCGGGCCGGGTTCGATCCGTATAGCTCGGCGCACTTTCTAATGTTTGATAATATAGTGCAAAGCGAGGTCATATAACAACGTGAACCTTCCGGTCTGTGGCCGTTGGCTATCGCCTCTTTTTTCGCGCATCCGTATTGTTTCTCTTGCCGGCACCGCGCTTGCTGTTGCGACTTTGCCGTGTGCTCTCTGTCAGAAAGAGAGCGACCTCCCGCAGGGGCGGCTTATCACAAGCCTTGCTGTCGCAGTCAATCCGTCCACGCATAAGGTCTATGCCGTGAATGAGGGCGCGAACACGGTGTCGGTGATCGATGAGCGAACGGGATCAGTCCGCACGGTAAAGGTGGGGAACGGGCCGATCTCTCTCGCGGTGAACCATAAAACGAACAGAATTTATGTGGTCAATACCGACAGCGACTCCGTGAGCGTCATAGATGGCAACCGGGACGCGGTGATTGCGACTGTCAGAGGCGGGTCCCATCCCTATGTTGTGGCGGTAAACGAGGTCACCGACAAGGTCTATGTGACCAATACTTACAGTGACTCAGTTAATGTAATCGACGGAGCTACAGACATCGCGCAGCTACTGAAGGTCGGCAGCGCAGATGGAATTGCCATCGATCCCAGCAGCAATACGATCTTTCTGACGACCTATGAGGACCCCGATATTCGCATCGTCAACGGCGAGACAGGGGCCGTCAGTAAAGTTCGCGTCGGCCCGCATCTCTGGGGGATCGCCTTCGATGCGTCTTCAAAGAACCTATATCTGGCTCATACCGGCACTGCCGACGTTGTCTCCCTCAATGAGAATACGCATGAGGTGAATACCATTCCTGTCGGCTCCATTCCGTGCGCGGTTGCCATCAATCCAATCACACATCGCATCTACGCCGTGAATTACGGCGATGAAACGGTGAGCGTCATCGATACCGCGAAGGACAAGGTTCTTGCGACACTGCCCGTCGGCAAGCATCCGCAGGCAGTTGCCGTCGACCCTCTGCACAATCTGGTGTATGTTGCGAATGTTCACAGCAATAGCATTACCGTGATCGATGGTTCAAAAGATACCGTCGTGGGCACCTATGACGCGGGCAGAAATCCCTATGCTCTGGCAGTCGATCCGCGTTTTAGACGCATCTATGCGGCCAATTATGGCGAATCCCCTGTCACGACCATCGACGCATCTATGGCCTCAGTGCAGAAATAGCCTTCGGTAAGGACAAAGAGATTCAACTCAGGGTCACGCGTAATCCCGTTGCGCGGGGAACGGTGACCGAATACTTGCCCTGCCTGAGGGAAGCGGTCTTTGTTGACGTTGTGATGTGCGCCTCGCGGCTGTCCAGTGCCGGTGCATGTAATGTTTCGGTTTCTACCGCTCCGCTCATGCCGGGACCAAAGTCGAGTTCGACCTCAAGATCCGCGGCAGCATCCTTATTCAGAATGATCACCGATGTCTGGCCGCCGGGCAGTTTCGCGGCATAGGCTGTGGCATCGACTCCTGCAGCCTGCAACTGAGTCGAGAAATCGGTCTTCAACAACGTTCCGCCGCTGAACGAGCCTGCAAATTTCAGCCCATACGCGACCGGCTCCAACATATAATCCGAGCCAAATGTCGCAATAGGTGTATAGAAAGGATGCGGATGAGAGGCAATCTGTTCGGGGGTTGCGCCATCCGCCTGCAGAAGCGCGTCGCCGGGCAGAGATCCGCCAACAGAATTGGCTACGGATTTGCCGGTGCCACCGTGCAGATTAACTCCGGAATAGTTGTTACTGGCGAGCAGCAGCGAGTAGTCAGCTGACCAAAGTGCAGCAGCAAACACGTCGGAGACACCCGGCTTGCCTCCGCGATAGCATGTGTTGCCTTCGGTCATGCGCACGCGCGCGCCGACTTTGCCGGCTGCGGCTGTTGCGATATTTGCCGTGTTCTGCACCTTTTGCATTGTCGCCGGTTTCAACAGGTTCGGAATGTTGACCTCGGGGTTCGTCGCCGGCCCGCCAAAGTAATAATGATGGGTAAGTGTTGTTACGTGGGGCGGATTCTGGATGGAAGGCCATTGATCGGCAATCTCGGTCAGCCATGACACGTTGCTCGCAACATCCGGCAGGCCGAACTTTGCTGCGGGTACCCGAGCTGCGACAGCGTTCGCCAGAGTGAGCCATTCTTCGAAATAAGTCGTGGCCGACCATGTCTTCTGATCGCGCAGGTGCCGACCAAATAGATCCACCTCATTTCCGATCTGGAAATACTGCAGGCGGTCGCCCAGAGTCCTGGCAACAAAGGCAGCTTCCTCGGCAGCGCGTGCCGGCGTGTTCGTGCCCATCCCGATGCCGTAGAGGCAGGTCCAACCCGTGGCCTGGAGGAACTCCGCCAGGTTCCTGACTGCCTCCGGCGTCACCGGATAAAAGTGAGCCTGCGGCTCGCCTACGACTTCCCGGACTTGAGGATGCTCCGGTTCAGGAGAGTCAGCCGTAGGTTTCCAATAGGCGAACTCGCTGGTATTGCCACCAAGGCGCAAAACGCCTGTTCGCGAGAGCGCTTTGAACTCGCGAATCAGACCGCTGTTTTGTGCGGAAAAGAAACTCGGGTCTGCGAGTTGTTGCACTTCATACGACAGGCCGACAAAATCGCCTGGCATATGAGGGCCCGTCGCTTCCTCAGGAATGCTGAGGGTAACCTGGGTCTTGCTTTGGCCATGTAATTGAAGACGTGTTGCAGCTACTGTGCAGGCTGCGGCGGCAAGGAATTTCCGGCGTGTGAGCATGGTAACGGTATACGCCCCTGTGTTTCGTAATTTTGGATTTCGTCTGTCACCTAAGAATAGTAGATGCAGAACGTGCCTTGAACAAGGTTACTCCGAGCGCAGTGCTTCCACGGCATTTACTCGCGCAGCGCGAGCGGCGGGTACGGCGGATGCGATCACCGCGGCGGCCAGAATAACGAAAGCGGACAGAATAAATGCGAGTATCCCCGGCTGACGCACCTCCGTTATGTATCTGCCGATGCCGCGCGCGAAGAGAATGCCGAACACGATACCTGCGCCAACGCCAATGCCAGCGATCGTAAGACCTTGCAGCAGAACGTCAGTAAGAATGTCTCGCGGCTGTGCGCCAAGAGCCATGCGGATTCCAAACTCACGCGTGCGGCCACTGACCGAGAAGGCAAGTACACCGGCAACGCCTACGACGGAAATCAAGAGTGCCACGGCTGCAAACCCGCCGAAGACAATGGCATTGAGCTTGTCGGGTGTCATCACTTCCGCGCGAATGTCGTTCAGCGTGCTGGCCCTCTCCACGGGCTGTTCGGCAGAGATTTCATGTATGGTGCGCGTAATGGCCGGAACCAGCGAATACGGATCGTCGCCTCTTGCGCGCACAAAGAGACGTCCCTGCCAGCCTTCCTGATCGGCGGGCTGGTAGACGGTCATGGTGGGCGAAGGGATGATGTTCTCGTCGTCGATGTCGGGGACGATGCCGACGATGCGGCGGGGCACATAGGCGATGCCGATGAACTTCATCACGCCGTCGGTCCAGTGCAACTCGTGGTTGAGAGCATCCCCATTGGGAAAGAGGGTTTTGGCGAGGCTCTGGCTTATGATGACGACGGGCTCGGAGCCGTCCTTGTCAGTGTCTCTGAAATCGCGACCTTCAAGAAACGGCACTCCCATTGTGCCGAAATAACCCGGCGTGATCGACCGGAACTTCGCGTGCCAATCTTCAACACCGCTCCTTTGCACACTTCCCGGAACCGCGAAGGCGAAGCTTATGTCCAACGCCTGATCGTCGCGCCAGGGAACGGCGAAGCCGGTGGAGACTTGAGCCACGCCGGGCAGAGCGCTCACTCGACGCTGCACGTCATGATAGAAGTTCTGGATCTGCAGAGGAGTTCTGCCATACGTCAGCACGGGCAGATTCACCGCGAGAACGCGCGAGGTGTCGAATGGAGGACGCGTGTTTTCGAGGGTGTAGAGGGTGCGCATGAGGACGGCTGCACCGGTCAACAGCA
>JASHRS010000256.1 GCA_030037215.1 Silvibacterium sp. | reverse complement strand
TACTGCGCGTCACCGATGTACTTGCCATCAGGAAACAGGAGCTCGCCCCATTGGCCGGTGTGCAGGAAGCGGCGAACATCATCGTCGGTCGCTGTGATGCCGAGACGTTTGGCTTCCAGCAGCTCGATGTGCTGCTGGATGAGGCCCTGGCCGACACGCTGCATCATTAAAGGCAACAACATGTCGGGCAACTGCTGGCGCTGCAACATGCGCTGGGCGAGATTTGTAACGTCGGTTGTCTGGATGGTGTCTGACGCGGGGAGAAAGCGTCCGAGAAAACCGCCGTAGCCGATGCTGGCGTAGGTATCTCCGGAAGAGCCCTGGTCGTTGAAGAGACCCGGAACCAGAAAGATGACCATAGCGACGCAGGATACGGAAATGATGATCCAGAAGAGAGCTTTGACGAACTTAGTATCTTTTTGGAGGAAACGAATCATGAATGGGCAGCGACCTTTACTTATCAAGCGCCCGCGGACAGCGGCCAGTCACGACATGGGCTGCGCGAGTAGATTGTCCTGATTTCGCAGGAACTAATTTCAGTATAAATCAGGACGCACACGGTTCAGGAGGGAATGACGCCGAAGCTATCCCAGAGTGATTTCAGTTATTTCCGGAGGGCAGTTGAAGCGGAACGGGACGCCGACGGTGCCGATGCCGCGATTGACGTAAAGCTGGGTTGGACCGAGGCGGAAGTAACCCTCCACATAGTTTTTTCCGAGAGTGGGTAGATTGAAGAGCGGCAAGAACGGGAAGCGCACCTGGCCTCCGTGGGTATGACCGGAGAGCATGAGATCGACACCATAGCGCGCGACTTTGGGCAGCACATCGGGCTCATGGGCGAGCAAAATGACAGGCTCATCGCCGGTAACAGACCTGGGCGGAATGGCCTTGTCGAGGTTCATCTTGCGGCAGACAGCGTCGCCCATTCCGGCAAACCAGAGACGTCCGCCATCGCGCTCAAGCGGGGTGTACTGGTTAACGAGCAGGGGGATGCTGTGAACCCTGAAAGCGTCGATTACGGCGGGTTCGGCAAAGGTAGAGTCGTGATTGCCGAGTACGGCATAGCGCAGAGGGCAGTCAACCTGACTCAGGATTTCCACGCAGCGGTAGGCGAACTCCATAGTGACTTTATGTGACAGGAAGCCCTCTGTCACGTAGTCACCATTGAAAACGACGATATCGGGCCGGAGCCGATTCACTCGACGCACAATTTCGCGGATGAAAAATGGCTCGGTGTATTCGGCATAGTGAAAGTCGGAGATTTGCGCGATGCGGAGGCCACGAAACTGCCCGGGCAGACGGTCGAGGGTGATGGTGCGACGCTCGATGCTGATTTCGTGGCGGGAAATCTCTGCAGCATAAAGCGGAACCCCAACGACAGCGGCGCCGGCGGCCTTGAGAAAAGTGCGGCGGGTGAGCACTTTTTTGCGCTCAAGAACGGAAGACTCCATTTGTTCAATCATAAATGCTCAGCTGGCAACAGGATTCCGCGCACCTTACAGGCCGCGAAGAAGAAAGCCCGCGTCGCCGACGCGGGCTGAGTTCTATGAGGAGGAAACGTCGCTAATACGGATATGGATAGTACGGATATGGGCCATAGTACGGCGGTGCGACATAAACAGGACGCGGACGCTGTACAAGCACGGGCTGCGGGACAGTCGACGCCAGGCGCTGCGCCTCCTGCCATGGGACAGGCTGCACGGTGACAGGGTTGGTCAGATGGAAGTCCACCTGCGTTTCGGTGGGCAGATAAATGCGCGGACCGCTGGTAGCGCCGGATGCGGCTAGTCCACCGATGCCACCGACGGCCGCGCCGATACCTGCGCCTGCTCCCCGGCCGATGATGCCGCCGATGATTGCACCGAGCACAGCCCCGCCGGCGGTGTTCGCGGCAGTGTATCCGGCCTTGTTGGGGCCTTTACTGGACCAGACATCGGTGTCGAGAGGGAAGATTTTCCCGTTCAGGTTGATGCTGTTAAGACGAAGCCGCAGGATGGCGGAACCGCCGAGATCGCCGGCATTCTTCGATTCGACAACCTGGCCGGTGAGGACTGCGCCGCGCGGAATGGCGAGCACTCCGCTCTCGTAGACATCGATGGCGGAGGTTGCCTGAAAGTAGGTCCCATTCTTGATTGCCTTCGTATCGAGCGGCTCACTGAGACGCACGCGGAATAGGGTTCCCGTAGGAATTGTGACCGGTCCGGAAGGTGCGGCGTAGTACGGCACTGGCTGAGCGGAGTAGCTCTGCTGCGGAGCATAGCCGGGCTGATATGCGGGACGCGGGCCAACATTAGACGGCGCCGGCGGCGGCACAGGCTGGTTCACGTCGGGAGGCGGCGGAGGAACGGTTTCCTGCGAGGGGTTCTGATTCTGAGTCTGGCTCTGATCCTCATTCTGTGCGGGCTGGCTTAGCTGATCGGCCGAGGCCTGGGCCGAGAGCCCCGTGGAGGATGCGGATGCGCCGGGGTTGGTTACGTCCAGGTGATTCACAATGCCGCTGACCCCGGAAACATTGGCGGCATCGGTCTCAGCTTGCTGGCGCTGGGCATCGGTCTGCACCGTCCCGGTCAGCGTGACGACGCCGTTAGCAGCAGTGGCTGTGATGTTCTGGCCATGAAGGGATGAATCCTGGTTGATGGCAGCCATGACGCTGGATTGAATTGCGGCATCGGAGGACTGGCCCAGCGCCAAGGCAGCGCCGGCGGTTGCGAACCACGCACATCCGGCAACCAGCCCGATAGCCGCTGTACGGAAAAATCCTGTTCTGCTTCCAAACTGAGTGAGCATAATGGAGCAACTCCTACGCTTCTTTGCCTTCTGCATCCCGTTTGCAGAGATGGACGCAGATCCGGCTTTGAGCGGTTACTCTGTAAGACCCGTTTAACGTCAAAAAGTTTTGGGGCGGAATTCGCCCCAAAACCCTGCCTTCACAGCTATTTTACGCCCTGCTTACGGCCACGAAATGCAACCCTTTTCAGCCGCGCTGCTTCCTGTAGCGCGCGATCAGGGCGCTGGTGGAACTGTCGTGGCTGCCGGGAGCCATCTCCTTGTTTCCAAGCTCGCCGATGATCTTTTTCGCCAACACCTTGCCCAGCTCGACGCCCCACTGATCGAAAGAGTCAATCTGCCAGATAGCTCCCTGAGTGAAGACGCTGTGCTCGTAGAGCGCGACGAGCTTGCCGAGAGCCTCGGGCGTGAGCTCTTCGAGCAGGAAAGTATTGGAAGGACGGTTGCCTTCAAAGACGCGGTGCGGGACGAGCCAGTCGGGAGTGCCTTCAGCCTTGACCTGCTCGGGTGTCTTGCCGAAGGCCAGGGCTTCGGTCTGCGCGAAAACGTTGGCCATCAGCAAGTCGTGGTGGTTGCCCAGCGGATTGAGGGTTTTCGAGAAGCCGATGAAATCGCAAGGGATGAGGCGGGTTCCCTGATGAATGAGCTGGTAGAACGAATGCTGGCCGTTGGTTCCGGGCTCGCCCCAGAAGATGGGTCCGGTCTCATAGTTGACGCGGGCACCGCTGAGGGTGACGTGCTTTCCATTGCTCTCCATGGTGAGCTGCTGGAGATAGGCGGGAAAGCGCTTGAGGTACTGTTCATAGGGGAGGACAGCGACGGTCTGCGCGTCGAAGAAGTCGGTGTACCAGACGGTGAGCAGGCCCATAAGCACAGGGATATTCTTCTCGAAGGGCGCGGTGCGGAAGTGCTCGTCGATCGAGTGAAAGCCGGTCAGCATGCTGCGGAAGTTGTCCGGGCCGATGGCCAGCATGGTGGAGAGACCGATGGCCGAATCCATGGAATAGCGGCCTCCAACCCAGTCCCAGAACCCGAACATGTTGGCGGTGTCGATGCCGAACTTCGTGACTTCTTCGGCGTTGGTGGAAACGGCGACGAAGTGCTTGGCAACGGCCTTCTCATCACCGAGTTTGGCAAGGGACCACTGGCGTGCTGTGTGCGCATTGGTCATGGTTTCGAGTGTGGTGAAGGTCTTCGACGAAATGATAAAGAGCGTTTCTTCGGCGTCGAGATCGCGGGTAGCCTCGGCGAAATCGGTTCCGTCGACGTTGGAGACGAAACGAAAGGTCATGTCGCGGCGGCTGTAGTAGCGCAGTGCTTCATAGGCCATGACCGGGCCGAGGTCAGAGCCTCCGATGCCGATGTTGATGACGTTTTTGATCACTTTGCCGGTGTGGCCCTTCCACGCGCCGCTGCGGATGCGGTCGGAGAATGCCGCCATGCGGTCGAGGACTTCATGCACTTCGGGCACGACGTTTTTGCCATCGACTTTGATGACCTCGTCTTTCGGAGCGCGCAGCGCGACGTGAAGTACAGCCCGGTTTTCAGTGATGTTGATCTTATCGCCGCGGAACATGGCGTCGATGCGGTCTTTCAAACCGCTTTCTTCGGCAAGCTGGATGAGCAGCTTCAGCGTTTCATCGGTAGTGCGGTGCTTGGAGTAGTCGAGATAGACGCCCTCGGCCTCGACGGCGAAGCGCGTGCCGCGGCCGGGGTCCTTTGCGAAAAGGTCGCGGAGAGATTGCGAGGCGATGGCCTGCGAATGTGCTGTAAGGGCTTTCCATGCGGCTAGCTTCGTCAACGGGGTGGTTGCAGTTGCTGTGCTCATATGT
>JASHRS010000255.1 GCA_030037215.1 Silvibacterium sp. | reverse complement strand
GTGAGAGTAGAGCTGTAGGCGCCAAGGTTGGCAAAGGTCAATTGGGCATTCAGTCCGGCAGGACTGACGTCGAAGCGGTTGGAGTTGGTGAGGTTATAGACCTCGGCGGCAAACTTGAGCTGGGCTTTATCGGCCAGATTCCAGGATTTGGTGATCGAGGAATCCATGTCGAAGTAGCCGTCGCCGCGGAAGTAGTTGCGTTCGCCAGCTTCACCGGCATAGGGAAACCGGATGGGACCCTGGCCGGTGAAGATACCGCTGTTGATGTTGGCGGCGGTCGTCCGATCCATCACGTAGGGCACCCCGTTGACGAATGTCTTCTTCAGCACAATCGGCTGCTGTGCAATGCCCCAGCCGGGATTTTCGTAGTTGGTCGGGTAGCCTTGCGACAGCATTGTGAATGGCAGCCCGCTGGTTACGCGGGCCAGACCGGCCCATTGCCACCCGCCCAGGAAAGCGTCGGTGAAACGGTTGGCATCGCTTAGCACAGCTTTGCCGCGGCCAACAGGCAGAGCGTAGATCCAGTCGGCGGTAAACAGGCTGTGGGTGTCAAAGTCTGAGACGGCCTTGTTGAGCTTGGGATTCCAGGTGTTCTGAATGCCAAAGTCAACATAGCCGTTGTCCGCGTTGGTGAAGACATCGCCACGCTCGGTTTCCGATCCCAGGTCGAGCGATTTGGAGAGCGTGTAGCCGAAATCCAGCGTCAAGCCGTGAGAAGCCGGATGCCTGAGGGTGAACTGTAGCGCGTTGTAGGAGCTGTTGCCGATGGTGGCCAGGGCATACAGGGATGAGAATTGATCAGTCCAGAAGGTGGAACACGATGGAACGCAAGGACCACCGGAATTCGGGCTGCCGGGGAAGATGCCAAACGCATCCAGAATAGCAAGACCAAGAGTTTCGCCGCCGTAATAGCGCGTGGGAGCCCACGCATTGTTAAAGATCGCCTGTGTCGCGCTTTCGCCCGCGTAGTCCGTGTTCTTCATATACGGAAAGACATGTTCAAAGTACGGGATGGCCGGGACATTGTTATTCACTTTCACGCTTGGGTTTCCGTTCTCGCTGGGAGAAGCGTCTACCAGCTTGGAAAGGATTTTCGCTGCGGCGAAATAGTCGCCGCCGCCATTGGGGTCCACATAGTCGACCGGCTCGGCTAGGTCGAGCTGCTGGAGCAGATGCCGCCCCAACCGGCCAACATAGGCCTGCTCGAAGGTCCAACCTCCGGGAAACTGGTGCTGAAGTGAGAAGTTAAATGCCTCGGCGTACGGTGTTTTCATCACATTGTTGATGCCCCAGTAAATCTGAAAACCTTGCGTCGGCGGGGTATAAGGGAAAGTCTGTGTGGGCGAAGACGGAGGCAAGGGAATGGGTGGCAGGTTGTGTGGGCCAGTGAAACGAGGAGCGTTCTCGAAACCCAGGATATCAGGTTCGTTGGTAATGGCAGTCGCCAGGCCGGCGGAGCCAAATTGGTCGAAGTCGTTGATGAGTGCCTCGCCGTAGTGGTCGAAATAGATGCCGGCGCTGGCGCGAATCGAAGTCATAGGGTCAGGCGAGAAAACTATTCCTATGCGCGGTGCAATATTGTCTTTCTGTTTGGGCCAATACCCCGGCAGATGGTTGGCCTTGCCGGAGGGTGCAAGCGAAATGACCGGTTCGTACACCTGGCTTCTCAAAGCGGCAGCCTGGCGCTCCTTGTACCAAGCGTCCATATTGATGGTGGGCGAAATCTGCTGGCCATTGGTTTCGTAAGGCGTCTGCAGTATGGTGTGACGCAAGCCGATGATCACGTTGAGATTGTTCCGGGCATGCCACGTGTCCTGCAGAAAGTATTCGAACTCGTTGGCGCGGTAATTCCTGCTGACGAAGGCTCCATCGGGCAAGGCCGTACCGCTCGTGGGGGAAGTGATCTGGTAGTTATAAACGTTCGTAAGCTCGGGGATAACGCCCATCAGATTCCCCCAAGCCGCCGGCCAGGAGCCCGCGAACTCAGGGGAGATGTTGGAGGGATAAGGCAGGTCAGCTGAGTTTGCGTAAAGAGGGTTGGTTTCGGCACCGTTGAAAGAACCGGAGTTGGTGCCGAACTGGTTGGTAATCATGCGCCAATTGCCGCCAAAGGCAAAGCTGTGCGACCCTTTGGTCCAGTTCAGGGTGTCGGTAATCTCGTTGACCGGAACGTGGCGGAGGGTATCGCAGTTGCAGATTTCGGTAGGTTGCGTAAAGCCATAGACGCTTACAAAATCACCAGTACCGGTGCCGGTAGTCTGGTACCCCTGGCGGACATATGCATAGCGCAGGTCATTGATAATCGTGTTGGTGGGCATCCACGTGTATCCGCCTGCGAGACCCTTGCTGTTGTCGTCGTAGAACGTAGTCGGCGGCTGTCCGGGGAGATTTTCTGCACCGGAAGCGGTGTCCTTCTGCAGGTTTCCACGAACGAAGAAGCGATTTTTGCTGTTCAAGATGTAGTCGATCTTCAGGATGTTGGTGTTGAGAGTGGACGGCGCCGGCGAGGTGAAGAAGTAGGAGCCACTGTTATAACCACCATCGCCCAGGGCGTTGCCGGTAGCAGTGGGCACGTTGGCGTAATACTTGAGAATGTCGGCGTTGGCGCCGGGCCCATTGGGACAAACCGGCTGGCCGTTAAAGGTATTGCCCAGGCAGGGTGCATCCATTGCTGCAACCTGGCTTGCAGTCAATGTTTCCGTGTTGCCCTGGGTGTCCTGGTATGCCAGCTCACCGGCCATGAAGCTGGCCGTGGGCAAGGTAGCTCCGACTACCTGATGTGTGCCTACGCGCTGGCCCTCATAGTTGAAGAAATAGAAGAGCTTGTCTTTCTTGATTGGGCCGCCGATGGCGCCGCCAAAGGTATTGACCAGATAAAATTCAGGATCGTTGGCGACACCGCTCGATAACTGGCTGTATTTGTTGAAGTAATTGTTGGCCACGACATTGTTCGGGCGGTAGTACTCGTAAAGCGCGCCGTGGTAGCTGTTGGTTCCGCTCTTGGTGATCAGGTTGATCTGAGCGCCCGAAGAGCGGCCCGCTTCAGCGGTGCCGTTTGACGTGACGACGCGGAACTCTTCGGTGGAATCGAGCGTGGAGCGCAGGATGCCGGTGAAGGCAGTGCCAAATATCTGGTCGTTATCGTCCAGTCCGTCGAGGGTTATGTTGCCCTGATCCGAACGTCCGCCGGCCACGGCTCCCTGACGGCTGTCGGCGGTGGCCGGATCCTGCCCGATATAAAGAACGCCGGGCTGAAGGCTGAGCAGAGAGATGGGATTGCGCTCGTCCATGGGCAGCGCCTCAATCACAGTGTTGCCGACTGCGTTTCCTTCGGTCGCGTCCGTCTGATTCACCTGCGTGGCCGCCGAGTTGACTGTCACCGTCACTGTAGTGCGGCTGACGGTGAGCGCAAAGTTCGCTGTGGCCGGCTGGCTCACCAGGAGCGTGATCGCGCTGTCCACCGTAGCGAAACCATTGGCAGCCACTGCAATGCTATAGTGCGCCGGCACGACGGCGGGAAAGATATAGAAACCCGAGGAGTCAGAAACTGCGTTGTAGGTTGTTCCGGTAGCCGGGTTTGAGAGAGTAACGGATGCGCCCGGAACCAGCGCTCCGCTGGGGTCCTTAATGACACCGCGGAGTGAAGTGGTTGCCATTTGGGCAAATGCAACTGTCGCAGAAACAATACAACACAGCGTTATGACCAACGGAAAACGTTTCATGACTGGTTCCTCCAAAAAGTTGTACGTATTCAGTGAGGCTCATTGCGTCGTTCTAAATTGCGGCGTTCTTAATGGGAGATAATGTTATCTCCAATTCCCCCTCAGGCCAACAAAAAACGGAGAGCATAGATTATCGGCGTCCGGGATCATCCTTTTTTAAGGTGCACTGTCCACCAACGGACACGCGCAGTTGCCGCAGTTTTGACTCTTCTACCTGGGCTGTCTTTGCGGAAAGCTTGTCAGCCCACTTGGCGACCAGGTAGTAACGATAGCCTTTGCAAGCTTCGCAATAGTGACTTCCCCCTCATTGTCACTTGTCCAGCTATGGTCATGGTTGTCGCTGGTAAAGATCGAAAGGATCAAAAGACCGTCCTTGGATGAGATGGCAGCGACATCATTCCTTACGGCATCGAGTGCGCCGGTCTTGTTGGCTATTGCGGACCCACCCACGGTTGAATCCAGCCCTTCGATATAGCGCGGTATGCCATTGCGATAAAACTGATTCGTAAGCATGTGAAGTGCAACATCGCAGAGTGGCTGGTCTTGGGGGCGCGATGGCAGACCGGGTTCGGCAAGATCGCAGGTGACGATCTTGCGCATTACATCAGCCATCTCCCGCGGTGTCGTCTTACCCAGGCCATATATCTTCTGGTCGGCAGGCATTGGTCCATCCGGCGGTAGAAAGACCTTCTTGTACAGGTAGGTATCTTTCAATCCCAGCTTTTGAATACGCGCGTTGATATTTGCGAGCCCGAGGTGATCAATCACCAGATTCGTTGCCGTATTGTCGCTCATAATGATCATCATGGTGAGGGCATCTTTGAGCGTGATTGTGAGCGGAGTGTCAAAAAACGTAAACACCCCCGAACCCTCCACTTGATCAGCTTTCGTCAGAACGATCTTGTCCTCGAGATGAGTTTTACCCTCGCGCACCTGTTCCATCGCTTCATAGAGAATCGTCAACTTGATGACAGACGCAGTGGGAACAACCTGGTCGGGATCGATCACGACCGTCTGCCCTGTCTTCAGATTCTCGGCAAAGAGCGCGACCTTGCCCTGATGCGCGGCGGCGATGCTCTCAAGCTGTTGTTGGAGGTCTGCCGAGGTCTGCGCATGAACCGTTGCGATACCAAAACTCAGCAGTGCGACAAATATACCGAGTGCTAAGGAACGAGAAGCTGTCTCACGTGACAGGTGAATCGATTTCATCATTGGATTGCCTTCAGTAGAGAAGATAAGGTTTTCGAACAACCTCAAAATGTTGAACCGACGACTGCCATCCCCTCCGCTATGCGCAGAAGGCCTCGCTTTTAGAAGGGCCTGGAGATGAACATCACGGTTCGCAAGCAGTGTATCGCGGGCCTCAGGTGGCACTTCCGGCGTCGTATGATCCGAACCGCGTTTGCGGGCGTTGTGTTGATGGTCGAAGGATAGTCACACTGATATTGAGTGCAAA
>JASHRS010000029.1 GCA_030037215.1 Silvibacterium sp. | reverse complement strand
TTCTGGACTTCGTCTTCGATGGTGTAAAAGAGCGTGCGATTGTCGGCGGCCCAAACGATGGAGCCGGCGCGCTCGACATGCTCGGAGAGCAATTGGCCGGTGCTGAGATCCTTGACGTGCAGCGTGTACTGGCGGAAGCCGGTGTTGTCAGTGGAATAAGCGAGCAAATTGCCATTGTCGGAGACGGCGAGCGCAGCGACGGCCATGAAGGGCTGGTCTTTGGCAAGCTCGTTTATGTCGAGAATGACCTGTTCCTTTGCTTCGGGCGGAGGCGCAGCGTTGTCGATGGCCTCAGGCGTGCCGGGCTTGCGGCAGTAGATGGGGTATTGCAGGCCTTCCTCGGTGCGCGAGTAGTACCAGTAATTGCCGTCGCGAAAAGGAACGGAGACATCGGTCTCCTTGATGTGGCTGAGCATTTCCCTGTAGAGGGTCTCGCGGAGAGGCTCATCGGGCGCGGTGACGGCGGCGGTATAGGCATTCTCGGCTTTGAGGTAGGCTAGGACTTCAGGATTGCTGGGGGGATTGTCGCGGTCGCGGAGCCAGGCGTAGTCGTCGGTGAGGGTGCGGTTGTGAATTTTTGTTTCGACGGGGTGGATGGCAGCGACGGGAGCGGTGAGTTCAGTCTGCGTGGACATACATTTTCAGGATATAGCCAACAGGCAAGAGCCAACAGGCAACAGCCAACGAGTTCAACAGCAATTTTCTTGCTGACTGGATTTTTGTTGTTCGCTTTATCAGCTACCCGCTTTTTAGCTACCGGCTTTATCAGTCACTCCATTGGCTATTGGCTAGTCGAGGTGCTGCATTTCAAACCAGATGACGAGCCACACGCTGAGGATGGCGAGCAGAAGAAAGAGAACGACAGCGTGGACGATCTCCCATCGCTTCCATTTGATTCGGGCGATGCGGCGCTTCGTTCCTTTACCGAGGATTTTGGCTTCCGGCATAACGGCCTCCTGAAAGGTTGAAGGCAGCCTGGAAGACTGCCTTAGGTGTTATGGCTCAGAAGTGGAATCCGACTTCAGCGGTGAGGGCGCGCGGAGTTACGTAGTGCGTGCCGCTGAAGGTCGAGAGGAAGTTATAGAGCGCGTACTTGTTGGTGATGTTTACGCCTGTCAGACGCAGGCTCCATTTGTAGCGGTCGCCATTGAAAATGTTGTCGTCGCCTACCGAAGCATCGAAGAGGCTGCGCGGCGAAATGCGCGGTGGGTCGTGATCGTTGTCGCCAGCTCCCGGCGCAGGGACATTGATGAGGCTCGAGGTGAACTCCGAAGCCGGGCAGATTGCAGGCAGAGGATTCGTCGGCGTGGCTTTCACCCCATTGCAGGCAAAGCCGGCCTGAAACTCCTCATCGGCAGTAAGGGGAAGGTAGACGTTGGCTCCGGTTACTGGATTGGTGGTAGGAGGGATGTTGTTGTCCACCATGGCAATCGCCGGTGCGCCGTTCAGCGTAGCTGAGCTGTTCGGGCAGGACGTGTTGGGATCGGTGGGGCCGTAGCATGGCGTTGACCCGGCTACAAGACCCGAGTCGAATCGCCAATTGAAGCCGCCCCAGATGTTGCGCGTGAACCTGCCTCCGGGCAGCGTGTATTGAATGTGCGTTGTCTGGTTGAACTTCTCATCGTGATCGATGCGGAACGGATAATACGCTGCACCTGGAGTGACCCCGCCGGTTGCACCGGCGCCGGCTATCTGCGGTGGGAAAAAGCGGGCCGCAACGGCGGAGGCTACCCAGTAAGCGCTGAAGCCGTGAGTCGCCGGCATTTCCGCGCGGAGGGCATAACCCGGAATCTTCGAATTATGCCAGTCGATGGGGAACGTGATGGGCGTATTGCCCAGCACGCTGAAGTCGAAGGCATTGTGAGTGTATTTCCAGATATATTCACCGGCGATCACGGCATGTTTTCCAAAAGCCTGCTGCACGCTCGCGTGGAATTCATTGCGGAATCCTGGTTCAAGGTTTTTCGACACGACGCCTGACACACCCGAGGTGCAAAGGAGCAACGGAGCGAGCACCGCGTTGGAGCAGCCCTGGCTTGACAGCACTAGGTTCTCATTGAAGGGAGTCTCCAGCGTGCGCGCATAGGAGACGCTCATGACAGTGTTGGTGGGCTTTACGTTATAGGCAATACCCACACGAGGCTCGGCCTGCCGCTGTATAGCCAGGCCGTTGTACAGGTCGCCGCGAATGCCAAGATTGTAGGACCAGTTTCCGGCTGTGATCTTGTCTTCCACGTAAAGGGCCAGCTCCTTTACGTCTGTATGGCCGTAGTAGAAGTAGTTCGTGCCTCCGCGCGTGAGATCATAGGGCGCAAGCACAGGAAGATAATTCCCATTGGCCAGGTATCCGGCTACTGCGCACTGCCCGGGATTGCTGAAGCCCGGCAAGGGATTGCCGTTGACATCCACGCAGGGCGAGTTATAGGTGTTTTCGACGATGCCCAGAGTGTCGCTCTCGCGCAGGAAGGTCTGCCCGTACTGTGCGCCCACCTTGATGTTGTTGACCCCCTTGACGTAAGAGAAATCGGTGTGCGCAGCTGCGTTCATCAGGCTGCGAATCTGCGAGATCGAGGAAGTCTGGAGGTTCGACGGTCCGAGATCGGCAAGAGGATTGCCGCTTGGAAAGTAATTGTAGAGGTCTTTTCTGACGAAAGCGCCAAAGTTGAAGACCGAGTTATTGCTGACGATTCGCGTGTATGTAGGCGAGATATTGAATGTCTCGATCTTCGAGCGCTGGTCGGTGTCGCCCACATTGCCGAAAACAGGATTGGCACTGGCGCCGCTCCCGTTAACCACATTCAGCACATTCAGGTTGTCGAAGGCGTTGGGGGTCTGGAACCAGGAACGGCTGTAATTCAGGTCCAGATGCACCGAATCGATCGGCGTAAAGCTGTGATCGACGCGATCAAAAATGTTCTGCTCGTTGCCCTTGTCGTGGAGGACGGTAAACTCCGGCGGATCGAGGAAGCGTCCGGTATTCAGCCCGTCGGCCTCAAAAAAGTTACCCCAGTTAGCGTTGCCGTAGCCCAGGTCAAAGCTGGCGGTTGACGATCCGAACGAGCCATAGGAAGTGCTGACGCTACCGGTCGGCGTGGTATCACCCTGTCCGGAGCGGGTGGTGGCGACAATTACGAGGCTGGTCTTGCCTCCAAACTCCGCAGGCGGCGCGCCTGAGAATACCTCAATCGACTGGATGGAGTCGGAGGGTATCTGGTTGGAGAAGACTTTGCTCTGCTGGTCGGTAATGGATTGGCCGTCGATGGAGAACGAATTCGACGCGTGGTCGCCGAGGCCATGAAAAAGGCCGTTCGAGTCGGCAGCCACGCCGGGAGTGGTTAACGTAACGAGTGAGCTGAGGGAAGAGGACTGGCTCTCCAGCGGAACCTTCTGGAAGAGGCTGCGGTCGACGTCCGTGTGGAAGTTGGGATTATTTTCGATAAGGTCTTCGCCGCTTACGGTAACCGTGGTTGCGGCCGCCCCCACACTGAGCTGGATTTTAAGTGCGACGGGAACGTTGGAGCGCACATCCACATCCTGCGTGAACGGCGCGAAACCCCTGGCCGTGATGACCATGTGGTATGGATTGAACGGCACGTTGACGAAGCGGTACTGACCAGAGCTGTCGGTCGTGGCGGAACGGGTATATCCGCTGACAGGGTTCAGAATGGTGGCGGTTGCGTTGGGGATGACGGCGCCGGTGGCGTCGGTGACAGTGCCGGTGATGGATCCGGCGTTGCCGATGGCCTGAGCGAAGAGACGCGGAGAAGCGGCTGCCTGCAGAAATATCGCGAGCAGAAAGACGATGGCGCGTCGCACGTATGTGCGCATAAGAACGAACCTCCGTAAAGCTGGCTGAATTTTTGGGTTTGGGTGCTTGAGCGGCTCTTCGAAGGTCTTTAGCTGTGGGAATGCGGCGCGAGGGCCGTTTTCAGATGAGCAACGGCGCGCGGCGTATGGCCACGGAACGAAATCGATCGAAGAGAGCGCTTACGCGATGGAGGATTCAGCAGGTGGAGGGCGGCAGTCGAGACGGAAGAAGAAGCCGCGGCTGGGAAGCTGAAGGGAAGGCTCCGGCGAGACGTGCTCAATGGGCCGGCTGGATACATCCAGAGTGACGAGGGCGACGACCTGGACAGCCTGATGCGCGGTAACGCAGAGGGCGCAGTCAGGGTCTGCGTGGCCTCCGGGGTGGCTGTGCACCACCTGTACGATTCCTACCATCAGCACGAGCGCGACGCAGACGATCCCGATGAGGGATATCCATGAGGAGCGTGCGCGCAATCGTGAAGAGAGGAAGCGCATGATTAT
>JASHRS010000028.1 GCA_030037215.1 Silvibacterium sp. | reverse complement strand
TCGATCCGCATCGCCTTCGTCGGTCCTCCGGTCACTACATCTCCCGATCGCGCTCTCAATGAGTGCCTCGTGCTCGATTTTGTCTGCCGCCGCGAGTTTGATTTCTCTGTCGTCGAGTTCGCAAACGGCAAGCCGCTCGACCAGATTCTCGGCATCAGTTATCGCAAGGACGGCAAAGTGGTGCACAACCCCGACCGTCCGCAAGTCGAAGATCTCGACGCCATGCCCTGGGTTACAGACGTCTATGCCCGCAATATGGACGTGACGAAATACAACGTCCCGTTCCTGCTGCATCCTTACGTCTCGCTCTACTCCACACGCGGCTGCCCGGCACAATGCACCTTTTGCCTATGGCCGCAGACCCTGAGCGGACACGCGTGGCGCAAGCGCTCCACCGACGACGTGGCCGCTGAAATGGCCCATGCCAAGGGGCTCTTTCCGCACGTCAAGGAATTCTTCTTCGACGACGATACCTTCAACATCCAGAAGGCGCGCACCATCGAGCTCTGCGCTAAGCTCAAGCCGCTCGGCCTCACATGGTCCTGCACTTCGCGCGTCACTACTGATCGCGAAACGCTGAAGGCCATGCGCGAAGCCGGCTGCCGTCTGCTCATCGTCGGCTTCGAATCCGGCGACCCGCAAATCCTCAAGAACATCAAGAAGGGTGCGACCGTCGAAAGAGCACGCGACTTTGTCCGTGACTGCCACGACCTCGGCCTCACCATCCACGGCGACTTTATCCTCGGCCTCCCCGGCGAGACCAGGGAATCGATTCGAAACACCATCAACTTCGCCAAGGGCCTCGATGTTGAAACTATTCAGGTCTCCATCGCTCACGCGTATCCCGGCACCGAGTTCTACGACTACGCGAAGGAGAACGGCTTCATCGTCAACAACGGCCAGATGGTCGACGAAGAAGGTCATCAGCTTGCCCACATCGAATATCCCGGCCTGCCCAAGGAGTACGTCCTCGAAATGGTCCATCGTTTTTACGATGAGTATTATTTCCGGCCCAAGGCAGCCTGGCGAGTGGTGAGCAAGGCTATCATCAACCGTGACCTCAAGCGTCTTTATGCAGAATCGAAATCGTTCCTCAAGTTGCGTGCGCAACGCAACAAGGTCGTGAAAGAGGCGAAAGCCAAGGGTGCAAACAAAACAGGCACACCAGCCAACGCCGAAATTTAGGCTTCGTCATCGAAACGGCACGGCCAGCTTGATTGCTGGCCGTTTTGTTATCTCGCTCTTCGTCGCTTTGCCTGATCACTTGCGAGTCAGTGCCCATGGCACATGCATTGTTTGTCTAATAGAAATACAACCTGAAATCAGCCGGCTTTGATGACAAAATCGACGATGACATTCCGGCGATACGTAGTGCTCGGCGTCGTTGCCGTTACCGCACCGCTCGGCGACTTCCTTCTGAGCATCGGTATGGCACGCGTCGGCCCCGTCTCGTTAAGCCATCTCTCCACACTCATCTACGCACTCAAAACTCCGCAGATCCTTCTCGGCATCGCGCTTCTCATCTGCTTTTTCTCGTCATATCTCGCGTCGCTCTCGTGGGCCGATCTAACCTACGTACTTCCTGCAACCTCCATCGGCAACGTCATTGTTGCTTTGCTGGCGCATTTTGGAAAGCACGAGCATATCCCTCTAACACGCTGGCTCGGAATCATCCTTATCACTGCGGCTGTCGGCTTTGTGACCCGCGGCCCGTCCTACACGGAAATACCTAAACACCACCCTGAGTTGGAGGTCGAGACTCGATGAGCACTCTGTCTTTGCAGCACGGGTGGGCCGACGCCGCAATGATCGCTGCCATCGTCATCTTCGCCACAATTGGCGACGTCATGATTGCCGCTGCTATGCGCGCCATCGGCGACCTCGACGACATCAAGGCTCGACGCGGCCTATCCGGCGCGATTCTCGCCGTGCTCGGCAGCCCGCGTTTCGTTTTCGGCGTTAGCTTTATGGCCCTGAGCTTCTTCTCGTTGCTCTTCGCACTCAGCCACGCTGACCTCAGCCTTGTAGCGCCGGCCTCGGCATCGCTCACGTTTGTAACGAACGCTATCGCTGCGAAAATCTTCCTGCACGAAAACGTCGACAGCCGGCGCTGGCTCGCCGCCGTTCTGGTCTGCGCAGGCGTGACGCTCATGGCTTTGTAACTAATTCCAGACATTTACAGTCAGAGAGTCACAACATGGGTCATCATGGTTAGCCATAGAATTAAAGCAATGCGCGCCCGCTATAGCTTCATTTTGCTCCTCGTGTTGCTACTACCATTTCTGAGCCATGCTCAGGCCACAGCCAGCGCACCTCACCTTTCGGTACAGCTGGTCGTGCCACCCTCGCAGATTTATCCCGGACAAAACTTCACTGCCGGTCTCTATTTCAAGCTCGAGCCTGGATGGCATGTTTACTGGATCAACGCCGGAGACTCAGGCGAGCCGCCCGTAATTCGCTGGACCCTCCCTCCAGGCGTTACCGCCGGAACCATGCAATTTCCTGCTCCAAAACGCCTGCCGCTCGGCCCGCTCATGGACTTCGGCTATGAAAACGAAGTTCTCTTTCCCATCCCCATCAGCGTCGCCTCCGACTTCAAGCCTGCAACACCAACCGTTGCCTTCGGCGGCAAGGTCACATGGCTTGTCTGCCGTGAGGTCTGCCTGCCCGGCAGTACCACGCTCTCTGTTGACCGCCCGGCAAGCGCGAGCGCGCCAGCGTCTCCCGGCGTTGTTTCAGCAGATCAGACCCTCATCGATCGCTTCCGCAGCACGCTCCCGCAACCATTGCCCTCCGATTATGCGGCGAAGTTTCAAACAACCTCGAAAGGCTTCACGTTAACCGTCCAGACTGGCCATCGCGAGACTTCTGCAGAATTCTTCCCATTCGACCAAAACATCCTCGCCAACGCTGCTCCGCAGCTTGTGACCTACCTGCGCAATGGCGTCGAAATTTCGCTCACAAAAGACGAAAACCTAACGGCAATTCCCCAAGAACTCCACGGACTCGTGGTTCTCGGCGACGGACGGGCGTATGAATTCCGAGCCACACCCGGAGTACTTAACCTGGCTGCCAATCAGATGCCCGCCACGGGAATGCTCCGAATCGTTCTGCTCGCTTTCATTGGCGGAGTCATCCTCAACCTCATGCCCTGCGTCTTCCCTGTGCTCTTCCTCAAAGGGCTCGCCCTGGTGCAGTCCTCTGCCGAAGAGCGCCGTAAGCAGCGCCTGCATGGCCTGGTCTATACGCTCGGCATTCTCGTCTCCTTCTGGGTCATCGTCGCCATTCTTCTCGCTCTGCGCAGCGCGGGCCACAACCTCGGATGGGGATTCCAGTTTCAGTCCCCGCTCTTTATCGTTCTCCTCTCTCTGCTGCTTTTCTTTCTCGGACTTTCGCTCGCAGGCCAGTTTGAAATCGGCCTCACGCTCACCAGTACCGGCTCTGGCCTCGCCGCAAAGCAGGGTTACGAAGGCAGCTTCTTCACCGGAATTCTCGCCGTGGTCGTCGCCACCCCCTGCACGGCTCCGTTTATGGGCGCAGCCGTCGGATACGCCCTGGCAGCCTCTGCTACGGTCACAATCCTCATATTCACTGCGCTGGCGCTTGGTCTCGCCGCACCGTATCTACTGCTTGCCTTTAATCCCGCATGGACGCGCCTCTTGCCCCGCCCCGGCGCATGGATGGAGGTTCTCAAACAGGCTGTCTCTATTCCTATCTTCGGAACCGTCATCTGGCTTGTTTGGGTTTTCAATCAAACGGCGGCTGCTGGCTCGCTCGTCTTCCTTCTAACCGCATTCCTGCTACTTGCCATTGCCGGATGGATTCTCGGCCGCTGGCCGGCTAAGGCTCCTGCGACCATTGCCGCAGTGCTGGTCCTCACACTGGCTGTCGCCGTTCCTGTCTGGGCGCTGCATGCGTTCGCTCCCAGCAAAATAACGCACGCCGAAAACAGTAACTCCCTCTGGCAGCCCTACACTCCCCAACTCGTTGCAAAATATCGGGCTGAGGGAAAAGCTGTTTTCATCGATTTTACTGCCAGCTGGTGCCTGAGCTGCCAGGTGAATGAGCGTGTTGTCCTCGATCGCGCTGACGTGCAGCAGGCTCTCAAATCAAGCGGAATCGAGCTTATCCGTGCGGACTGGACACGCCACGATGAAACAATTGCAGACGCCCTCGCCGCCCTCGGGCGCAGCGGTGTTCCAACCTATGTACTGTATCCAGCCGACCCGAACGCTCCGGCCCGGCTTCTGCCCGAAGTTCTCACTCCCGGGATCGTCTTTCGTGCACTGGATGAGCTGAAATCCCCGCCTGTTACCGCCAATTCCCGCCCCTGAGAAAAACCAACCTTCCGCCGCCTCCGTCTAAACACTCACAGGAGGATCTGGCCATGATCCGTCGACTAGCCCTCGCACTAGCCTTCACGGTTGCGCTCCCAGCCTTCGCCGCCCGCGTCGGCGAATCCGCTCCGGCCTTCACTGGAACCGACACGAACGGACAGACTCACAGCCTCGCAGACTATCACGGCAAATATGTCGTCCTTGAGTGGACAAACAAGGATTGCCCCTACACCCGGGCGCAATACAGCAGCGACAATATGCAGGCATTGCAAAAAGAATGGACAGCCAAAGGCGTTGTCTGGCTAACCATTCTCTCCTCCGCACCCGGGCAACAGGGCTATATGACAGCAGCCGAGGAAAATGAGTGGATCAAGAAGGTGCATGCCGATCCAACCACCGCAATCCTCGACCCCACTGGAATCATCGGACGTGCGTATGAGGCCAAAACCACGCCCCATATGTTCGTTATTGATCCATCGGGCAAGCTTATCTATGACGGAGCCATCGACGATCATCCGACTACCGATCCATCCGATGTCGACAAATCCCACAACTATGTCTCAGCAGCTCTCACCGAGGCTATGTCTGGCCAGTCGGTTGCTAACGCGTACACACGTCCTTATGGGTGCAGCGTGAAATACGCCAATGAAGGAGAATAGCACCGCTAAGAGAGCGGATTAGGCGCCTTCGGTTTCCTGAATGCATACACCACTGCCAGTAGCGGAGGCGCCAGCAGCACACCCCAGAATGGAATAAGGATTCCCAGCAGAATCGGCACAAAGATTGACGCCCAGATAGGCACACGGTTTGTGCGTCTCAGGAGATAGGGCTGCAGCACAAGCTGATCCACAACTACAATCAACCCATACAGGCCTAGCACCAGGCCCAGCCGATACATATCATCACCGCTGAACAGGATCGCCAGCACAGGAAAAATAACCGTGATGACTCCGCCGAAATTCGGCACAAATGTCATCAGCCCGCCGATCAGCGCCCACACGCCAGCCAGTGGCACGTGCAGCAGCAGCAATCCGATCCACCACATGAGCGCGACGCACAGTGCCTCAATCGTAACCGCCTTCCACCAGTTCAGGAGTGCGCCGGCCACAGTCCGTGCGTGGGCTTTGATATCTGCCATAAAGACCTCAAGATCCAATGGTTACCGCTTTGTAGCCATCGTTTCCATTGACTACCCCACGCTTTGCCGGTAGCTGTTAGCCTAAGAGTATGAAGCTTGGCGTGCTCGTCTTCCCGGGTTCGAACTGTGACAACGACATATACCACGTTATCGCTGATCTGGCGCATCAGCCCGCTACCTTCCTCTGGCACGATTCGGCAGAACTGCAGGGTTGCGACGCCATTCTTGTCCCCGGAGGTTTCGCTTATGGCGACTACCTGCGCACCGGAGCCATCGCCCGCTTCTCGCCTGTCATGCAGTCGGTCAAAAAATTCGCAGACCAGGGTGGCCTGGTATTAGGCATCTGCAATGGCTTCCAGATTCTTTGCGAGTCCGGCCTGTTGCCCGGTGCGTTGATGCGCAATGCCGGATTGAAGTACGTCTGCAAGCAGGTGTATCTGCGCACTGAAACCACAGACTCTCCTTTCACGCATTCTCTGAAAAAAGGCGAAGTGCTCAAAATTCCGATCGGCCACATGGAAGGCAATTATTTCTGCGATGCGGCCACACTGAACACCCTGCGCAGCGAAGACCGCATCGTATTCAGATATGCCGCTTCAGGAGGCGCAATTACCCCCGAAGCTAATCCCAATGGATCGCTCGACAACATTGCGGGAATCCTTAATGAAGGCCGCAATGTTCTCGGCATGATGCCCCATCCCGACCGTTCCAGTGAGGCTATCTTGGGTTCGACGGATGGATGGAAGATTTTTCAATCGTTGGTGGAGTCTCTGGCGGCGATAGTTCAGGAATGATTGATATTCATCATCACTTGCTCTTTGGGCTCGACGACGGTGCGGACGATATAGAAACCTCAGTCGCCATGGCTGAAGTAGCCGCGGCGGACGGCATCACGCACGTCGTCTGTACGCCTCATGCAAACTCCCGGTATCACTTTGATCCTGCGATAAATCAGGTGAAGCTGGAACAGTTACGCGAACGCCTCGACGGCAAAATAATCCTCGGCCTGGGCTGCGACTTTCATCTGTCCTTTGACAATATCGAGGACGCGATGAACCACCCCGCAAAATACACCATCAATCAGAAAATGTATCTGCTCGTCGAGTTTGCAGATTTTGCGATTCCGCAACGGATGACCCATGTCTTTTACGAATTTCTTCTGGCTGGAATCCATCCCATCATCACCCATCCGGAACGCAACATGACCATTCAGAAGGCCCCGCAGCGCCTTGACGAATGGTTGAATGGCGGCTGCCTCGTTCAGGTAACGGCATCATCGCTCATGGGCCGATTCGGACGCACAGCAATGAGCCTTTCCCACAGGCTCCTGCGGGAAAACAAAGTCCATTTCCTGGCGACGGATGCCCATAACATCGAGTCCCGTCCCCCGCTTATGAAAGAGACCTTCAACCTTGTCGCAAAGCAGTATGGACCTGAAACAGCTGAACGGCTCTGCATAACCAATCCCAGAGCTGCATTTTTCGGAGAAGAATTGCCGCCACAGCCGCATTTTGCTTCAGAAAACGGCCACGCATTAGGCAAACGTAGTCTCTGGAACCGGCTATTTGGGAACTGAACCGGACTCTTGGCTCTAACTCCTGATATGGGCGCCGAATCGGTCGTAAAAAAGCCAAGCTGCATCATTAATTCAAGATTCAAGCTCGGCATGGGGTAACCTTTCCCGACACGCGCTGCCAAACCTCTGTGCGGCCAAAGAGCGGAATCCCGATATAACCACGCAGGTGCAGACTATCTCCTTCCGCATCCATCGTGCCTCGATACGTCTTTCCGGATTTCGGATCGTATAACATCCCGCCGTAAGCATGCGTTGCATCGCTTAAATGAAACTGGCTGCCTATCTCAAGATTGCACAATGCGTGGCCACGCAGAGCGGCGTTCGGATTATGGATATCGGTCGTCTCCGGCGAATGCGGGCTCAGAGACAGGAGTCGCAGACACAGGCCGCTCGAGCACGGCTCAATTGCGATCACCGCTCCTGTCGGCTCCTTCCAGTCACCCACTATTGACGAAGACTGTGCGTGAAGCAATGTTGCGCTGACCATGACCGCAACGATATAGATCACGGCAAATCGCATTCAATCACTCTGTCATAAATTATGCGTCCTATACGTCATCACCTGCTGAGAGACAGTGCTCGCAGTTATTTGGCTCAAGTAACCGGCATGTCTTTTGCGGAATTACCCGCCGCCATCTTTTTGGACAGAATTGTGCAGAAATTGTTGGCTCATCTACGCCGCGTGAAGCACGCCGGCTTGAGCCGCAAAAAAAGAAGGAAGGTGAACGAATCGTTCACCTTCCACTTTGCTAGGAGGCCAGCTAAAAGAAATACTTCACGTTTAATTCGATGATGCGCTGATATGGCGCAGCAGTCTTGGTGTCCATAATCCCGAATGTTTGTGTGTTGAAATTCGGCGTGATGGCTTTGCTGTTGTAGTCCACAAGGTAACTCAATGCAAGCGGCCCTCCTCCGCCAGTCGAACTAAACCCTGGAAGGGGATGGTTTAGCCAGTCAAAGGCGCTCGCCCGGAACTGGATCTGTTGCTGCTCATGGATGTGGAACGTTCTGTAAATTGCCAGATCGTTGTTGAAGTAAGCACCAGCACTCATGTACGGATAATTCTGACCGCCCTGCTGGCCTACTGCCGGCGCGTTGAAGCATTTCCCGTTCACGCGCTGGTAGTGGACCAGGCCGGCCGTTGGATCGCAGGTCAGCACGGGTAGAATCGGAACAGGAGCATCCGTGCCGAAGTAAGTTGCTTGGCTGAGACTCTGGCTGATCCCCTGAGCGTTAGCATTCGCCGGGATGCCTGTATAGCTAACCCCCAGATTGAAGTTCGGTACACCGTTGCCGAGGGCAGCCGGGATATATCCGCCAGCCTGCCAGGTGGATATACCGGAAATTGTCCATCCGCCCAACACCTGATTGACAACCCGGTTGAAGCGCTCGATGTTCCCGGTATCGTACGTATACGAGGAGTTGAAGACAAACGGCCTGTCGATAGACGTTGGGCCGTAATTCAGGTTGATATTGAACGGATTAGCCTGCAGGCTTGTGCCCAGCGCTTTTGACCACGTGGCATTCAGGTTAAAGCTGAGTCTGCCCGCAGTCTTGATCCATGCGACCTGCAAACCGTTGTAGTTGGTATAGGAATTGCTCTCATTCATATACGCAGAGGCGGTACTGTACGCATAACCGTAAGGATGATAATCAGCTGCCTTGTTTCCGGTCGGAGTTCCGCCGGTACCATTAGGATTCGTTCCCAGGTTTTCCGGGTTCGTGGACAGTACGCCAGTGACCGGATCAGGTTTGAAGAAGGCCCCGATCGGAGTTTTGTTCTGGTCCGCAACCGCGGCGAAGTTACTGCCTTCAATGCCCTCGCTGTTGTCGGAAAGCTGGCTGGTGCTGCTGCCGACGTAGGCGATGTCGAGCAGCGAGTTCCATGGTAACCGCTGATCGATTGTAAAGTTGTAGGCATAGGTGATGGGTTGGCCGTAGTCGCTCGGGTCAAAGCCTGTCTGCGATCCACTCACGCACTGAGACGTACAGGGTGTATAGGCCAAATCGCTGAGCTGCTTAAGCATCACAGTGCTCGCGCCAGGCAAGTTGTAGGTAAGCACATGTTGTGCGGTCACCACCGGCGAAGCAACGTCGTTCACCTGCGTGACAAACCGGTACACGCCCCATCCGCCGCGAAGAACTGTATTGCCAGTCCCGAACAGATCGTAGGAAAGGCCCAGTCGTGGATCGAAATAGGCGAAACGATTGGGCTGACCGCTCAACGGAACGCCCGCATCAATAGCATGCCAGTAATATCCGGGAGCATATTTGCCTGCGTTGAAGTCAGGCAATACACGCAGAGGATAGAAAACCGCCATGCCGACGTGATCGCGGTCATACCAGTGACCGATGTGCTCTACGCGTGCGCCCAGGCTCAGGGTCAGGCGCCGGGTCGTTTTCCAGGTATCGTCCACAAAAAATGCAGTTGCCTGGTAGGCTGTATCGGCGATGGGAGATGAATTGTTTTCGCTGTAGCCTGTCAGGATGCCCATAGTGAACTGGGCCACGGGGTTATAGGAGCCGAGCGGTTTTCCAGTAATAATATTCGGGTTCTGCCCACCATTAATGGTGAGGCTTCCGTCCTGAAAGGTAGAGAAGGTGCTCTGATAGTTGTCGGTATTCTGCGTGAATGCGCCCATTTTAAGCGTGTGGGCACCCCAGACCTTGGTCAGCACATCGTTGAACTGCGGAGCTTCCTTGCGAACCGCATATTGTCCCGGAGGATTATCAAAGATGGAGGCTTGCGAAAAGTCAGGGAAAGTGAAGTTGCCGGCGCTGCCATATGCAGGAATATTGAGAGAAGTGGTCGAAAAGACCTTGCCGTAGGGATAGCCAAGCGTGGCTCTGGAGGCAGCCGAGGGATCCGGCTGGACAAATGGGAAACTGCCGAAGGCCCATGCCGCCATAAAGTCGTTGGTAAGGGTAGAGCTGAAGTTATGTACGAAATGCCCGGCCAGTGATTTGCCGCGGAAAGCTTCGGACTCGCCGCCACCCGGGTATGGAATAGCGTTGCCCGGCGTCCAATACAGGTGCGCGCCATTGCCCTGCGCTAACTGCGAGTCATACGCCTGCTGGTAGGACCCGTAGATCTTTGTATTTTCTCCCAGCTGGTAGTCGAGCCGGAAACGATAGATCCAGCCGTTGTTCAGGTTCACGATGGGCTGATAGTAGTTGACATAGCCCAGGGCAGCAGACGGCGTTACATTGGCCTTGGGCCAGATCTTGGCCAGCGCCGCTCCGCCTGGGTCAATGAATTGAGCGGGAATCTTGTTACCGGAGTTTGGGGTTGTGGGGCTGGCATCCGTCGGAATGCTGCTTCCATCCGGGAAATCTGTTCCAGAGAGATCGTTGCACCATCCACCCTGCGGCCATTTCCCTGTCGGCGAGCCGTAAAATCCGGTGGGGCAAAGGACATTATTGTCGGCGTTGTCGGTGGTGAAATCTCCGGCCATCATTTCCGGGCTTGGAATGTACGACGACAGCACGTTCGCGTTGCCCTGGTTTTGCAGCCAACGCTCATAGCCACCCCAGAAAAGCAGCTTGTGATTAGTGCCCGGCACCGGACCGCCGATGTTGCCACCCGGATAGTAATAGTGCTGCGGTCCCTGCGGGTTTCCTGCGTAGTTGTCTTTCCAGTCGTTCGCGTTCAAAACGCTGTTGCGCGCATCAAAGTAGGCTTCGCCGTGATAATGGTCCGTGCCCGATTTGCTGATCGTGCTCACCACGACCGGGCCAAATGGAACCTCAGCGCTGAAGTTCGACGCCTGCACACTGACTTCTGCCGTCATTTCCGGGTTGATGATCGAGACCGAAGACGCCATGTTGCCCGGGTCGATGACGTTAGCACCGTCTGACAGCAATGCCGTACCACCGCGATTCACCGCACCGTTGATGTCGATGCCGTTACCTACAGCGCTCTGTTGTACCGTCGCGTTGTAATCGGTGTACATCGGGCTGTTTTGGGTCAGTCCGGAAGAAACCGTAGTCGCGCCCGGCAGCACCTTCAGCAGTTCCGTCGTGTCGCGGCCTGCAAGAGCCAGGTTCTGTATCTGTTTGGAGTCGATGACGTCAGTACGCTGCCCGCTATCCGTGGGAATCATCGTGGCGGCCGCATTCACAGTGACCGTTGTTGCCGCTGAGCCCACTGTCAGCGTCAGCGCAGGAACTGTACGTTCATCCCCGGCATGCAGAACGATCCCGACAAGCTCTTTGGGCTGGAAACCCTTTGCAATGGCCTTGAGCGTGTACGAGGCCGGTTCCAGCGAGGGAAAGGCGTATAGTCCCTGAGCATTTGTCTCCACCACACGTGACGTGCCGGTTGCTTCATTAGTCAAAGTTACCTGGGCCCCAGGAATCACAGCACCGGTATTGTCCGTCACCGTGCCCGTCAACTGGGCAGTGGTTTGTGCGTGTGTCACAGGTCCATACAGAAATAATAATGTCAGCCCAACGAGAGGAAGGGCCCACCGGCTCATTCCATAGAATCGCCGCAGACTAAGCCTCAGTCTTTGCCTGATAGGAACGTCA
>JASHRS010000254.1 GCA_030037215.1 Silvibacterium sp. | reverse complement strand
GGCACAGGATAGCATAGAGAGCGGAATGTCGCACGAAGATACAACATGGATGCGTGAAGCGCTTGCCGAGGCACGCGCGGCCGCCGATGCGGGCGAGGTACCCATCGGTGCAGTCGTCGTTCACAATGGAGCGATTATCGGGCGCGGCCAGAACCGCGTTTTGCGCGACAATGACCCAACGGCGCACGCCGAGATTGTGGCCATGCGCGAGGCTGCGCAGGCGCTTGGGAATTACCGCCTGACGGATTGTGATCTTTACGTCACGCTTGAGCCTTGCGCCATGTGCGCCGGAGCCATGATTCACGCCCGGATTGCACGGCTTGTTTATGCGGCAGCTGATCCGAAAGCAGGCGCAGTGACTTCGGTGCTGCAAGTCCTGAACCATCCCCGGCTCAATCATCAAATGAGCGTTGAAATCGGCCTTCTGCGCGACGAGGCCAGCGAATTGCTGCGTGAATTTTTCCGCCAGCGGCGTGGCTAGCTGCGGGTGAGCGCTCGTATCAACTCGGAGAATTGCGGATATCCGCTGGCAAGCGGCTCAAATCGCCCTGCCTCGTAATCTGCGAAGTCGAAGCCGGGGCTTACGGTACATCCCAGTAGCGCGACCTGGCCTCCGGGCAAAAGGCGCGATCCCTGCCATACATATTTTGGCACTACCAACTGCGGATGCTGTCCCGCCGCGAGGTCATTGCCGATGATCACTGTGCGCGCGGAGCCGTCGGGATGCAACTGCAGCATTTCGACCGGGTCGCCGAGGTAGAAGTGAAAGATTTCGTCGGAGGCGAGACGATGTAGCTCAGAGAACGCCCCGGGTTCGAGTAGATAGTAAATACACGTCCCCGCTGCGCGGTCTGCCGGATAGCGAGCCGGTAATGCCTCGCGCGGTATGGTTTCCTCCGCGCGCCAGGTTCGTGAGAAAAAGCCGCCCTCGCGAGGATGAGGCGCAAGATTCAGAAGCCGTTTGATCTCGTCAGCAGTCATGAACGCATGATATCCGGCGAGCGGCGGGAACCGAAACGGCAGTGCGGGTGTCTATTCGGGCAGATGTCTCGCTCTCTCCACCTGAATGATGGAGAGTCTATGTTTGAAGACAGTCTGGTCGAGTCCACGGGACGTATTCGCACGCATAGCCAATGGTATGCTGCCGGATCCTTAGCATTACAAACAGCCGTGCTGACGGTGCTGGTTCTGATTCCCTATCTTTATCCAGCCGCTCTGCCCAAAGAAGCGCTTTCAGCACTGTTGGTTGCGCCGCCGCCGCCGTCCGCGCCGGCGCAACTGCCGCACATTCCTTCAGTCCGAGCGCTAAACCCGGTGCAGCTGGTCGGGCTTACTGCGCCGACGACAATTCCACACCGCGTAGCCCAGGGTGATGATGCGCAGTCAACGCCTCCGGGAATGAATTATGGAGCCGTCGATCAAGGAAAGGGCGACGTGCATGGCGCGATGCTTTTGCTCGGAAATCCTCCTACGCCACATGTTGTTCCGCCGCCAAAGCCTGCAGGGCCCATCCAAATCTCTGCGGGTGTAGCGCAGGGACATGTTCTGGTGCCGATTGAGCCGGTGTATCCGGCAATCGCGAAGGCGGCGCATATTCAGGGGACCGTAACGATCCAGGCTGTCATTTCCAAGGATGGTCTGGTTGAGCAGGCGCGCGTTGTGAGCGGCCCTGCCATGCTGGTGCAGGCCGCTCTGGCTGCGCTTAGCCGGGCGCGGTATGCACCGTTCAGGCTCGATGGAAAGCCGGTGGATGTGGAGACGACAATCAATATCGACTTTGTTCTGGGGGACTAAGCGCAAGATGACGGCGGGAATTTATGATGGAATGTGATGAATCTTACCCTTTACTCAGCGTTCTGGTGCCGTGACTGCCGCGAAGCCAAGCGCTTTCTCGACAAGCACGGCATTGAGTACACGGAAATTGATGTTGAGCGCACGCCAGGCGCACTGGAAGAGGTTTTCCGCAACGTGGGCAAACGGGCCATTCCGCAATTCGTCATCGACGGCGAATGGGTGCAGCCCTACAGGCCCGGTGAAGGGTTTCTTTACGAAGAAATGAGCGAGCGCCTAGGAGTCCCCCGCTAGCTCTGCCGGTCGACTGATGACGCCGTATCGGCCGCTGAGTCAGCAATACCCGGATCGGCAAGGATAACGCGCGCATCAGCTTCGTCTTCCGCGCTGACCTGAAGCTGCAACGGTCCGAGACCCGGCTCAAGAATAGCGCCGTTTTCACCGGACAGAAAAGTTTCGATTCCGGCAGACTGGAGCCGGAGACGGGCCATATCCGCCTCAAGTGGCTCATTGAATCGCGCTATCGTAACAACATCCGACATTTTCGCTCCCTCTTTGCTGTAACACGTCTTTAAGATGCACAGACGATAAAATAAGAGTCTACCCCCTGGGAGGATTCCTTCGTTGATCGCACGCTATACCCGCGCGGAAATGGGCCGCATCTGGAGCGATGAGAATAAGTACAGCATGTGGCTGGAGGTGGAAGCCGCAGCCAGCGAAACACTGGCCGAAGACGGCATTGTCCCCGCAGAGGCTGCGAAGGCCATCCGCGATCGGGGCAAGATCGATGCAGCGCGCATCAACGAGATCGAGGCTGAGGTCCGCCACGACGTAATCGCCTTCACCACCGCAGTGGCGGAGCATGTTGGGCCGGAAGCGCGCTGGCTGCACTACGGGCTTACGTCGACCGATGTGGTGGACACGGCGCAAGCGCTGCAGCTCAAGGCTGCGTCGAAGATCATCTGTGAAGACCTGGCGCAGCTTGCGGAGGTATTGAAGAATCGCGCGCTCGAGTTCAAGCACACGCCGATGGTGGGCCGGACGCACGGCGTCCATGCAGAGCCTACGACGTTCGGCCTGAAGCTGCTGAACTGGTATGCCGAGGTGCAGCGCAACATCAAGCGCTTCGACGAAGCTGCCGAGCAGATTCGTGTGGGCAAGCTGTCGGGCGCGGTCGGAACCTTCGGGCATCTCAAGCCTGAGCACGAGGAGCGTATTGTTGCGAAGCTGGGGCTCAAGCCGGCTCCTGTTGCGACACAGGTGGTGCAGCGCGACCGCCACGCGCACTATATTTCCACGCTGGCGATTATTACGGCCACGCTGGACAAGATCGCGACGGAGATTCGCCACCTGCAGCGCACGGAAGTGCGCGAGGCTGAGGAGTATTTTTCCGAGAAGCAGAAGGGCTCGTCGGCTATGCCGCACAAACGAAACCCGATTACCTGCGAGCAGATCAGCGGGCTTTCGCGCGTGGTGCGCGCCAACGCGCAGGCAGCGTATGAGAACGTTGCGCTATGGCACGAGCGCGATATCTCACATTCGTCGGCGGAGCGGGTGATTCTGCCAGATTCGACGATTCTGACCGATTACCTGCTGGCGAAGACTGCAAACCTGATGGAAAAGCTGCTGGTGTACCCGCAGAGAATGCTGAAGAACCTCGAAAGCACGGGTGGGCTGATTTTCAGTGGGCAACTACTGCTCGACCTGGCCGAGTCCGGCATGTCGCGCGAAGACGCCTACCGGCTGGTGCAGAAGCATGCGATGCATGCGTGGAAGAATGACCTAGTCTTTCGCGAGTTGGTCGCAGCTGATCGGGAGATTACCAGCCGACTGAGTGCAGAGCAGTTGACCAGGACATTCGACCTAAATCGGCAGCTGAGCAACGTAGATACCATCTTCGATCGCGTGCTGAAAGAGACCTAGCATGCTGCGAATTCTGGCCAGCTTTATTGTTGCTCTGAGTAGCGCAGCCCTGCCCGCTGCAGCACAACGAGATGTCCCAGTTCCCGCGTCCTGCACATCGCAGGTGAACCAGAAACTTTTCGATCTTCTACAGTCGGGACAAAGCCGCGCAGTGGACAACGTAATGGTTTGCGGCGTTACCGCCAGTTCCTCGCGCGGCCAGCGCGGAGGCGAGCACGGTCCGCATGAGATTCTGCCGTTGCGCGTGAACATGCCCGACGGCAATATGCGGTTGGTGGAGGTAGTGATCAATGACGACCTTGACGGCGTTATTACCGCTCCTGCAAATGCCTCTGTTTTTGCCTATGGACAGGCATTCTTCCCATCGTACGGAAAGTTTGCCGCCGGCATTCACGATGTGCACTGCTCGACGCATCGCGGCGCCGACAACGGCTGGGTAGTTGTCAATGGCAGCAAACATCCGGTAAGTTGCCAGCATTAGGATCTGGGTCATCTTCTCCCGAAAGCAGGGATTCACGTGACCGTTTTCACTCCAGCAAATATTGCGGCACTGGTTATTGCCGCCAGCTTTGCAGCCGGCTTGAATGTATATGCGACGGTGCTGACGCTGGGGCTGCTGACGCGAGCCCATTGGGTGGTGTTGCCTTCGGGCCTTGAGATGCTGGGCGATTGGTGGGTCATTGGAGTAAGCGGCGCGCTGTTCGCGCTGGAGTTTGTCGCCGATAAAATCCCGGGGTTTGACCTGATCTGGAATGCACTGCATACGTTCATACGGCTTCCAGTGGCCGCTCTGCTCGCGTATCAGGCCAGCTCGCACCTATCACCACCGATGCAGCTTCTGGCGGCCGCAGGCGGAGCGGCGATTGCACTGGTCGCGCATGGGTCAAAAACCGCCGTGCGGACCGCTGTCACGGCCAGTCCGGAGCCTTTTTCGAACATCGCGCTCAGCACAGGTGAAGATGCCATTGCCGTGGGCATCACATGGCTAACGACACGGCATCCATGGGCCGCGGCTTCGATTGCGGTCGCATTGATCCTATGCGCTGCGTTTGCGGTGCGATGGATCATTTATTCTCTCCGAGAGGGATGGAGAGAGTTGACCTCAACTTCTCCGCCGACTCGATGAAGCAAATACCAGACACGATGACACAGTCTCTCTTCCCAAGCCGGTTGCGAAATGTCTGACCACCCGATGCGGATTACCGTCGCCATAACCGGCGCCAGCGGCGCTATCTTCGGCCAGATTCTGCTGCAAACGCTTGAGGCAGACGAGCGAGTAGAGCTCGTGAACTTTATTCCGTCGGAAAATTCGCTGCGCGTGCTCGCTGAAGAGATGCGCATAAGCGGACGCAACGGGCTTGCGGAGAAGCTAGTCGGCAAAATGTCTGCCAAGATACACCAGCTTTCCGACAGCGACATCGGGGCGTGCGTTGCCAGCGGCAGCTACCCTGCAGACGGCATGATTATTCTGCCATGCAGCATGGGGACGCTGGCCGGCATCGCCAACGGGCTTGCGCAGAATTTGATCGAGCGAGCCGCAGATGTGTGCCTGAAGGAGCGGCGTCCGCTGGTGCTGTGCGTGCGCGAAACACCGTTCAACAAGATTCATCTGCGCAATATGGGCCTGGCCGCGGATGCAGGAGCGACGATTTTTCCAGTGATTCCCGCTTTCTATAACAACCCCATTGATTCGACAGAAATGGCGCAGCAATTTGTGGCGCGCGTGCTGGCGCATATCGGGTTGCCGCAGCCAGGGGCGTATGTGTGGAAGGGTGATGAGTGAAGCACCGCTCTAGGCCGAAGCCGTGAGCTTCCATGCCTTCAGGATCACCTCGCGCGTAAACGGCGCAATCGTGTCCAGTTTGTCGAGAGAAGCCCATCGCAGGCCCGAAGCATCGCTGGCGTGCGCGGGCGAGCCGTCGATGACGCGGCAGAGATAATCCACGAGAACATAGTGGAACTGAACGCGGCCAGTATTGTCGCGCGCGATGCGGTCGAATACTTCAACCATCGCGACAGGCTCAACAATCAAGCCGGTTTCTTCCAGAACCTCGCGCCTTATTCCCTCTTCCAGTGTTTCGCCGACTTCCAGCGCACCACCAGGCAGCGACCACTCTCCCTGCATGGGAGCATGCCCGCGTTGGACGAGGAGAACCAAGTCATGGTCAAAGATCACGGCGCCCACACCGACGATAGGACGCTCGGGATACTCGCGCGCGTTCACAGCTTGATCGGCTTGCCGTACTCGCCGTCGAATACGGTACGAGCCATATTGAACCTGCCGCCGTAAAATTTGTCGTCGCCGCTCAGATGCCCGATGGCCAACAGTGCGACGACGGTGTAACTGAGCGGCAGTTTCAAAACTTCGCGCACTTTCTCCTGCTCAAAGCCTTCCATGGGAGCCGTATCGTAGCCGAGCACCTCGGCCATCAGCATCATGCTGGTAAAAGCGAGCATCACCTGCTTGGTGAGCCACGCCGTCAGGTCGGGATGATTCGCCAGATAGTTGGGAATGTTGTTTCGAGCTGATTCGGCATAGTTCTCGGGCATTCCTGCCTCGCGCCCGAGCCGCAGCATTTCTTCCAGGTCACCATTGCGCCAGCCGTCGGCGTCTCCGCAAGCCACGATAACGGCGGATGCCTCCTCGACCTTGGGCTGATTGAAGCTGGCCCCGCGCAGGCGGCGCTTCCCTTCTTCGCTGCGCACCACCACAAAGCGCCACGGCTGCATATTGTAGCCGCTTGGGGCATGCAATCCTGCTTCGAGAATTTTCTTCAGATCTGCATCGGGAATCGGAGCACCATCGAAGCTCGGAGTAGCTCGGCGCTGTTCAATCGCCTGGGACAGTGTCTTCTCCATTAGATTGGGCATACGGGCAGTTGCTTCCTTTTCTGAATTTTGTTGTGGCGCCCTATTGAATTTGATTCATCGGCAGCTCAATGGCAAAAGGCTGTCCGCTGTCGTTGTAAGCATAGACCCAGAGACCGTGAAAGGCCTCGCGAAGCTCGGGATGCCGTGCCAGCAGAGCGTTCATCAGCTGCAAAATCTGCGTTCGTGTCGCGACTGGACCGGATACGTTCTTCGCTTTGTAATCTATAACAAGATCGAGCCCATTCTCGAAGTTCTCTGTCCGCAAGCGTGTGATTTCAAGGCTATCGCCGCCGGCCTGCAACACGAGCGGCTCGGTTCCTGGCAAGTCCGCCGGTTTTACTGCCTGCGCTTCCTTTTGGAGTTTTTCCAGATTCGGGCTGGAGAAGAAGTCGGCTGGATTCAGCAGAAAAGTCGCAGTCTGGTAATAGAAATACGCATTCCAGTTCTGCTGCTTCGCGCCATAAGTGCGTGCCTGTTTCCAATACCAGACGCCATCGTGACCCGCCGCAGTGAGGGAGCGAATGACAAGCCCTGCCAGCTTCCATTGTGCCGATCCGGCGGGTTCATTCTGGAGAATCAGCGTAAGCTGCTGCGGCTGCTCAACACCTGTCGCGTGCAGCACAGCAACGGCGTAATTTCCCGGCGGGAGCTGCGGAATCGTGATCGTAACCACCAACGCCGATCCAGATACGGAGCAGAAGAACTCAGCCTGCTCCGAGCCCGCCTTCAGATCGCCGGCATCGAGGTTATAAAGCGCGTCGACCGTCAGAGTCGCTTTCTCTATCTGCGGAGCGACCTGCTGGATACTGGCGGCGAGAGGGTCAAATTTTGCAGCGATTTCGGCAATGGTGTCGTTGCGCACCCCTGCGACATTGCCTGCCTGGATGAAGGCGCCGATCGAACGCGCAGTCTGCTCAAAGACATGGCGCTGCGCCTGTGCCATCCCGCTTTCGGTGGTACAGGAAACGGCGTGCGCCACAGGCAGCCAGAAGGAGGATATGGCCAGGACAAGAGCGATGTTCAAGCAGCGCAGTCGCATAATGAATTTTCGCGGCTCGCTCAGGAAAATCTCCGTGAGCAAATTGAAACCACTGCTAGTCTAGTACATAGAAGGCGGGTCGGGCCGCTGGAGCACAATCGCGATCTTCATGGTGCATGTTCCACAATTCGTTGCGTGTCGACTGGCAGTGGTGGCGTGCCTTGCATGTGTCTGCGGCCTTGGGCAGGCACAGACCAACATGAATCACTCAACGAACCCGATGCCATCACAGACGGAGCCTGCCAAACCATCTCCTATCCCTGCACCTGCGCCCGTACCCACAAAGGCCCCATCCCTGCTCGATCATCCGGCACAACCGGCAACGGTGACTCTGGCGGCCGGCAAACTCACTATTCAGGCGAACAATTCGAGCCTGACTGCAATTCTGGGACAGATTTCCGTGGCCGGGGGGATGAAGGTGGAAGGATTGCCGGCTGCGGGCAGCAGCGATCAGCGCGTCTTCGGCAGCTACGGGCCCGGAGCTGCGCGGGATGTGCTTTCCGATCTGCTGACCGGTTCTGGCTACAATGTGCTGATGCTGGGAGTGACACCTGCGGGGTTGCCGCGTGAACTGGCGTTGACAGCGCGTCCTGCAGGAGGCACTTCCGGCCCGTCGTCACTGCCAGGGGTGCGAGGGAGCGACGATGACGAAGGATTTCAGCCTACACAGTATCCAGAAGAGCAAGACACGCAGCCTCCTCCGCCGCCGGTCCCGCCGGGTACGGCTAATCGTGCAAGAAGTCCTCAGGAGTTGCTCCAGGAGCTGCAGAGAATGCATCAGGAGCAACAGGGGCAGCAACCGAGCGAAGGCTATCCGGCACCTAATAGCAGCGACACACCGCAGAACTAGCGGTTTTCTTTAGAGAGATGAAATTCCGGAACCCGGATCTCCCAAGCTGGCAAAGCCTTGTAAATGAAGGTGTTATCGGTAAAACCAGTTAGGTGAGCCGTGCCTGCGGTTCCCTGCTGGACTGTACGTTTGCCGCTTCCAGGGCGACTGAACGTGCATGCAAGCGTAGCACTGCAAATCCTGCGCGGCAGATTCCATAAGCTGCCAGAACCCCAAACGCCATAGCTGCGGCGCTGGCACAAATCAGCATGAACATGTTGATGACATCCTGCATTGATTACTTTTTTACGTCCGCCTTCCGGCAGATCCTCCATTTCTTACAGATCAACGCTTCCGGGTCTTACACTATCCAATTATTACGATGCCATTTCAGAGCCCTGCTACAACAGCGGAAAACACGTGTTTGACCCGTATTTCTATTGGCGAATAAGATACTTCCAAGGGTTGCGTGTTCGCTGATTCTTTCCACTTCCGGAAACAGTTGTTGCAAGCGAAGTTCCATCCGCCGCGCGTGATTCAAAAATTCTAGATGCCCATTACTCACATCACCGTGCGCGGCGCGCGTCAGCACAATCTTCGCGATATCAGCGTCCAGATTCCACGCAATACGCTTACGGTTATCACCGGGCTTTCAGGCTCCGGCAAGTCGTCGCTTGCCTTTGACACCATCTATGCCGAGGGCCAGCGACGCTATGTAGAAACCTTATCGGCCTATGCGAGGCAATTCTTAGATCAAATTGAGCGGCCGGACGTGGATTCCATTGAAGGCCTGAGCCCGGCCATCTCCATTGAACAAAAGACCACCAGCCGCAGCCCTCGCTCAACCGTCGGCACCATCACGGAAATCTATGACTATCTTCGCCTGTTGTACGCCTCGGTAGGCACGCCGCACTGTCCCAATTGCGGACGCCAAATCTCCCGTCAGTCCGCCGAGCAGATTGTCGAGCGCATTCTTGCATTGGGATACGGCGAGCGTGTGACCATCTATGCTCCGGTGGTGCGCGGGCGCAAGGGCGAGTTCAAGGACCTGCTCGACAAACTCGACCAGCAGGGGTTCCGCGCACGCGTGGACGGTGAGATTCGCGATCTTTCCGAGCCGGTCAATCTCGACAAGCGCAAGAACCATACCATCGAAGCCATTGTTTACCGCGCAGTGCTCAAGCCAGGGATTGAGAAGGCGCTTGAATCCTCAGTAGCCAAAGCGCTGCAAATGGCCAACGGCCTGGTGCTGGTGGGAACACAGAACGACGAGCAGCTTTATTCCTCGTCCATGTCCTGCCCGGAGTGCGGGCTCGATGTGCCGAAACTGGAGCCACGCAGTTTCTCCTTCAACAGTGTTTATGGGGCCTGTCCTGAATGCCACGGGCTGGGCAGCATCTATGACTTCGATCCGGCAAAGATCATCAGCGACTGGTCGAAACCGCTGCTCGACGGCGGGCTCGGCCCTGGCTCAGCATCGCAGTACCTGATCAGGCTGATTCATCTGGCAGCCGAGAAATACAAGATCGACCTGAAAAAGCCCTTCGAGCAGCTTATGCAGAAGCAGCAGGAGCTTTTGCTGTATGGACCGCCGAAGGCGGAAGCACCGCGCACAGGCTTCCATGGGATTCTTGCGTGGCTGCGCGACAATCTGGAGGAATCGCGCTCGGATGCCTACCGCGAGTGGATGATGAACTATATGTCGGCCTCAACCTGTCCTGCGTGCAAGGGCCGCCGCCTGCGTCCGGAATCGCTGGCTGTAAAGGTCGGGACCATGTCGATTGCCGACTTCACGGCGCTTCCGCTGAACCGCGCGCTGACAGCAGCCCGCAATCTCCAGTTCACTGCGCGCGAGGCGCTGATCGCCGAACGCCTGCGCCGCGAAATCGTGGAGCGGCTGGAATTCCTTACCGCAGTTGGCCTGGGCTATCTTTCGCTCGACCGCAATGCGGCTACGCTCTCAGGCGGCGAAGGCCAGCGGATTCGGCTGGCTACACAGATCGGCTCACGGCTGCGCGGCGTGCTTTATGTGCTCGATGAGCCCTCCATCGGCCTGCACCAACGCGACAACCTGCGGCTGATAACTGCGCTTGAGTCGCTGCGCAACCTTGGCAATACGGTGCTGGTTGTTGAGCACGATGAGGATACGATTCGCCACGCCGATTACATCCTCGACCTCGGCCCAGGAGCAGGGAGACTGGGCGGCGATCTCGTTGCCGAAGGGACTCCTGAAGAGATCATGAGGTCCCCGGCGTCTCTCACCGGGCGATATCTCTCCGGCGAAGCGACCATTCAGCACCGCATTGCGCCGCGCGCCCTTACCAGCAAGTGGATTGCGGTTGAAGGCGCGAAGAGCCACAACCTGCGCAATCTTACCGTGAGATTTCCCCTCGGCGTCATGACGGTGGTCACCGGCGTATCCGGCTCCGGCAAAAGCACTCTGGTGAACGACACACTCTACAGGGCCCTAGCCAAGGAGCTCTATGGCTCGCGCGAAGAGCCCGGCGAATACACGCGCATTCGCGGCCTGGAGCAGATCGACAAAGCCGTCCGGATCGATCAGTCACCGATCGGACGTACCCCACGGTCCAATCCTGCGACCTACACTGGCGTCTTCACTGCCATCCGCGACCTGTTTGCCATGCTGCCCGAGTCACGCGAGCGTGGCTACAAGGCGGGACGCTTCTCGTTCAACGTCGCCGGAGGGCGCTGCGAAGCCTGCCAAGGCGACGGACAACGGCGCATCGAGATGAACTTTCTGCCCGATGTTTATGTGCAATGTGAAGTCTGCAACGGACGGCGCTACAACCAGGAAACACTGGTTGTTAAATTTAATGGCTACTCGATTGCCGATATTCTCGACCTGACGATTGAAGACGCGCTGCCGGTGCTGGCCGATATCCCGCAGGTGAAGCAAAAATTACAGACGCTGGTCGATGTCGGCCTGGGCTATATCCATCTCGGGCAGCCTGCCACAACGCTTTCCGGCGGCGAGGCGCAGCGCATGAAGATTGCGCGAGAGCTGAGCAAGCGCCAGACCGGGCGAACGCTTTACCTGCTCGATGAGCCGACCACCGGACTCCACTTCGATGACGTACGCCGGCTGCTTGAGGTGCTGCACCGGCTTACGGACCTGGGCAACACCGTTATCATCATCGAGCATAATCTCGACGTGATTCGAAACGCCGACTGGATCATCGATCTCGGCCCTGAAGGCGGCGAGGATGGCGGGCAGATCGTCGCCGAAGGCACTCCGGAACAGATTGCGCGTGTTGCAAATTCGCATACCGGGGAGTTCCTGCGCAGGTATTATGAGGTTTCCGGCGAAGCTTCTGCGGAAACGGCCGGGATCCAAGCCGGGAAGAATGGGTCAAAATCAAAGCACCGAGCTGCAAAGAAGAAAGAGTGGATACAATGAGCGCGTCGATGAGTAACGAGCCGAGTGACGAGCCCCCAGATTACGAAACTTCGCCCGTGCCGCAGCATGACACGGATTTCTACCCCGCACATTCTGCGCAATCCTTCCCCCCGTCCATGCTGGACAGCGCGTTCCTGCCTGATATTTTCGGGATTCCCGCGCCTCCGCCGAGAGTTTATCCGCGTCGCATTCCGAACCTCGGCCATGCAGTGTTGTTTTTCGTGCTGTGCGTGGTGCTGATTGGAATCGGACAGGTGCTGGGCGTCTTTATCCTGCAGCTCAGCCATATTTTTCCGCACCGCAGCTTTGATGCGCTCTTTCTGCTTTCGAGCGACGATGCACGGGCAAGCATTCCAATTCAGGCACTCTCCTATGGCCTGATTGCTCTCATCGCGATCCCAGTCTTTTCCGTCCTGTGGAATGAATCCTTCGGCAAGGGCGTGAGCTGGGGTGCTGACGCAGCCTGGCGCCGCTTTTTCCTGCTGGCCATCCTCGGCCTTGCCACAGGTTTCGGCATTACGGTTTTCGGTAATTATCTGCCCATGCCGGATAATCCGCCGATCACACAGGACATGATGAAGTCGGCGGCTGGAGCATGGCTAATGCTGATCTTCGGACTGACGGTCGCGCCGCTGCTCGAAGAACTGGCGTTCCGCGGCTTTCTGTTGCCCGGACTGATCAATTCGTTCCGATGGTTTGCAGATCGCGGCAAGATCTCGGAGAGCACTGCCAATCTGGCTGGAGTCCCGATCTCGATCCTGCTGACCAGTCTCGGCTTTGCCTTCATGCACTCACCCCAGGTTTCACACGCGTGGGGACCCCTGGTGTTGATTGGAATGGTGAGCATTGTGCTTTGCATCGTGCGGCTGGCAACAGACTCAGTGGCTGCAGGAGTGGTCGTTCACGCCGCCTACAATTTCACTCTGTTCGCCGGAGTCCTTTACCAGACCGGCGGCTTCCGGCATTTGGAGCGACTGTCGAGTTGAGCACCCAAAAGTGCAGTTAGCATTGTGATCATTGCCCATGGGATTTAGTCAGATATTCCTGCCAATCTGTACCTACTCCCACATAACCAATTGCTTGTGCGGTAGTTTGTCCTTCTTTCGCAATGGCCCCTCATTTCAATAGAGTATTCCCACATTGTCATGACATCGTAAATTCCGGTAGTG
>JASHRS010000253.1 GCA_030037215.1 Silvibacterium sp. | reverse complement strand
ACTTGCCCGACCCGCGCACTCTTCCTGGAGCCATCTTGCTCTCGCCCGACAAGCTCGTCCAGCACTGCTCCGAAATTCCGCGTGACCGCGACGTCGTGCTCTTCTGCACCTGCCCCAGCGAGGCCACGGCGGCAAAAATGGCGCTCACCATCCGCAGGATGGGCGTCTATCGCGTCCGCCCGCTGCTCGGCGGCTTCGACGAGTGGAAGCGTCTCGGCTACCCGCTTGTCGACATAGCTCCCAACACCGCCTGAGCAGTACGCGCTCACCCTGCTTCAGCAGCCAACTGCCTTCCGAGCCAGCTCCAGCACAACCGTTTGCGCGCGCTTCTCGTCTAGGGCGTTTTCAGCCAGAGCATCAAAAAACTCGAAGGACGTCAGCGCTGTCAGTGCTGCAGCTCGTTCTTCTATATCTCCGCGAATACCCATCTTCCCCACAATACGCATAGCCGCCTGGAGCCTTCGCTTGTCGCGCGCTTCAATCACTGCGCCGAATTCCGGATCGATTGCGCCTATTCCGCGTATGCGCCGCATTAGCACGCGGTCGCTCGCCCAGAAGCGGCAAAAAACGCCAACAAATCCCTCCAGCATCGCTTCGGCTGACGCTTGCGTCATGACCTCGCGCATCTTCTCCATCCCGCCGCCGAGTGCCATCACGTCAAACAGCGCCTCCAGCACAGCAGTCTTGGTCCCGAACAGGTTGTGGACTGTCTGCCGCGTCAAACCGCTCTCCGCCGCCAGCGATCCCATTGTCAGTTGACGGTAACCCTTCGCCTCAAGTTGCGCCCGCGCAGCCTGAAGAACTGCAGCACGGTTCTGGTCCATCTGCTCCAGGCGCTTACCAAGCTCATACGGGCGCTTGCACTCTTCCCTCTTTTTTGCCGTCACGGGTCAAGTTTAAGGCAGAATATTTAATTTGACAATATGTCAAATTAAATATAAGGTCATGACATTGATAAAGGAGGTCCGGCCATGAGTGCTCCTATTGAGCAGGAAAGCGCGCAGACTGCAGCGATCCAGAGCAGTTTCCCCGATTCTCTTGCTCCCGACTCCCTTGCTTCAGGGTTTCCGCGCTGGATGAAAGTGGCCTTCTGGGTCTGCATCGTAATCGCAGTTGCCGTCGTTGTGCTCCGGGCCATTGCCTTGCTGGCTCCGCCAACAGGCGGCGCGCCGCCACAACTCGCTAATCTTGATAGCTACTTTGTGGCGCACGCCGGGCTCACATGGACCCACATCCTCTGCGCCGTCGCCTTGGTGCTCTTGCTGCCTTTTCTTTTCTGGACTCGCACACGCAGCTTGAGACTCCTCGAACGTGCGTTCTTTCTCCTCGGCTTTGTCGTCGGGGCCACTGCCTATGCCATGAGCGTTCATGCCGTTGGAGGATGGCTCGAACGCTCCGCAGTCCTGTTATTCAATACGCTCTTTATTGCATCGCTGGCGCGGGCATATGTGTTCTCACGACGCAACGATGACACGCAGAAATGGAGATGGATCATTCGTGCCGTCGCCATCCTGCTCGGCATCGCCACAACACGGCCCGTCATGGGCGTCTTCTTCGCAACCGCGCCGCTTACTCACCTTACGCCGCACCAGTTTTTCGGTGTCGCCTTCTGGATCGGATTTTCCCTCAACACGATAGTCATCGAACTCTGGCTGCGTAGAGCAGCAGAAAGGATACATGTATGAACACACCTGTAACCGGGCCTGTCCACAAGGGCCCGCATCCCGGAATGCTTGCCGTTCTTTACACCGTGCTCTTCTGCGTCGGTCTGTATCCGGTCACCATGTTCTACAAGGAGCCCTACTGGCCCGGCCCGTGGGAACCTGCTTCGGTGATCATCCCTTACTTCCAGACCTATGGCGCGCGTGTCCTCTTCTGTCTCGTGCTGCAATTTGGAGCTATGGTCTGTCTCGGCATCTTCACTGCCGCCATGGTGAGCCGTCTTCACTTCCTGGGAGCGCGCGCCGCCGGAATCTACATCGCGCTCTTCGGCGGATTTCTTGTTGTTGCCGACGCATTCGCTGGCACAATGGCCATGTTGGCAGCGCTCCGTCCCAGTGTCCTCCAGAATCCTCCCATCGTGCTGGCGCTCTATTACCTCGGCTTTGGCCTTGGTGGCCCTGGTTTCTCCGTACCCATGGGCCTACTGATTGCGGGCATCTCCGTGACCTCCGCATTTATGCGATTGCTCCCCAAATGGCTCATCGTTTTCGGACTCATCCTGGCCGCTGCCGGCGAACTCAGTTGGCTGAATCTTGCTTTCCCCAAACTTCTCTTTCTGATCCCTCTCGTGCGCTTCCCCGGATTCATCTGGCTCATCGCCGCTGGATTTCTCCTGCCGAAGGCGCGGCCAGCGCGGGCCGATCACGCGCAGGCGGTCGCATAGCCTTCTCTGCGACTGCGGCGCTTGGCTGCCTGCTTCGTGTCGGAAGTAAAATGGTGTGCCTTGCATTCGCAGGCACATCAACACTTCCAAAGGAGAATGCATGTCCCCCCGCAGGATTGCGCGCATCGTTCATACACCGCTGCTGTGCGCAGCGATCATCTTCGCCACCGCATCATCAGCATGGACAGAATCGCCTAAGTCGCGGGCTCAGGTCACATCAGCGCCGGTTACCATCGACAGCTCCATCACCATCCTCGAAAGCCCGCAGACCTCCGGCCCCATCCGTCTTGCCACAAAAGACCTGCTCAGCGACTTCAGCAAAGTCTTCGGAGCGGCACCCAGCCTCGTGAACAATCCTGACGAAGCAGGTCCAGTTTCCATCCTGATCGCGCAGGGCCCCGACCTTCCCTTTGGTATCAAATGCGCCATGGCGCACGATACCGAATCCTTCGCATTTTCCATCGCCCGCATGCCCGGCAAGGAAAAGAAGTATGCCGTCTGCCTTACCGGAGCAGACATGCGCGGCACTATCTATGCCATCTATCAGTTCTCGCAGTCGGTTCTCGGCGTCGATCCCATGATTCTCTGGACCGACAAACAGCCCGAGAAGCAAACCTCTATCATGCTGCCCGCTGACTTCACTCACACTTACCCCAGCCCGGTCTTCCGTTATCGCGGATTCTTCATCAACGATGAAGACCTGCTCACTGGATGGCGTCCGGCTCTGCCCGGCCAGCACACAGGCATCTCGCTTGAAACCTGGAACGACGTCTACGAGACCATCCTTCGCCTCAAGGGCAACATCGTCGTCCCCGGAACATGGATCTTCCCCGACGACGCGCAGGTGCATCTCGCCGCCGAGCGCGGCCTCATCATCAACCAGCACCACGCCATCCCGCTCGGCGTCAATGTGGCCCGCTGGCCTGCGGACGTTCCCTACAATTTCTCCACTCACCCTGAAATTCTCGAGCGCGCCTGGACCAACGCTGTCGCCGCCTACAATCCCGATGACGAAATCCTCTGGAGCGTCGGACTGCGCGGTCTTTCCGATCAAAGCTACGCAGCCCTCGATCCCAGCGTCCGCGACAATGACCCGCTGCTCGGCCAGCGCATCAGCCAGGCCATCGCCGATCAGATGAAGATCGTGCGCGCAAAATACCCCAATGCCCACTTCGTCACCGACCTGTGGCAGGAGGGCGCGCGCCTCATGCGCGAGGGCTATCTGAAAATCCCGCCCGAAGTCACCCTCGTCTGGGCCGACACCGGCTACGGAGACATGCAGGACGACGGACAGGTTGCCGCCGGTCAGGGAGCCTACTTCCACGTCGCCATGATGAACGGCCAGGCCAACCAGCTATCCGAGATGGTCTCCGTCGACCGCATCCAGTCCGAGCTTGGCCGCTACATCCACGCTGGCGCAACCGCCTATCTTCTGCTCAACACCAGCGACATCCGACCCGTCGCCATGACCACACGCGCCGTCATGGAAGTCGCCTGGGGTGGGCTACCCGAAGGCAAAATTGACGACACGGCTTATTACCAGCGCTGGGCCACCGAGGAGTTCGGCGCAAAATCCGTCGACGCCGTCACC
>JASHRS010000252.1 GCA_030037215.1 Silvibacterium sp. | reverse complement strand
ATCTCTATCCAGCGCATCGACGAAACTCTCGAGCGCCGTCAGGTCGAGCGTATCCGTGCTTTGCGCGCCCGCCGCGATAAAGCCCGTTGGCAATCCTCCCTCGATCAGGTCCGAGACCGCGCCCGCACTGCACAGAACATCATGCCCGCTATCCTCAATGCCGTCGAAAGCTACGCCACTGTCGGAGAAATCGCCGCCGCCATGCGCGAGGTCTTCGGCGAATACCAGGAATCCGTCGTCATTTAACACATCTAAAGCTCCTCTTTGATTCCATATCGCATCTCAAGAAAGTCGAATTAGGCAGCCGCATCTGGCGGCTTTTCCGAGGAATTCATGAAGGCACAAAATCTCCTCCAATCCTGGTCCATCGTCCTCAACGGGCGAAAGCCGATGCTGTCCATTGAAATCACCCGCGAGTGCCCGCTTCGCTGTCCCGGCTGCTACGCATACGACGAAGCGCATCTGGGTGGTAACGGGGTCACCCTCCGCGTGCTTTCTGACTACAAACAAGACGAGTTGGTGGATCGCGTGCTCAGTCTGATTGATCAATATCACCCCATGCACGTTTCCATTGTGGGGGGCGATCCGCTCGTTCGTTACCGTGAGCTCGAAAAAATCTTGCCCAAACTCGATGAGCAGGGTATATATGTTCAGCTCGTAACCAGCGCGTTTCGGCCAATTCCTGCGCATTGGATGAAGTTCTCGCGGCTCGACATCGCCGTGTCCGTCGATGGACTTCAACCCGATCACGATGAACGGCGGAAACCCGCCACTTACGATCGCATTTTGCAGAACATTCGGGAAAGCAAAGTGACCGTCCATTGCACCATTACCGGCCAGATGGCAAGGCAGAACAACTACTTTGCTCCATTTCTCTCTTTCTGGAGCAACCTGCCGCAGGTTAAACGTATATGGATGAGCATTTTCACTCCCCAAAAGGGTGCCGCCGGTCCGGAAATCCTCACTCCGCAGGAGCGCTCCCGGGTTCTCAGAGAACTGGCTTCTCTGCGCACTGAGTTTCCTCGGCTCGATTTGAACGACCATGTCCTGCGCGAGTTCCTCAACCCTCCCAAATCCCCGGACGAATGTATATTTGCGCGAACCACTGAGGTCGTCTCCGCCGATCTCAAAACCCGCATCTCCCCCTGTCAGTTCGGCGGTAACCCTGACTGCTCGCAATGCGGCTGCATGGCCTCCATGGGCTTCGCTGCAGTCGGCCATGTGAAAATCATCCCGGGTCTCACCGTCGGTAAACTCTACTCCATCTCGGAACGCCTCGGAAAAGGCATCGGCAAACTTACCGCTTTTCAACAAAAGGTCGCATGAAATGACATCTCAACCTGCTATCACTGTCATCGACTCGCACGTTCCGGCTCATCCCGGTCCTCACATGAACGGCTCCGTCATCAACATCGAGCGGTCCGAACGCGAGCTTCGCCGTCAGCTCTCGCGGTTTTCGCGCTGGCTGCACCGCCTCGGTTTCGCTCCCGGAACCTCGGGCAATCTCTCCGTTGTTCTCGATGACCGGCGCATTCTTGCCACGCCCACCGGCTGCAGCAAGGCGCTCCTTCGCCCGGCTGACATGGTCATCGTCGACCGCGATGGCCGTTTCCTCTCCGGAACGCGCAACGTTACCAGTGAAATCGGCATGCATCTCGCCGTCTATCGCGGACGTACAGACGTGAACGCCGTCGTCCATGCGCATCCGCCTATCGCCACCGGCTTCGCATCCTGCGGCCTTGCTCTCGACGCGCCTCTGTGCGCCGAGCTCATCATGACCCTCGGCGCCATCCCGCTGGCGCCCTATGCCACCACCGGCACTGACGAGGTCGGCGCCAGCCTGCAGCCTTTCCTTCACGATCACGACGCCATCCTGATGGCCAATCACGGCCTTGTCACTTATGGAAAAGATCTGCTCGATGCCTTCATGAAGGTTGAAACCTGTGAGCACTTCGCCCAGGTCGCCCTCACTGCACATCAGCTTGGCTGTGCCCGGCTGCTCGAAGGCGACGCTCTCGCAAAGCTGGAGTCTGCCCGCGCTCGGTACCGCGCCAATTGCCGCGGCGCATTCCGCGACTGAAATCCATATCCGTCAGCTCAAATTTTTGCCGAATTTAGCCCCCGTGTAACCCGCCAGTAACCGCCCGTTTACAACCCGCCTCTACAACTGCCCTGTGGCCGAAAAAGGCCTCAAAGGAGCGGTTATGCACAAGATAATTGCCAGCTCTCTGGCTTCTGTACTCGTTGCCTCGCAGGCATTTGCACCAATGTTGGCCCCGGCGCAGGATGATCACTCCACCGCGACCCCCATCAAGCACATCGTCGTCATCTTCCAGGAGAACATCTCCTTCGACCACTACTTCGGCACCTACCCCTATGCCACGAACCCCAAAGGTGAGCCCAGATTTGTCGCCGCTCCCGGCACTCCGTCGGTCAACGGATTCACGCCTGCGCTGCTGGCTAATAACCCCAACGCCTTCAATACCACCCTCAACGGTGCGGGCGCCTCGAACCCATACCGCCTTGACCGCTCTCAGGCGGCAACCGCCGATCAGGACCACAACTACACACCTGAGCAGGAGGCCTTCCACGGCGGCCTGATGGACGGCTTCCCGAAATACACCGGAACACCGGGCCCTCCGCCAACCGGCCAGACCACCAATGGCCTTGTCATGGGCTACTACGACGGCAACACCGTCACCGCTCTCTGGAACTACGCCCAGCACTACGCCATGAATGACAACTCCTATGGCACCACCTTCGGCCCATCGACCACTGGCGCGTTGAATCTCATCTCCGGCCAGACCAATGGCGTGGATGACTACATCTCTCCTGGTAGCGCCGTTGTCGCGGACGGCACAGGCGGCTACACCGATATCGGTGATGCCGACCCGGTTGGCGACGTCTGCTCCAGCACCTCCAAGGCCATCCACATGAGCGGCCAGAACATAGGCGACCTGCTCAACAAGGCTGGCGTCACATGGGGCTGGTTTGAGGGCGGCTTCGACCTTGCTATCAAGAACTCCAACGGCACCACCGGCTGCGGTCGCACCACCACCTCCGCCATCACCGGCGTCACTGAGAACGACTACATCCAGCACCATGAGCCGTTTCAGTACTACACCTCCACGGCCAACCTCCAGCACACTCGCCCCACATCGGTGTTTACCATCGGCTACCAGGGCGACCCTGCCAACCACCAGTACGATATCAATGACTTCTTCGCAGCCGTCAAAGCCGGAAACTTCCCCGCCGTCAGCTTCCTCAAGGCGCCCGGCTACGAGGACGGTCATGCCGGCTACTCCGACCCGCTCGATGAGCAGGATTTCGTTGTTGAGGTCATCAACTTCCTGCA
>JASHRS010000251.1 GCA_030037215.1 Silvibacterium sp. | reverse complement strand
GACTCGCCGCGGGGTCTGGAGATGGCTCCGCGGCGATCACGCCGTCCAGACATGCGCCTGGAAAAAAGGAAGACGAAGAACATGCCCAAATACGTCATCGAACGCGACATTCCGGGAATTGGCCATTCCACGCCCGATCAGTTCCTCGCCATCTCACAGAAATCCTGCGGCGTCCTCTGTCATCTGGGGCCGAAGATCCAGTGGCTGCATAGCTATGTGACAGCTGACAAGATTTACTGCGTCTACATCGCTCCAGACGAAAAGACCATTCGCGAGCATGCGAAGCAGGGAGGCTTCCCGGCGAACCTTATCGCGGAAGTCACGTTGGTCATCGATCCAACTACCGCAGAATCCTGACTCCAGTCAATGGGCTGATGACAATACTCTTCCGTTCGTCTACTCTTCTTACATGTCAAGCCAAAAAACCAACAACACATTCAAATTCATAAACTTACAAATGCAGTCGAATTCCCCGAAACTGCTAGACTGGAATTAGGGGCAGAATAAAAAGAGCGCGGTCCACAGACCGCGCTTTTTCTGTTTTTTGCTGGCGAAAGGGGGCTCGCAAAACCAGAACTCGTTCTAAATCTATTACATACCCTCTAACTTGTACAGAAAACCAAATAGAATCAATGATATAGAGCGCCAACCGGTTAAGAGGTAACAGGGGGAGGGGTAAGGATTACTGGAAACTTCGTCACAATACCACCCCCTGGCCTTATTGCATTACGAAGCCTCTAAATCCAATGGTTGCTGTTAGATGGCAAACCATTCGGGGGGGCTACTGTCCCGCATCGAGCTGGAACTGATAAGTCACGATCTGCTTCAGCGTGTCATAGGGAATCTGGCCGCTGGCAACTTCGCCGACCGGAATCGCGCGGCCGTTGACGAAGAGCATGGGTGTCTGGTCGACATTGAGGTCCTCACCGAGCTTGATGGAAGCATTCACTGCGCTCTTTGCCGTGTCGGAATAAGAGCAGGCCCCCACCTTCGCGGCGTTAAGGCCGATTTTGGTTGCGGCATCACCGAGGGTTGCGTCCGATGTGTCCGGAGTAAGGCCCTCCTGGGCCGCAAAAACGTTGTCGGCAAATTTGAAGAACGCATCGTTGCCGGCCTCCTGCGCTACGCACACGCTGTAGGCAGCTGCTTTGTAGGCTTCGGTATGGAGAGCGACAAGAGGAAAGTTTTCGAAGACAAAGTGTGCCTGCGGGAAATCGGAAAGCAGCCGCTCGATGACGGGCTGTGTGGCCTTGCAGTGCGGGCACTGGAAGTCGGCAAACTCGACAATCTCGAGTTTTTTGTCTGCACCTCCGCGGCTCGGACCGTTGGCGCGCTGCTGAAGGGTCTGGTTGTCTTCCGCGTAAGGATGCTCGCCAAAGTTCAGTATGGAGAGATCGTTCGCGATGAGGTGCTTGCCATCGGGCGTGACCAGAAAAGTTGCCGAAGCCACCTGATGCTGCGGGTCATTCTTCTGTGTGACCTGCACGATAACTTTACTGACGCCTGTAGCTGGCGTTTTGAGGATTGCCCAGACCTGCCACATGCGGTTGGGATCGTATCCCCACGACTCTTTCAGAAAGGCCTCCACTGTGGCGCGCGAAGGGGCTGTGGCAGTGAAATTGTCAGCCGGTGGCTGAGGGAACTTGAACGGCGCGGCGGCTGCAGTCGAAGGCGAGGACTGCGTCTGGGCCATGGCCAGGTATGGAGAAGCAACGATTGCGGATGCGAGTGCGAGAGGAAGAAATGCCTGTTTCAGAATTGTGCAAGAGTGCATCGGGTGTCCTTCAATGAGTTGATTCTCGAGTTGTAGTGTAAGTGGTCTGACGCATGGGTTGGAACTTTTGTTATTGCGAATTGGAGTACGCGTCAAACCTGAACCCGCGCAGTGATTGGAAAACGGCGGCCCATGCCGAATGCTTTCGCGGTGACTTTGAGAACGGGTGCGGCCTGCTGGCGCTTGTATTCGCTGCGTTCGACGAGCTTGACGATTCTTTGCACCAGCTCGAGGTCGAGGTTGCGGGACTCGGCGATGGCTTCGGGCGTTTCGTAGCGCTCGACGTAAGCTTCGAGAACGGGGTCAAGAACATCGTATGGCGGCAGCGAGTCGGTGTCTTTCTGACCGGGGCGCAGTTCGGCCGAAGGCGGTTTTTCGAGAATGGCAGCAGGAATAACTTCCCTTTCGCGGTTGATGTAGCGGCACAAAGCATAAATCTGTGTCTTGAAGACATCGCCAATGACGGCAAGCGCTCCAACCATGTCTCCGTAGAGCGTGCAATAGCCTGTGGACATTTCGCTCTTGTTGCCGGTGGTGAGCACCAGCGAGTTGAACTTATTGGACGCAGCCATGAGCAGCGCTCCGCGGATGCGAGACTGGATGTTTTCCTCGGTGATATCGGGTTTGAGGCCCGCAAACAGCGGTTTGAGCGTGACGTTGTATTGTTCGAAGAGCCCACTGACTGGAAGGATGTCAAAGCGGATGCCGAGATTTTCCGCGAGATGACGGCTGTCGTCGATCGAACCCTGCGAGGAATACTGACTGGGCATACCGAGTGCGAGAACATTCTCTTTGCCGAGCGCTTCTGCTGCGATGACCGCAACTAGAGCGGAATCAATACCGCCGCTCAAGCCGATGACTGCCTTTGAGAAGCCGCACTTATGCACATAATCGCGCGTGCCGAGAACCAGCGCACGATAGGTTGCGTCGCACTCGCTGTCTGTCTCGGGACGAATATCGCCGGTCATGGTCCTGGTATCGACAAAGATCAGGTCTTCTTCAAAGGATTTGGCCTGTGCAATGACCTCGCCATTGCGTCCGAGCGCGAGACTCGATCCATCGAAGACGAGCGAGTCATTACCGCCAACCTGATTCACCATGAGCACTGGCTTGCCGTGGCGGCGGGCAATGGCAGCCAGCATCTCGCGGCGCGTCTGGCGCTTGCTGTGCCAGTATGGCGAGGCAGAAATGTTCAAAACGATTGAACCACCGGCGCACATCAACTCTTCAACCGGATCAATATTGTAGAGGCGATTTTCCCAGAAGCTTTTGTCGTTCCAGGCGTCTTCGCAAATGGTGAGCGCGACCTGCTCGCCACCGAGCATGAAAAGCCTCTGACGCTGCGCCGGAGCGAAATAACGCTGCTCGTCGAAGACGTCGTAGAACGGCAGGAGCATCTTCGATTGGATGAACTCGACGCGTCCGTTACGAAGGAGCGCCGCAGAGTTCATGACGTGCTTGCCTGTTCCATGATGAGCAGGGGTGACATAACCACAGACGACGGCGATTTTGCTGTTCGCGGTTTGTGCAGCTATCTCCTCAACTACCTGGCCAGCGCGTGCGACGAAGTCCGGCTTCTCCAGCAAGTCCGCCGGCGGATACCCGCAGACTGCGAGTTCGGGAAAAAGAACGAGGTCCGCACCGCCCTGCTCTGCCTGCCGGGTGAAATCGAGAATCTTGCGGGCGTTTCCGTCGAAGTCTCCTATGGTGGGATTGATCTGGGCAAGAGCGATCTTCACACTACAAGTTTATCAACTGGGACTGTATGTCCGGCGAGTCGAGCTCAGTGCACGCGCTCCCAGATGAGCTGCGCGACGATGGTGTGCTTTCCAGACCGGACAGGGCCTGTTTTGAGAGTCAAGGTGTTACCTGCGAATTTGTAGAAGCGGATTTCGGGACGGCCGACCCAGTTGGGGAAAAGACTGGTCTCAACGTGATGCGTCACTGTGTCGCCTTCAACCGTATAGCGGCCGGCATAGGCGATATAGTCTCTGCGCCCGGGACGTGCGGCGAGCAAGGCTCCTGCTCCGTCGTGAGCTTTAAAGGCAGCAGCGAGCCGCGCACGCCTCGATTTCCAATCTGTAGCGGGGCTCAAGTTGCCGCTCATGTAGCCTTCGGCGGAATAGAGCAAGTAGCCGCGCACATTGGCTCCCCAAGGGTGCTCGACGGTTCCATCTTCGTGAATGAAGGAGTAGTCGAGAAGACGCCAGGTCCCCACGAAATCGGCTTCGGTCACTGGCTCGGACATCAGACCTCGGGAAGCACTAGCGCGTCGAGATCGAGAAACTGGCGCAGCACTTCATCGTTCGAAGCCTTCATTTCTTCCATGGTGCCGAAGAAGTGCGCCTTGGCCTGATGCAGAAAGAGCACGCGATCGGCAAGGCGCTGGGCAAAGCGCATGTCGTGTGTGACGACAATGCTGGTGAGACGAAGTTGGTGCTTGAGCTTCTGGATAAGATTACCCAGCAGATGTGCGATGAGCGGATCGACCATCGTTGTCGGCTCATCATAGAGGATGGCTTCCGGCTGCGCCGAGAGAGCACGGGCGATGGCGACCGAGCGCTTCATCCCGGTGGATAAGTCGGACGGAAGCAGGTCGGTCATTCCGCTGACTCCGACCATTTCGAGTAATCCGTTCACGATCTGTTGGATCTGGTCTTCAACCAGCTCTTTGCGTTCACGGAGCGGAAAGGCAACATTTTCACCTACGGTGAGTGAATCAAAGAGGGCGCCATTCTGAAAAACCATGGTGACTTTGCGACGGATGGACTGCATCTGTTCTTCGTCGAAGCCGGTGATGTCTTCGCCGGCAACAAGGATTTTGCCCGAGTCAGGCTTGAGGAAGCCCATGATCTGCTGGAGTGAAACGGATTTTCCCACGCCGCTGCGGCCGAGAATGCACAGAGTTTCACCTGGATTGACGAAGAAGCTTACATCATCGAGGACAACCAAACTGCCGAAGGATTTTGAGACGTGCTCAAAAGCGATGTACGGCTCAGGCTCGCGATTATCGGAGTCTTCAACGATCGTTTCGATCTGAGTGGTGCTGGCCAGTGATTTCTCCCGATGAGAGCAAAGCTGATTCTGCCGTTTTTCTTAAGCTTAGTGGATACGAGCCGATTGCTCCAGCATAGCTTTCCCAAAATCGGCGGGGGTATTGATGTTCTCGAACCAGCGATAAAGAGGGATGCACTGCTCCCAGGATTGCGCCGAGGCGATGATCTCCACATCGAAAATGTCGATGGGCAGACCTGTGGCGCTGGCAGCGTGGTCGACGGCGTGTATCACTTTGGCATCACCTGCCGCAATTGCAGCCCGGGTGTGAGACAGAAGCGCTCTGTTATAGATTGCGCAGAGAGGTTGGAATAAACCCAAGAGCCGCGGAATCGTGGCAAGAGCATGTGTAATTGCGGCGCGATCGACCATCCAGCAAAGAAATTCTGCGGGCATCCACGGTAAATCAACGGGAAGAAAGAGGCCCTGTTCCACATCGGAGGCTGCAAGAGCACTTTCAATGCCGCCGAGCGGGCCGGCCTGGGGTTGGACGTCCGGAATAACAGGCGCAAATTCAGCGAGGTCCGGGCGCGAGCCGACAATCTGCGGCGAGAAGCCGAGTGAACGGAGCTTTTCCAAGGCATGCGCAATCAATGGACGCCCGTTGAGCTCAAGAAGAGCCTTATCGCGGCCCATGCGCGCGCTTTGCCCGCCAGCGAGCACGAATGCGTTCACTTTCCCAGCTCTTCGAAAAACTCGATTACCGACTCAATCCCGCGATAAAAATTTGCAAGATGGAATTTTTCGTTCGGGGCATGGAGATTATCGTCAGGGAGGCCGAAACCCATCATCACGGAAGGGATTTTGAGATGGCGTTCGAAGTCGCCGACGATCGGTATGGAGCCGCCGGAGCGGACGAAGACAGCGTCTTTGTTCCAGACCTGTTTTAGCGCGCGGGTAGCAGCCTGAATATAAGGATTGTCAGTGCCGATGATGCTGGGCTCCGCAGCATGGATCAGGCGGATTTCCAACCTGATGCCGGCCGGCGTAAGCGATTCAACATAGCTCTTGTATTGCGCGAATATCTTGTCCGGCTCCATGTCCGGTACAAGGCGCATGGAAATTTTGGCTGTCGCCTTTGCCGGGATCACTGTCTTGGCTCCTGCGCTCGTGAATCCACCGGGCATTCCGTGAACGTCTAGCGTGGGACGCGCCCAGGTGCGCTCGAGCACGGAGAAGCCGGGCTCGCCGGTGAGATGACTCGAGCCTACCTCCGTGTGACGATAATGTTCTTCGTCAAATGGCAGCTGCCTCCAGGTTTTCAGCTCCTCTTCGCGGGGAGCTTTCACAGCGTCGTAGAAGCCCGGAATGAGAATGCGCCCGGATGAATCTTTGAGCTGCGCAATGATCTGCGCCAAGGCGATGAATGGGTTAGGCGCGGCACCGCCATACATGCCCGAGTGCAGGTCAATCTTTGCGCCGTACGCTTCAATCTCCGTGTAGACCATACCGCGCAGTCCAACGCAGAGCGTAGGCAAATCGGGGGCAAACAATTCAGTGTCGGAGATGAGTGCGAAGTCTGCCTTGAGGCGGTCGCCATGCTCAAGGACGAACGTTGCAATCTGCTCGCCGCCAACCTCTTCTTCACCCTCGAGGATGACGCGGACATTGATTGGCAGCTTACCATTGCGGGCCTTGAATAAGGATTCGAGTGCCTTGATGTGGATATACATCTGGCCCTTGTCATCGACTGCACCGCGTGCGTAAAGGTTGCCGTTGCGCTCGGCAGGCTCGAACGGCGGAGATATCCACTCATCGAGAGGATCGGGCGGCTGCACATCGTAGTGCCCGTAACAAACGCAGGTGGGTTTACCAGCGGCATGCAGCCAATCGCCATAAACGAGCGGGTGACCGGTGGTTTTGATTACTTCAACATTTTCGAGGCCGATGCGCCTGAGCTCGTCAGCCAGCGATGCTGCCGTTGCCAATACATCCGCTTTGTGTTCGGGAAGAGTGGAAACGGAAGGAATACGAAGGAG
>JASHRS010000250.1 GCA_030037215.1 Silvibacterium sp. | reverse complement strand
CGGGGGACACTGATCGCAAAGCCGTCGTTGTCGCTGCGAATGATTTTCCGCCTAGGGCCAGACAATGCTGTCGTCCGGTTTAGATATTCACTCGAGAGTAATGGCGCGGAAGCCCTCGCATTTAAGGAAGCAGATATCCCTCTCACCTATATCAGTGCATCACTGGCAGAGATAAACCGGGTAAGGGAAGTCCAATTATCCGATTTCAACTTAATGCTTCATTCCGACACCGTCAGCAAGAGAGACGTGTGGCCGCAATTATTCGCGGACCAGATTGGAGTTGCCGGTCCAATTCTTATTGGAGAAGGAGCAGACAATGAGGCTCTGCTGCTCGCCTATGAGCATGGCTCGCAAATGCCCGACACATTTTTGCGCTTCGATCTGGACGCGCAACGCACGGCCAGGCTCGTGGCCGTTAAAGGGAATTACGTATCAGGTCAGGCGATAAAAACATTCGACACTGTCTGGATGGAAGCTGCAACTACGTCTGTTGACGCCGTTGCCAGTCAGTTTCGCGCCTTTGTCCGCAAATACATGGAGCTCAATGGAGAAAGCAGGCGCCCATATCTGTTCTTCAACACATGGAACTTCCAGGAACGTAACAAATGGTGGAACAAGAAAAGTTATCTCGCTTCTTATAACCAGGAAAGGATATTGCAGGAGATTGATATCGCGCATCGCCTTGGTCTTGAGATCTTCGTCATGGACACCGGGTGGTATGTAAAAACCGGCGACTGGGAGGTGAATCAGCAGCGTTTTCCTGATGATCTGAAGACAGTCAAAGCTCGCCTGGATCAATACGGAATGAAGCTCGGACTCTGGTTTAACCCCACGATGGCTGCTGTTTCCAGCAAGGCTTTGGCAGCGCACCGGTCATGTATTTTTTCCTGGAAGGGAAAACTCGCGGAGCCGGGAGACATTTGGGGCAGCGAGGCAAGCTACCCAATGTGCCTGGTCAGCGAATATGCCGATGCCTATGCCGATACTGTAATTCGCGTTGCGCGCGATACTGGCGCTCGCTACTTTATCTGGGACGCGGTCTCACAGTACGGATGCGATTCGCCGAATCACTGGCATGGGACATCTGCAAACAGCGAGCAAGAACGCGCGGATTCCTATGCCTTTCAACTTCCGCTGCAGTTGATTTACATCGTGGAAAAAGTTAAGCGCGCATACCCAGAGGTTATCTTCGACTTTGACATTACCGAGACGGGGCGCGCCGTGGGCCTCAGCTTTCTCTCAGCGGGCCGGTTTTTTCTCATCAATAACGGACCATACTTGGCCGATTACGATCTGCCGCATACAGAAGGGGCCCAGAACGACAATCTCTTCTTTTACCCGGGTCAGGCGCGAACATGGATTTGCCGCCAGCCGCTCACGTACGATGAGTGGGTCCCTTCGAACCTCTTCCTTACACACTACTTTCCCGATGATCCTCGCCCGTCGCAGATGGTCAATATTGCCAGCCTGATCCTGGGCCAGAACGGAATCTGGGGCGATCTCCCCAACGTCTCAGAAGCAGGAGTCGAGTGGATCGGCCAGGTCTTAAACCGGTATAAGCAAGTGCGGCAGGACGTGGCGGAAAGCGACCCTATCGTGACCGGCAACACTGCCGGGGTTTACGAGGTTCGCGAAAAAGTCTCTTCAACCAGCAATCGGGGCCTCGTTTCTCTCTTTTCATCAACCAATGAAAAAGCCGTTTATGTGACCCGTCACACACCTGAGCGAGCTTATTGGGCCACTCCCGGCACACGCGTCAGCTTTGATAGCCAGGGGCATGCGGTTGTCGAAAATGATATGGAGTCTGGATCGGCATTCGTATTCTTCGGAGTTGAGTAATAAGGCTGCCTGTATTTTTCACTGTTAACAGGAATAGCAGCACGACGGATTAAGGCTTCGCAGACCTGGGCCAAACCCTTGTGTCAGCAACATTGATCTGCTTGGAAACCGGCCAAAAATAAGAATCGACGGCGGGCGGCCTTCTCCACCAAATTTGCATCGTAGCTGGCAAAATTGACAGTTTTCCCCAAAATACAGCTGCTATATGTTGTGCTCAGACGTAGTACCGATGCAGAGGGAAAGAAACAGCACGAGAAAGACCCAATTCCTAAACGGGGCCGAAAATGCGCGGTCGACTTTGGTGGGTTCTTATTGCGGTTGTCTCAGTAATGCTTACTGCATATTCTCGTGCCCAGCAGCAAGACACACGGCCCGCGTTTGTTGCTCTTGAATCTTTCGAGACGAGCAACGCTGACCGGAGCGGCGAAAGCACTGCCACAGAGGTTGCGTCCTCTCTTCCTTATCCCACGGCAGGAACACCCACGGAGCCGTCCGTTGACGTCGAAGCCCCAAGCGGGCTGCCCGACGCACCCGAATCCTTTTCTGATTCCGATAGCGCTGCGAATTCAGAGGTAGCGCCAAATTCAGAGGCAGTACCAATCAAAGGCGACGATCTCCGGCTGCTGCCTCCGAATGATACCGGCATCGGGTTGCGTAACAACGGAAGCGTCACATTCGACGGCCTTGACCTCTATGCAGGGTACGAGGCGATGCGTGAGAGGTTGCTGCATCAATCGTCGAATCTGAGTCCGGCAATCGATCCTCTGACAGGAGAGCCGGTAGTACACGTGGAGCACTATCACTGGGGCGGACTGATAGGGCAATCTATGTTCTTCAACCTTGTTGAAAACACGTTTCGTATCGAAAGCGACGATCAGATTCGCACATTGCTTGCGCATAAGCCGTTTTGGCACGACTGGCTGGCGTCCATGAATCAATTCAACATGCGCCGCTGGAATGATGGCGACGACTTTCTGGTAAATTACGTTGGCCATCCGATGCAGGGCGCGGTAAGTGGCTTTATCGAGATACAGAACGACCCTGTCGGCCGTGAGGTAGAGTTAAGTGCTACCAGTGAATATTGGATGAGCCGTTTTCGCGCACTCCTCTGGGCCACGGTTTACAGCACCCATTCGGAAATAAGCCCGATTGGCGAGGCGGGAATTGGAAATGAAGGCGGCTGGACGTACCCACTGAACTGCAAGGGCCGCTGCACTGCGCCCGGAAGCTATAAGAAATACACGAACAATACAGGCTGGGTTGATTTCATTATCACGCCTACAGTTGGCAATCTGTGGCTGATTACCGAGGACGCGCTCGATCGCTATGTGAGCGATCGTGTGCAGGGAGCCAACCGCTCGCGCATCTTTCCCAAGATCGTACGAGGCGCGCTCAATCCCAGCAGGACGATGGCGAATGTACTGCGCTTCAAATTGCCGTGGTATCGCGACTTTCAGCACGATTCGGAATTAGAGAAGCTCTACGGCATACACTTCGAGCCTCTGGAGGAACCGCAGGATCTCAGACACTTTCACCGGTTTTCAGTGATGCCGAACTTCGTTGCATTCCCAATGGGGACGGCGGAGCACCACTGTGCTGATTGCCTGGAAAATCCTGGCATTGGAGTTGATGCAGATTTCCTGTTCGTGCGATGGATGAGCGTCAGTTTTGCGGCAGGCACGCAGACCGGCATGCTGGAAAAGACCTGGCGCGGCAGCGGTTCCATAGAAGATTGGGGGCTGGGTATCCGGCTGCTCCACCATGGGCAGCACAATACGCTGTCGTTTGCCTTACGGCCCGGCGCCCTGACAGAAAATTCGGCGGTGCCAGCGTTCACGAACCCATTGCACAATACTTATCCATTAGAGTTGACGCAATCGAGCACCACCCATGCAGCGATAACACTGATGCTCTCGAATGACTACACCATCAACAGATTTCTTGCCTTTCGTTCGTCGTTCGGCGACACCATCGTAAGGTACCGCTCACCGATTGAGAGCCCGCCGGGCATCGGCAAGCCGCCATACTTAAGCTGGATGTCTCATGACAACTACACCAACCGGAGCGAATGGACGTCGCAATTCGGTCCTGTAGTCAGCTTCTGACAATGCAGTGGTTTTGATTCAATGCACCTAACACCTGGCTGAGTGCCGTGCCTACTCAGTCGCGCTTTCGGAACGATCGGCCTTGACCTCGCCTCGACGGATCGCCTTGACGAGAGCCGCGTGGTCGCGCTCCGTCTGATCGCCGTAGCTTTCAGCCCAGGCTGCGAGCGCCTCATCGAGCACCGTGGAGTTTCCGCAATACCCCGCGACTCGAGCTGGATCGCCGGTTCGTGCATGAGCGCGCGACAGGATTGCGCCACAAGCCCATGCATAAAAATTGAAGGATGAGCCCGTCAGCCACTCAATCGGGATGGACGCCTTCAGGTTCTTCATCTGCCTGACATAGAAATCCCGGCCGTCGATCCTGGTATAACCCAGCATTGGATCTGACGATGCCTGAAGCGCCCGCTGTCCCACAATGACTCGCATTCCGTTATGGCGAAACTCCTCGTCCGGCGGCGGAAGAAATGGCGCATGCGCGGGAACGATCGCTTCCTTCACCTGCAGAAACAATGGGTCATCCTCGCCGTTTCCGAAGAGCAGTACCAGATACGCCCGGGTGCCCACAGAGCCGACGCCGACAACGCGATGTCCGACATCAGCCACAGAATAGCGGCTCAACATAATACGCCGTTCGCGCGGCAAAGTAAGCGAGTAGTCATTCAGCCCGTGGATCACTTTTTTCTTCGTCGCTTTATCGACGCGAGTTAACACTGGGGGATCGTTACGAAAAGCCCATGACCCGTTGCTGTCCCTGTCCGCCACTTTTGGCAACAGGGCTCGATTGTCTGTCTGCATCGCTTTGGCCAGGGTCTTGCGGAACACAGCTTTTGATTTTGCGTCTGCCTTGGCGATGGGGTTTTCTCTGCCCGGATATGTGTGCAGGTACCAGATGTCGAGCACGCCCATGCTTTGCAGACGGCGGGCGTTGAAGCGATAGCCTTCAACGCAGCGCTTGACGGCGGCCGCGCGTTCGCGCGCAGTCAAGCCATTCTCGCGCCCTGCGACATTCACGCTGGCAACCAGGCGTTTCAAATCCCACTCCCACGGGCCGGCAACCGCCTCATCGAAGTCGTTCAGGTCGAAGACAACTTCGCGCTGCGGCGTGCCGTACATCCCGAAATTATTCAGGTGCGCGTCGCCATCCATCACAGTGAGGATTCCGGTAATCGGCGAGGTCGAAAGATCGCGCGCCATCACGCATGCAGATCCGCGCAAAAAGGCAAACGGAGACGCAGCCATGCGTCCCATGCGAAGGGGTATAAGGTGTTTCTGCCGTCCCCGATTGCTGGCTTCGATGGTCTTCACAGGATCGGGACGGTTCTTCGGCGGATGCCACTCGGCGTGAGACTCCCGGGGCACAACCTCGCGCAACTTTTTGCCTCGGGTCCGTCTTTCCTGCCACGGTTCCGTCTCGAGCCCCAGATCGAAATGCGTCCATCGCTCTACTTTGGCGATTGCCATATACTCCTCCTCGCGGCAAACCATTCTCCAAGGAGAAAAAAATCGCGAAGGAATAGGCCGTGCTTTCCCGATACCCCCCGCAAGACAGGGCTAAGTGCATGAAAACCCCACATGCGACAGGGTGGGTACTGTCAGAATTGACAGTTAAAGGTAAGGCGCACAGGCCCTTGCACCGCAATTTCCCGGCGTGAATACAAGGTAGCGATCGACTGGCAGCAATCGTTGTTTTGGAGATTCCCAGAGGCTTCATTTTGTCTTCAGGCTATCTTCAGCAAGCAAAAGTAAGATACGAGGCGGGCGCTCACAGGGAAGGAAATTTGCTGGGCGTGGAGGCAGGCTTGACGAAGAATTTTCATTCCAAATTGTGTTGTCTTCTGGCGGCAGGCGCTCTGTCGCTTGTCGGTTTCACCGGCTTAGCTTCTGCGCAGGGCCCGTACCATGTGACCGCCGTATGGAAGATAGGCGGAGACACATGGTGGGATTACCTCGCCGTTGACCCTGTAAGCAAGCTGCTCTATGTGACCCACGGCGATCATGTCGTGGTCATCGACACCTCTTCAGGCACCGTAACGGCCGACATTACAGGTCTCAAGGGCACGCATGGAGTGGCCTTCGATACCAGCGGCAAGTTCGGATACATCTCCGACGGCGGGGCAAATCAGGTCGTGGTCTTTGACCGCAAGACGAATGCCATTGTGGCGCGCGTGCCCGCCGGGACCAATCCCGACGGCATTGTGTTCGAGCCGGTCACGCAAACCGTCTGGGCCTTTAACGGACGAAGCAAGACTGCGACCGTGATTGACGACGCCACGCATACTGTCGTCGCAACCGTTCCTCTTCCCGGCAAGCCGGAGTTTCCTGTAGCCGACGGCAGGGGATCGATCTATGACAACATCGAGGACCTGAGCGAGATCGCTCACATCGACGCGAAAACGCACCAGGTTCTGGCAACCTGGCCCATCGCTCCCTGTGAAGGGCCTTCGGGTCTGGCCATCGATCGCGAGCACGCGCGTCTGTTTTCGGTGTGCGACGGCAAAATGGCGATAGTGGACGCAAAATCGGGGAAGATGGTTACTACTGTGCCCATTGGCGACGGCCCTGACGCCGCGCGCTTCGATGCAAAGAATCGCCTGGCCTTCAGCTCAAATGGCGAAGGTACGCTGACTGTGGTACGCGAAGACTCCCCAAGTTCGTATTCGGTGATTCAGACCCTGGCCACCAGGCGCGGAGCACGTACCATGGCGCTCGATGAATCCACAGGAAAAATTTTCGTCGTGACTGCTGGCTTTGGCCCTCCTCCGGCTGCAACACCCGACCATCCACATCCCCGCCCGAGCCTATTGCCCGGCAGCTTTGTGGTTCTCGAAATCAGCCGATAGTCTAAAACAGGGAGGCACAAAGACCTCCCTGTTAGTTCGATTGGCTGGGTTCCCGCTTACGTCGTGGGCACAACGAACAGAGTGATGGATTGCGCAGGAAACGTGGCGCTGATCGTACTGGTTGTGCTTCCCGAAGCAGGTGGCGTTACGGTCTGAGCCGGCAGGGAGACAATCGACGTCAGGTTTGCATTGCTGTACTGGTAACCAGCGGCGTTGCCAGTTGCCGTCACATTGGCAAGCGAAAGCGTCGCGGTCAACGAGCCGTAGGTCTTGTTGATGACGATAACGGTCACAGCCTGGTCCGACGAGCGGGTTGCGCCATAGACAGACAACTGGTTTTGGTCGGCGCTGGTCGAGGCCAGCGCTGTGTCGCCGAACATCGATTTATTTCCGTCGTAATTACGGTACATCGCGAAAGCCATATTGCCGGGGACCTGGTCCGTATACGCTTCCGTTGGCCAGAGTGTGGCCAGATCGAGTCCGTAGGCTCCGAAGATGCCCAGAATGTCTGCCTGCGTCACCGCGCCGTTGATCGATTCCAGCCCGCCAAAGTTGTATTCGTCGATGGCTGTCTTTGTGCCCGGATAACCGTTGGCGACCCACGACTGAAGCATCGGAATCAGTTCCGGAGCCTGCAGCGCGGCCTCCGCTGCTGAGCAATTGGAAGTGTAGTTCGAGTCGGTAATGTAGTTCGGTTGAGGGTAGTTGGGATCGGTATACGTCGGGTCCCAGAAGACGCGAGTCGAGTTCATGCGCGCTTCCTGCTCACCGGTATCGCCGGCAGTGGTCAGGCCCACAGAATTTCCCTGATAGGTCGCCGCAAAGTACGCGTGAATGTCTACATAATCCAGCAGCCGCATGCCGTAGGTGCTGGAGGCGGCTGCCATTTGCTGCAAATAGTACTCGATCATGGGCACGCCACCGTGAGCTTCGCGGTCCGTCGGGTTGTCCCACGGCTGATAGCAAGGTCCGCTGCTCCAGCCATTCTCAATGTCTTTTTTGGAATAGAAGTAATTCCACCAATAGTCGATCACCGGCCCGCTTACCTGCGCCGTGGGATCGATTGTCTTGATAGCCAGCGCCGTGCCGATGCCGCCGTTCGTCACCTCGTCATATGTAGAGGGGTTCGGATGGACGTCGCGGTGCACCGCGTCCCACCATGCAGGCTCATTGTCCAGGTCCCATATGGCCACGCCTTTGCCTGTTCCGGTCGATGGATTGCCGGGGCCGTAGTTGCTCACTACGGAATTCACCCAACCGCCTGTCCATGTGTCTTGCGCCCAGGAAGCCGTTGCCGCACCCGCCCCCGGCGCTGTCGGTGGCGGTTCCGAAATGCTGGTGATGGCCGCGATGGTGTTGTTGCCATAGATGTCGCATCCATCAGAGCTTGTGCATCCGCCGCTCCCATCGTTATAAACGCCGTTGCCGCAACTGCCGTTATAGCTTTGCTGACCGGGATATGCCGATTGCGTAAAACTGCACGCGCTCGCGGTGCTGTTTGATACCCAGCCCTGAACCGGAACCGTTCCCAGCGTTGTAATGCCGAGGCTGTTGTTGGCAGTAATAAATTGTGTGAAGCTGGTGCCGTTGGTGGGGTTGGGCAGCATGCCATACGCGCCGGTGGAATTTTCAAAGTAGTAGTCGCTGGCGGAGTTGGTTACGTTGTTCTGGTAGTTGTAGCGAGAGGTATCGTCTCCGCCCCAGCGCACGACTGTAATGTTGGCGTTCGCAGCCGTGGTTGGGTCAAGCAGGTATCCGTTCATCCCATAAATCAGAGGACTGATGGCATGGGTCTGCTTGCTGCCATCAACGGTCAACGCGGGGCCAGTCGCCGTTGCCGGTGCAGCCAGCGTCACCGTGACACTGCCGCTTTTGGTCGTGTCCTGCGTGCTTGTCGCTGTTACTGTTACCGTCGGCGGAGCCGGATAGGGCGTGGTGTAGAGTCCGGTCGAGCTGATGGTTCCCGGGCTGAGCGTGCTTCCTGAGGGTGCAGCCACTGACCACGTCACATCTGTGCTGAAACTGCCGGTTCCGGTGACAGTTGCCGTCAACTGCAAAGTAGAGCCGATCATAGCCGTTGCTGGATTCGGCGTGACCGTCACCGATGTGATCCCCGGTCCGGTGTAGTTGGCCGTGACGGTCGTGTTCGCGCTCATCGTAACTTTGCAGGATGTGCTGCTCGCGGTGGTGCAACCTGACCATGACGAGAAGGAATCGCTGCCCGAGGTGGTCGGCGCAGTCAGCGTGACGGAAGTTCCTGAGTTATAGGTACGGGTAAAGCTTGTCGTGCCGTTGCCCGTTCCGCTGTTATCCGCAGGATTCACGTTGATGGCAACGCCGGTGCCCGGGTTTGTCGAGTCGACCGTAAGAACGTAAGTTGCCGGAGGGGGCGGAGTTGGCGTTGGAGTTGGCGTGCTTCCGCTGCCGCCACCACTGCCGCAGGCCGTCACGATCATGCTCAATGCCGCGGCGAAGAGCGTGCACGAGGTAAGTTGGCTCTTTCCGGCCATGCTCCTCATTGGTGGACTGCCTCCATGAGTTGCCGCTCGCTGCTCCTGAACGATGGCTCCTCAGACCCGTACCAGCTTACAACTTTGGTGGTTGAAACCGGGAAGAAAGACTCTTCGGCAGAGTGCTCGTCCGGGTGAGTGAGACAAGTACGAAATCACTCAGTCCGTCGCATCTACTTTATTAGGAGACGGTATTTCAACCCATCGAAGCCAGTACACTAATCAGTTGATTGCGCTGGAAGCGATTGGCAGAACGGAAGAGGGAAGTCACAACTTTGGCACAGCCGCTCTATACCGCTCATCTTGAAAACAAGCTCCTGTTGTCGGAACCTGCTCAGTGTTACCACCTTGAATTTTCCATATCCGGGCTGAATTCGTTCGACTTTATTCCCGGGCAGTTCGTGTCCATGGTTTCCGTCGACCCGCACGGTAAGGAACAGACTCGTGCGTACTCGATTGCATCTGCTCCCGCCGGCAATCGCTTCGACCTGTGCCTCAACAAGGTTGAAGGCGGATTCTTTTCCAACAAACTCTGCGATATGGAGCCAGGCCAGGACGTACGGTTTTACGGGCCGAACGGCTTTTTCACGCTGCGCCAACCGCTTACCGACAGCATCTTCATAGCCACAGGTACCGGCATCGCACCCATGCGTGGCTTTATACAGCACCTGTTCCCCGCATCAGGTTCTGAATCCAGCCCTGAATCAGGCAAGGACCGCAGCGAAGGCCGTCGCATCTGGCTCGTTTATGGAACGCGCCATGAAACAGGTCTGTATTACCACCAATACTTTGAGAAGCTTGCTGCAGAGCATCCCAACTTTCAATATCTGCCAACCCTCAGCCGTCCGCAGGAAGACTGGAAAGGTCTGCACGGCTATGTTCAGGACCATGTTGTCGAGCTGCTCAAGTCCCGCTCCAACGGAAATCATCCGGCGCCAACCGCAGCCGGGCCCGCGACTTTCGACATCCATGCCTACATTTGCGGACTCAACAAAATGGTTTCCAGCAATCGCCAGCATCTCCTAGAACTGGGATGGCAGCGAAAGCAGATCGTCTATGAGCGCTACGATTGAGCAGGCTCGCTATTCGCTCTCCGAACCCGGCCCACGGTAAAAGTGCTCCGCCGGAACTTCACGCAACCGCTCCGCCGCGTTTTCCGGAGTAATGTCTCGCTGCGGCATTCCCAGCAATTCAAATCCAACCATAAACTTCCTCACTGTCGCCGAGCGCAGCAGCGGCGGATAAAAGTGCGCATGAAAATGCCATTCCTCATGCGCTTCGTCGTCGGCTGGACGCTGGTGAAAGCCCATGGTGTAGGGGAAATTCGTTTGGAAGAGGTTGTCGTAGCGTATCGTTATCTGCTTCAGGATATCTGCCAGCGAAGTTCTCTCGCCGTCTTTCAGGTCCGGCATTGCGCCCAGGTGGCGTTTCGAGATCACCAGCGTTTCAAAAGGCCACACGGCCCACCACGGCACAACCACCAGGAAGTCGTCGTTCTCGCAGACTACCCGGGTTTCTTCCTTTGTTTCCACTTTGAGGTAATCGCACAACAGGCAGCGCTTATTTTCGTTCAGGTATGCCTTCTGTGACTCGGTTTCCTGCGCCGGCTCATCGGGAACGTGCTCCGTGGCCCATATCTGGCAGTGCGGATGAGGATTGCTCGCGCCCATCATGGCTCCGCGGTTCTCGAAGATCTGCACATAGCGCAAATCCGGCTGGCGGCTCAACATTTCGTACTCCGACGTCCACGCATCGACCACTCTGCGGATGTCAGCCGGCTCCATGCGCGGCAGTGTCAGGCTGTGGTTGGGATGGAAGCAGAGAACTTTGCAGCGCCCGCGCTCGCGCTCGGCCTTCAGCAGCGGAGACGAGCTGCGCTCGGGAGCGCCCGACTCCGGTAGCAGCGCCGGATAGTCATTGTCAAAAATGTAGACGCTCTCGTATTTCGGAGTGGTATGTCCACCGGCCCGCTGATTGCCGGGACACAGGTAGCACTTCGGGTCGTACTTGAGTTCAGAAAAACCCGGCGACGCATTCACCTCACCCTGCCATGGGCGCTGGGTGCGGTGTGGCGACACCAGGACCCATTGGCGTTGCAGCGGGTTATAACGGCGATGTGGGGATTCGGATCCGGAGGGCAAAACAATTTCCTTTCAGCGGAGTACGGACCTGCGGAGGGAAAAAATATAGCGACCTCACGCGTCTTCCAGAATATCCTGTAGATACGCGCTTCCCCACGCTTATTTGCAAATACGATAGAACCATGGAGACGCATGACCCAAAGACCGGAAATCCCGCTGGTACCTCTTGTTGACGCCCGGACTATTGTGGCCCTTCACGATCACATGACGGAGGAATGGCACCGCCTTCCTGCACTTAATGTTCCCATCGACGATCCCGCCGCGGATTTCATTACTGCCGTCCGCGCTCAACATCATGCGAACTTCGAGCTCTGGCATCTGGAAGACGAGGCCCGTTCTCCATACGCGCTTGATCGCGAAGTCATGTTGACCAAGCGTTCCATTGATCGCGTCAACCAGCGCCGCAACGACCTTATGGAGCTGTGCGACGTCATGCTGCTCGAAGCCCTCAGCGCGCACAACCTGCCTGCGCCAAGCGCTCCGCTGCATTCGGAAACCCCCGGCCTGATTCTCGACCGGCTCTCGATTCTTGGGCTCAAGATTTATCACACGCGCGAGCAGACCAGGCGGCCCGATGCCCTGCGCGTGCACATCCTCAGGAACAAAGAGCGCCTCGCATTGCTCGAAGAGCAGCGCGGCGATCTGGCCGAATGCCTCGACCGGCTATGGGAGCTGGTGATCCACGGCCAGCGCCGCTTCAAGCTCTACCGCCAGCTCAAGATGTACAACGACCCGTCGCTGAATCCCGTCTCCTACAGGAAGCCCAGCGCCTGAGCGCTGTATCATAGAGTTTCGCCCTGAAAATGACTCCTGCACCGACTACCTCCGTTCTGCCTGCTGCTGAATCTTTGCCAGTGGCAGCACCTGAAACGCAGGAACATCTTCACATTCCTGTTCCGCGCGCCGGAGTAACCGCCTCCCGCATCGCCGATTACCGCGAGCTGTTCAAGGACCGCGTAACCGCGATGGTGGTGCTCACCGCATGGGCAGGCTTCTACCTCGGTTCCATGCAGTCCGGAATCAGCAGCGTGCAGCCCGGGCTGCTCGAGGCTCTCCTCGGCATCGGTATGGTTTCAGCCGGCGCGGCTGCGCTCAATGAATGCATTGAACGCAAGCTCGACGCCAAAATGATCCGCACCGCCAACCGTCCCATGGCTGCCGGGCGCATCAGCCTGCCGCACGGCATCCTGCTCGGACTCGCTGCCATCATCGGCGGCGCAATCTGGCTCACGCATTCCACCAATCTCATCACTGGCACGCTCACTCTTTTCACCGCTTTCACCTATGTGACCATTTACACGCCGCTCAAGCGCCGCACCAGTCTGGCCACATTCATCGGCGCGTTTCCCGGAGCCATGGGCCCGCTGCTCGGCTGGACCGCGGTCCGCGGACGCATCGAGTGGCCTGCGGTCGCGCTCTTTGCCATTCTTTTTGTCTGGCAATTCCCGCATTTCATGGCCATCTCGTGGCTGTATCGCGAAGATTATGGACGCGCCGGCATCCGCATGCTGCCTGTTATCCAGCCCGACGGCTGGTCGACGGTGCTGGAGGCGCTGACCTACGCCATTCTCATGATTCCCGTCAGCCTGCTCCCCGTCTATTTGCACATCGCCGGAATCTACTACGGAGTTACGGCAGTCATTCTGGGACTCATCTATCTCGGCTACACCATCCGCTTCGGACGCATCACCCGCGCCCGCTCCACCATCGAGTCGAAGATGTACGCCCGCGACCTGCTTAAGGTGAGCGTAATCTACCTGCCCATCCTGCTCACCGCGCTCATGCTCAACGCAAAAGGGAAGTAACAGTGATGCCCGCAACACCGGCCGCAGCCGAATCGAATAAAGGCGCCATCGCTGCCATCATTGCGCTGAGCGTGGCGGCAAGCCTGTTTCTTTTCTGGCTCATTTACGTGCATACCGCGCCGCAGGCCTTCGCCTCGCGCCTGCTGTTTCTGCCCTCGATCGACGCCCTCACCAACGGCCTCGCCGCCATCAGCCTGATGGTGGGCTATTACTTCATCACGCGGCGCAACATCCGGGCGCACCGCCGCTCCATGATTACCGCGTTCATCTTCTCCTCGATCTTTCTGGTCTCCTACGTCGTCAATCACGCTCTCCACGGAGACACGCTTTACCAGGGCCACGGCCCGCTTCGCGCGGTTTATTTTGCGATTCTCATCAGCCATATCGTCCTCTGCACCATCGCTCTGCCCATGGTGCTCATCACCTTCTTCTTCTCGCTCACCGGGCGCTTTCCGCAGCATAAAAAGATCGCGCGCTTCACGCTGCCCATCTGGCTGTATGTATCGGTGACGGGAGTGGTCGTCTTCGCCATGTTGCACGCGGGAGCAAAGTAACGCCATGCCATCCACTCTGCCAGACGACGGAACGCGGCAACTGTTGAAGGCCGGAGTATGGACCCTGGCCGCAGGCCTGCTCGCGGCCCTGCTCACGGCAACCGTCTTCGGAGGCATCGGCCCGCAGGGCCCGCACACCAATTCCGGATGGATTTTCCTGCTGATCACCTTGATGTGCCTGCCCTTTGGATTGATGGCGTTCGCATTGGGAGCGGCCAAGTGGTTCCGCAACCGGCGCCTTGCAACCTCGCATCCTGAAGACACTGAACTGCCTCTCAAACCCGTATCGCGCGACGCGAAGACCCTGTTATCCTTCTCAGAACATTCAACGGAGCACGCAAGCCATGGCAAAGAGCGTCAATA
>JASHRS010000249.1 GCA_030037215.1 Silvibacterium sp. | reverse complement strand
AGCTAATCTGCCGCGACCCCCTCCTTAAGCGAATTGCTCCTTTGACCCGTAGGTGTTATGCGGTATTAGCCAAGGTTTCCCCAGGTTATCCCCCACTCAAGGGTAGGTTAGTCACGTGTTACTCACCCGTGCGCCACTTTACTCATGGATTGCTCCACTTTCTCGTTCGACTTGCATGTGTTAGGCACGCCGCCAGCGTTGATTCTGAGCCAGGATCAAACTCTCGTTTGAAACCTGATGGTTACAACCAGGCGACGGAGGTCGCTGGAGTAACCGCCCTTACAGCGCTCGAAAGGCCGTAAGGGACTAACATTGTGAGAATGATCAAGCCATTTGACTTCTTCATTTCTCACGACTGGCATGTTCAACCTGATTGTCAAAGATCCACATCGGTTGTCCGCCTGAGCGGGCCGCTTTGGATCGGGAAACGCAGCCTCGCTGCGGTCCTCGAACTTGTAGCGCTGCATTTTTGCGCGCGTCTTTTAAGAATATCGAACTCTACTTAACAGGTCAAGCAAACTGCAGAAAAAACCTTAATCATTTGCTTTCCAACGTTCGCTCTCTGCCGCCCAATTCATTCACGTCTTGAGCTTTCTACGCAATGCAACGCCAAACTTGAAAAAGATCGCACTTCAGACCAGCATCAGCCGCTGAAGCCTGGCCCTCAGGCCGCATAAAACTACGAGGAGAAATCTCCTCTTTTCTTTGCAATTGGATTGTTCGCTTGAACCGGCGTCTTACGCCTGTCGAACACCCGCTCCGCCTATCATTTCCGCAGACTCAGTCCGCACAGCGAAGCATCTTGCACTTCTCTTAATCGTTTACTAGTTTAGCACAACCGCAATGCCCGTGCAAACTCCTCCAGGCACTATCAGCACTGCGCTAATCTCATGTGACGACATGTTTGATACTACTTGTCCCGAACTGCTTTCGCAACTGTTGAAAACCCTTGAAATCTGTTGAAAAGGAATTGCCCATCATTTTGGAATGACAACAAGATGGCTGCGCCGAAGGCGCATTGAACTGGACGGGGTCAGTCCTCACTGCCTCGAAATCACCCCCAGGTCCGTCAACCCGTTTACAAAGAATTGCATCGCCAGCGCGACCAGCAGCAGACCCATTATGCGCACTAGAATCCTGATCCCCGTCTCACCCAGCACGCGCCGCAGCTTATCAGCGCCATTCAGGACCCCATAGCTCACGAGCGCCGTAATCCCGATCGACGCCAGAATCGCCACCATATGCCATTTCTCAGGATTCCCGCCCACCAGCACCATCACGCTCGAAATCGCGCCCGGTCCCGCCAGCATCGGAATCCCCAGCGGCACGATCCCGGCATCCTCCTTCTGCGATGCCTCCTGCGTCTCATCCGTCGATTCCTGCGTGGGCGAGCGTTTAGCCTCAAGCATATCGATGCCGATCAGCAACAGGATGAATCCACCTGCAATCTCAAAAGCCGGCAGTGTAATACCGAACATCCGAAAGATCAGCTGCCCTGCCAGCGCAAACGACGTCAGCACAATAAAGCACGTCAGCGCGGCTTTGGCTGCCATCCGCTTGCGCCGCGCCGCATCTGCTCCGGAAGTAATGGCAATAAACGACGGAATAGCCGCAAACGGATCGACCAGAAAGAAGATCGAGCTCAGCGCCAGTACTGAAAACCTGACATAGTTCGAGTGCAATCCCTGCAAAGCCTCGCTCGCCGGCCCCAGCATCCCGATCAGAACCATCATTGGCACGCGATCAGTGTCGCACGTCCTGCAATTTTGTCGAGACTTCTCCGTTCAGGCGCCCACAAACAGCCCCTTCACCCTGCAGCACAATGAAACGCGCGGCTCCTCAACTCGTCCGCAGCGCCACCATCGGATCGATCCGCGACGCGCGCCACGCCGGAATATATCCGGCCAGCAGTGCAACCGCGCTCATAATCACGATTGTCGCCGTAAATGTCACCGGATCGGTCGGCTTCGTATCGAAGAGCAGTGCCGCAATCCATCGGCCGACGATCATCGACGCAGCTGTCCCCAGCACGATGCCGAACAGTGCCAGCCGCATTGTTTTCGTCAGTACGCCTAGCAATACCCTCCCCTGCGTCGCGCCCAGCGCCATGCGAATGCCGATCTCCTGTGTCTGCTGCGTCACCGTGTACGAGATCACCCCGTAAATTCCCAGCGTCGCCAGCAGCAGCCCGAACTCCGCAAAAATCGTCACCAGCAGCACAAAGAACTTCCGCGGAGACACCGCATGGTCCACCAGCATCGCAATCGGCTTGAACTCCGTCGCCGACTGCCCCGGATTGATCTCCCGCAGCGTCTTCATCAGTGTTCCCGCCAGCGCATCCGTCGGCAGCTTTGTGCGCACCACCAGTTCTGCGCCCTCCGGCGACTGCTGCATCGCTGGCAGATACATCTGCCAGCCGACTTTCTTCTCCGCGCCGCTCTGTTTCACATCGGCCACTACACCGACCACGCGCGTGTCCTTGCCGTTGACCTCCACAATGCGCCCAATCGGGTCTTCGCCCGGCCAGAACTCCCGCGCCACTGTTTCGTTCAGTATCGCCACCAGCTGTTTGCCGTCCGTGTCGTCCCATGCAATGTCGCGCCCCTCAATCAGCCGCAGGCCGAGCGCATTAAAATACCCGGGCGTCACCATATAGACGTAACTTCCCTGGTCGAACTTTCGCGTGTCCTGGCCCTTGGGAGCCAACCCCCAACTCCGATTCCAGCCCAGCGGCAGGCTGTCGGCAATTCCTGCCACCTCCACGCCCGGCAGCGCATCCACGCGCCGGATGATTTCTTCAAAGCTCTGCGTAACCGTCGCCGCGCTCTCGCCGTTGTAATCCACCTTGATTGCTGCGGCGTGGTCAGGCGCAAACCCCAGGTCCACGTCCAGCACGCGCAGAAAACTCCGCAGCAGCAGCCCTGCGCCAATCAGCAGAACGCACGCCAGCGCCACTTCCGAGATCACCAGCACCGCGCGCATCCGCTCATGCTTCCTGCCGTCGCTCATTCCCTGCCCGCTATCCTTTAATGCCTCTTGCAGATTGCCCGCCGACATCCTCAGCCCCGGAGCCAATCCAAACAGCATCGCTGCTCCCACCGCAATCAGCAGCGTCCAGACCAGCGCCGTCCCATCCACTTTCACCGTGCTCAGCAGCGGCAGAGCAATCGAACCCTGATGCGCCAGGTACACCACCACCGCATACGCAATCCCCAGCCCCAGTAACGCGCCAGTAAGCGAGAGCACCAGGCTCTCTGTCAGCAGCTGCCGCACCAGCCTGCCGCGCCCCGCGCCCAGCGCTGTTCGCATGGCAAACTCTTTGCTCCGCGACGCCGCCCGTGCCAGCAGCAGGTTTGAGAGGTTCACGCACACAATTAGCAGAATCAATCCCACCGCCGACCACAGCACAATCAGCGACCGCCTCAGTTTTCCGCTGACATAATCCTTCAGCCCGACAACATTCCCCTTATAGCCGCCGCCCCATTCCGGATGCTTCAGGTTAAAGGGCAACTTTGGAAACAGGGTGTTCGCCTCGTCCTGCGCTGCCGCAATCGTCACGCCCGGCTTCAGCCTTCCCACTAGCGCCAGCGTGTTGCCCCAGTCGCGCATCTGGTCCTCAATCGCGGGAGTGATCAGGTCCACCTTCGTTCCCGGCTCAAACACCGCGCCAAAGTCAAAGCTCTCCGGAAGCACGCCAATCACCGTCACCGGCTGCTTATCGATCTCAATCGCCTTGCCCACAATGTTCGGGTCGCCCCCGTACTGCCGCTTCCAGAAGGAGTACTCGAGCAGCGCGACCGGCCGCGCATTCAACACCAGCTCATCTGGCGTAAATAGCCGCCCCAGCGTCGGCTGCACCCCCAGCACTTTGAAGAAATTTCCCGTCACCATGATCCCCGTAATCGGACGCGGCACGCCCTGCCCTGTCAGGTTCATGTTGTCTGCGGTCGAAAACGCAAAATATCCGGCCACATCTTCATACGAGTGGTTCTGCGCGCGTAGCACATCAAACGCGTCCGCCGAATACGTCATGCTCGACTCGCCGCTCTTGCCCGTCAAATCCACCAGCCGCACCAGCCTCTGCGGATTATGAAACGGAAGCGGGCGCAGCAATATCGTGTTCACCACGCTGAACACCGCCACATTCGCTCCGATGCCCAGCGCCAGAATCAGAATCGCGACCACCGCAAATCCCTTGTCGCGCTTCAGCATCCGCAAGGTATACCGCAGGTCCTGCATCAGCACATCGAGCCACGGCAGACCGCGCGCCTCGCGCTGCTGCTCCCGTGCCTGCTGCACGCCGCCAAAGCGAATCAGCGCCTGCCGTCGCGCTTCTTCTGCATCCATCCCGCGCGCCACGTTCTCATCAACCGCAAGCTGCATGTGCGAAGCAAGCTCTTCATTTAGCTCCCGGTCCAGCGGATCCTTACGGAAGAACGACCGCAGCCGATTCACCCACTCCCGCGTCGAAATCATCACTCACTCCCCTCGCTCTCCATCGACAGAACCCGCCCCATCACATCCGACAGACGCTGCCAATGCTTCGCGTCTTCAGCTAATTGCCTGCGTCCATCCGCTGTGATCGAGTAAAACCGCGCCTTGCGGTTGTTCTCCGATGTGCCCCACTCCGCGGAAATCCATCCGCGTTGCAGCAGCCTCACCAGCGACGCATAGATCGTGCCCTGATTCAGCAGCACCTCATCCGCGCTCACCTGCTCGATGCGCCGCGCAATCCCGTAACCGTGGAGTGACCCCATCGCCGCCAGCGTCTGCATAACCATCAGGTCCAGAGTCCCCTGTAAAAGATCTAGCTTGGATTCAGCCATGCACCCTCCTGTGGTATCCCCACATTAATACCACAAACTCCTGTGGCAACGCCACAGGGAGATACGCAAATTTATGTCGTCAAGTTCCTCACTGCCCCATCCTCAACAAACCAGGCCATTTCTCCTTGTCCGGTTATTTCTTACAGCCTGCTAAAATAGAACTAAGGAAGATGAAATCAAAGGCGTAGCCGCGGCGATGATTATGCACTTGACACAGAAAGCCATTTCTGAGACACTTTCTATGTCGAGGCACGATCATGAACCTGATAGATGTAACCAGCCAATTCGCTACTGATGAGCAATGTCTAGCCTACCTTGAGCAGATGCGCTGGCCAGACGGTGTACGTTGCCCTGTATGCGGTAATAAGGAAATCAGCCGCATCACCCGCAAGTCCGACACAGTAACCCGTAAAAAGGCAGACGGAACGGAGCGCACCCATAAGCAGCGCACACAGGTCTATCAGTGCCTAGAGCCTACCTGCAAAGAGCAGTTCTCCGCTACCAAGGGAACAATCTTCAATGACTCTCACCTGCCCTTGCACAAATGGTT
>JASHRS010000248.1 GCA_030037215.1 Silvibacterium sp. | reverse complement strand
AATCATCCATCCTGCCAGAACGAGCGAAAGCTCGCGCAGGTCTTCGTTCAGGGGATGCCGCTTGCCGCGCAACAGATCGACAGACTCCCACACTTCGACCCAGTTCCCGGCAAAACGTCCCAGCGGCTGGTCCATCGAAGTCAGCAGGGCCGCGGTGCGCGTTCCGGCATCCTCACCAGTCTTCACCATCAGCCCGGCCAGAAAACGCGCTGCCGCCGGGTCCTTCAAAAATGCGCCCGACCCGGTTTTTACGTCGAGCACCAGGCCGTTCAGCCCGGCTGCCAGCTTCTTGCTCATGATCGATGCGCAAATCAGCCACGGACTCTCGACCGTTCCCGTGCGATCGCGCAGGTCATAAAGGACGCGATCAGCAGGAACAAGGTTCTTCGTCTGCCCGATCATGGTCACGCCGCATTCTTCGAGCACGCGACGCGCCTCCGCCAGGGAAAGCTGCGTGCGGTAGCCGGGAATGCTCTCCAGCTTGTCGAGCGTCCCGCCCGTATGCCCCAGTGCGCGCCCGCTGATCATGGGAACAGCCACGCCCGCAGCGGCGGCAATCGGCGCGACCAGAAACGACGTCTTGTCGCCAACCCCTCCGGTCGAATGCTTGTCGACGGTGGAGCGTCCCAGTCCGGAGTGATCGAAAACCTCACCCGAATAGCGCATGAATCTGGTCAGCGCGGCCAGTTCAGTGTCAGAAAGCCCGCGCAAGAACGCGGCCATCAGCCAGGCAGCCAGTTGCGCTTCAGGAATCGACTGATCCGCTGCGCCACGAACGAGAAAATGGATTTCATCCGCGTTCAGTTCGCCGCCGCCGCGTTTTTTCCGGATCAGATCGATGACGTGCATGGCCCTACTTCGCGTCGAGATGGAATTGGAAAGGTAGCAATTCTTTCAATAGCCGCGTCTCGATGCCCTTCTCACCCGGAAAATGGACCACTGCGCCCGGTGCTGCGAACTCGCTCAGCACCTGGCGGCACGCTCCGCAGGGAGGGCTTGGTTTGCCATTCAGGTTTGTAACCGCGACGGCTGCAATTTTGCGGTTTGCTCCCCGCTCGCTCACGGCGCGAAAGAGCGCGTTGCGCTCAGCGCAGCTTGTGAGTCCATAAGACACGTTTTCGACATTGCATCCGGTTATGATCGAGCCGTCATCGAAGAGCAGCGCCGCGCCCACGCGGAACTTCGAGTAGGGAGCGTATGCGTTCGCGGCAGCTTCGCGGGCCGCGTCCATCAGCCCCGCGACTGATTTCGCTGTGTCAGACATACCTTTGAGGCTAAAGGCTCAATTGCGATTGGGCAAATGGCGCGCTCAAGTCTCACGGCATTCCTCCCGATAACGCAGATGTGGACGAGCTAACGCGCGAATTTCTCATCGAGAGCCAGGAGGGCCTCGACCGCATGGAGCGGTGCCTGACCGAGCTCGAGGAGAGCCCGCAGGACGCTGAGCTTCTGGCCGAAATCTTCCGCTCGGTGCACACGATTAAAGGAACGACGGGCTTTCTCGGCTACTCGCGGCTGGAATCGCTCTCGCACGCCGGGGAAAACCTGCTCGGCATGCTGCGCGACGGCCGGCTTACAGCCAATGCCGAAATTATCAGTGCACTGCTCGGGCTTCTGGACAGCCTGCGCGCCATTCTGGCTTTGATTGAGTCTGAAGGCGCTGAGGGTGAGGGCGACGACCGCGCGGTCATTGAACGCCTTGTCTCTTTGCAAGATGCTGTTCTGCAGAATAATTCAGCCGAAGATCCCACTCCAGTCAAATCTGCCCGCAAGCCCAGCCGGAAAAAGCCCGCATCAGGCAAGCGTGCGGCAAAAAAGACGACCGCGCTGGTTGTCTCCGGAGGTGCAGCCGGTATTGCCTCCGACGAAGGCGCCCAATCCGGAAGCCAGACCGGGAGCCAGATTGCCATTCCTGTTTCCCAATCTGCCATCTCCCGGCCCGGCGCGTATGCGCTGTCGCTCAATAGAGAAGGGAACAGCGAGAGCACGGCAAAAACACTGGCTTCGGCCGACTCCACGCTGCGCGTGGATATCGATCTCCTGAACCGGATGATGAACCTCGTCGGCGAGCTGGTGTTAACGCGCAACCAGATTCTGCAGGCCACCAGCGCCGACGCCGGCTTCACCATGCTATCGCGCCGCCTCGATATGGTGACCGCCGACCTGCGCGAGGCAGTGATGAAGGCGCGCATGCAGCCGGTGAGTTACGTCTTCTCCAAGTTTCCACGCCTGGTGCGCGATCTCGCCCAGCAGCTCGGCAAGCGCGTGCGTCTTGAGATGGAAGGGCAGGAGACGGAGCTCGACAAGAGTCTGCTCGAAGCTATCAAGGACCCGCTCACGCATTCAGTTCGCAACTCCATCGACCACGGCATCGAGGCGCCTGAGACGCGCGAAGCGATGGGCAAGCCCGCTGAAGGCGTGCTGAAATTGCGCGCTTATCAGGACGGCAGTCATGTGATCGTCGAAGTCATCGATGACGGCGGCGGTATTCGCGTGGAAAAGGTGCGCGACAAAGCCATCGAGCGCAAGCTCATCACTACCGAGAAGGCCGCGCAATCGAGCGAACGCGAGCTGCTGCAGCTGATCTTTCTCCCGGGCTTCTCGACTGCCTCTGCTGTCACCAACGTCTCCGGGCGGGGCGTCGGCATGGATGTGGTCCGCAACAACGTCGAAAAAATCGGCGGTAAAGTGGAGATTGAAAGCCGCGCAGGCAAGGGAACCACGCTGCGGCTGCGGATTCCGCTCACGCTGGCCATTATTCCCGCACTCATCGTGCGCAGCAGCGGCCAGAGCTTTGCGCTGCCGCAAGGCGTACTCGACGAACTGGTGCATCTGACAGCGGAGCAGGCAAAGGCGCAGATCGAATGGCTGGAAAACACGCCACTCTACCGGTTGCGTGGCCGTCTGTTGCCGCTGGTCTTTCTCTCGCAGCTGCTTGAACAGAGGAAAGCCGTCGCTGACAACACAGGCCGTTACATTGCCGTGCTCAATGCCGATGGCCGCCGCTACGGGCTGGTGGTTGACGGGCTGGCCGACCCGGAAGAAATCGTCGTCAAGCCACTCTCGCCCGTGCTCAAACAGATCGGGCTGTTCTCCGGAGCCACGGTCATGGGCAACGGCGAGATGGCGCTGATCCTCGACCCTGGTGCGGTGGCTCTCCGCGCCTCCATTGCCATCAGCGGTGAAGAGGAGGAAGAACAGGCGGAGGATGTCGTGACTCTCCAAAAATCCGACAACGAATTTCTGCTCGTTGAAACAGCAGCCCAGCGTGCAGCGGTTCCTCTTGGTGAGGTCATTCGCATCGAGCGCATTCCGCGCTCAAGCGTCGAGCGCATCGGGCATATGCCCGTACTGCGCTTTACAGACGAGTTGATTCCGCTCGAAGATGCGTCAGGCGTTTTGCATCGCCCTTCAGAAGACGGTTCGCAGATGACCGTAGTCGTCTGCCGCGACGGCGATCGCCACGTCGGCGTTGTTGTCTCGCATGTACTCGATGTGGCTGCCGGCGCGCCGCTGGTCGAAGCCGGGACCTCGGCTGTGGCCGCCGGCGTCACGCTCCTCAAGGAGCGCGTCACTGGCGTCGTCGATCTCAGCCGCATTCCACCGCTGCCTGCTCCCGAGCCGGAAGAGATGATGGAGGTGGTCGTATGACAGCCGCGGCTCCGGCAATGCTTCAGCGGTCTGAAGCCGGCGTGGAAATGTGCTCGGTGCGGGCCGGGGGAACGTTGTTCGGCGTGCCCATCATGCGCATTCTTGAAATTCTCGGCGCGCCTGTCACGCAGCCGGTACCGCTTGCGCCTTCCTATATCGGCGGTCTGGTGCACTACCGCGGCGAGGTGCTCACCGCAGTATCTTTGCGCAGTTTGCTCGAACTGCCGCCATATGACGGAGCCAGCGACATCCTTGTCTTTGAAGGCCCCGGCGGATATTTTGGCGTGCTCGTCGATGCCGTGGGCGAAGTGATGACGGTGCTGCCTGAGGCCTTCGAAGCCAATCCCTCCACACTCGACGACAGGCGCAAGGCACTGTTTGCCGGCGCATGCAAGCTGGACGAAGGCCTGTTGGTCATGCTCGACCCCGATCGCCTCGATCCGATGCGGTTGTCTCAATAACGAAGTGTGGAGGCTGGCGAATGCGCGCTCTGATTGTCGACGACTCCCGCTTCATACGTGATTACCTCGCCTCGGTGCTGAACGAGCACGGCGTCGAGTGCACAGCCGCCGAAAACGGGCAAGCCGGGCTGCAATGCCTGGGTTCCAGCCTGTACGATGTCGCGCTGATCGACTGGAACATGCCTGTCATGGACGGGTTGGAAATGGTGAAGGCTGTCCGCAGCGATCCGAAGCTGGGCGCAGTGAAGATTCTGATGGTCACTACCGAAGCCGAAAACGGCTATATCGAAGCGGCCCTCGATGCCGGAGCGGATGAATACCTGATGAAGCCCTTCGACGAAAGTGGATTGATGGAGAAGCTCGAAATGATCGGAGTCTTTCCCGGCCAGGGCTGACAATCATGGAGACCCGCTCCCTCATTCGCTTGCTCGTCGTCGATGACTCCGCTGTGATGCGCAGCCTGCTGCGCATGGCTCTCGCTTCCTGCCCCGAAATCGAGCTGGTGGGCGTGGCCGTAGATGGTATCGCCGGGCTCGAAGCTATCGAGCAGCTCCGGCCCGACCTCGTCCTGCTCGATATAGAGATGCCGCGCATGAATGGCCTCGAAGTTCTGGCTGCCATTCGCAAGCGGCGCCTCGCCGTCAAGGTCATCATGTGCAGCACGCTCACCCGGCGCGGCGCGGGCATTACGCTGGAGGCGCTTGCAAGCGGCGCAACCGACTATATAGCCAAGCCCTCGGCGCAGAACGGTGTCCGCGAAGGGCTGGAAACCCTCAGCCGCGAGCTGCTGCCGAAAATTCTCGCGCTGTTTCCCGCGCGTGGCGGCAGCAGACCCGCTCACAATGACGTCGATCCTCTGCCGCTTCGCATCGCGCCTCATCCCGCCGCCCTCGATCCTGCAGCTCAGGTTGTTGTTATCGGCGTTTCCACTGGTGGGCCGGCCGCGCTGGAAAAACTCCTTCCCGCACTGCCCGCGGAGCTGTCTCTGCCGGTACTGATTGTGCAGCATATGCCCGCGCTGTTTACCACATTGCTTGCCGAGCGCCTCAACGGGCTATGCACAATGCCGGTGCGCGAAGCACGCGCCGGAGAAATTCCCCGGGCTGGCCATGTTTATCTCGCGCGCGGAGACTGGCACCTGCAGATCGTCGGCGCAGCCGCACGCTGTTCTCTGCGCCTTACGCAATCTGCGCCTGAGCAATACTGCCGTCCTTCCGTCGATGTGCTGTTTCGCTCCGCAGCGACCGTATACGGTGCAGGGGTGCTTGCCGTCGTGCTAACCGGCATGGGCTCGGACGGCCTCGACGGCTGCCGTGCTATCCGTACCGCGGGAGGAAGAATTCTTGCGCAGGACCGTGAGACGAGCGCCGTATGGGGAATGCCCGGCGTTGTCGCTGAGGCCGGGCTGGCCGACGAGGTCCTGCCGCTCGACATGCTTGGTGTCGAGATCATCCGCTCCACAGCGCGATATGCCAGGCGCGAGCCGGCTTGAGCACGGGAAGATCATTATGGCCTACACGGACGCTGATTTCGCATTCCTTCGTTCGGTGGTCTTCGAGCGATCGGCCAATGTTCTCGACCCCTCTCGCGATTACCTATTCGAGCCGCGGCTGCGTCCTCTGCTCAATTCGACCGGCCTCGAAACGCTCGACTGCCTAGTCGAGTCGTTGCGCCAACAGCCCGATCCTGGACTCGAGCGCTCCATCGCCGAAGCCATGACCGTAAACGAGACCAGTTTTTTTCGTGACCGTGCGCCCTTCGAACTGCTACGGCTTGAGTTGCTTCCCGCTCTCATCCGGCGACGCGAATCCTCACGCCGTCTGCGCCTGTGGTCCGCAGCTTGTTCCACCGGACAGGAGACTTATTCGCTCGCCATGCTGCTCGCAGAACATTCCCCCCAACTCGGCGACTGGCAAGTGGAAATTCTCGGCACCGACATCTTTGCCGATGCGATTGCACGAGCGCAGACGGGCCGCTACGGACGTCTCGAAGTTAACCGCGGGCTTCCTGCGCGCTTCCTGCTCAAGTACTTACAGCGTACCGGCGATGAATGGGAAATCATCCCCGAGCTCAGGCGCGTTTGCCGCTTTCAGCAGCGCAATCTTTGCAGCGGATCGCTTCTGCTTGAACCATACGACGGTATCCTGCTGCGCAACGTCATGCTCTACTTCTCGGCGGAGACGCGCTGCGATCTTCTCGTGAACATGCACCGCATCCTCGCTCCGGACGGATTTCTTATTCTTGGTTCAAGCGAGCAGCCCGGCGAGCCAGGACTTTTCCAGCCGGTGCTCGCCCACAGTACCTTCTATTACAAACCCGTCGCGCGACTCCATCACCCGCGCTGACCGCGTTATCCTGCTCTTCGAGCGCATAAAGGCATTTTCGGAAAGATGCCGCATGCTTCCAGGCGATGACACGAAGAGAGAAAGCACAAATTCCAGGAGACGAAAGCGGCACCGCGCTCGCACTCTTTCATCCTGTCACCGCTGCGTGGTTCTGCACCGTCTTCGGCCAGCCCACCGCGCCGCAGCGCCAGGGATGGCCCGCTATTGCGCGCGGCGACAGTACGCTGATTCTTGCGCCCACCGGAACCGGCAAGACCCTCACCGCATTTCTCTGGTGCCTGGACAAGCTCATGCTGCGCCGCGGTGCAGATGAGCCCGAAGGCTGCCGCGTTGTCTATATAAGCCCGCTTAAAGCGCTCGCCGTCGACGTGGAGCGCAATCTGCGTGCGCCGCTCGCCGGAATCGCCGAGATGGCACGCCAGCAGGGAACTGTCTTTCATACGCCTGAAATCAGTATCCGCACAGGAGACACGCCGCAGCGCGAGCGTGCCCGTTTCCGTCGTCATCCTGCTGAAATCCTTATCACCACGCCGGAATCGCTGTACCTTCTGCTCACTTCTGAATCAGCGTCCGCGCTCCGCACCGTCGAAACCGTCATCGTCGACGAAATTCACGCGCTCGTCCCCACCAAGCGCGGAGCGCATCTCGCGCTCAGCCTGGAACGTCTGGAACAGGTCCGCCTCGAAGCCGATCCGCAGATGCCACTTCAGCGCATCGGTCTCTCCGCCACGCAGCGGCCACTCGAAGAAGTCGCGCATTTTCTTGCAGGCGTCGAGTCGCAGAAATCTGCAAAACGCGAGAAAAAATCTGAAGAACTCGCAGAATTCGAGCATGACTGGACCAGCGACGATGAACCCGAGCAGAAATTCCGCCCGGTAACCATAGTGAACGCCAGTGCGCCCAAGCGTCTCGACCTCAAGGTCGAAGTCCCGGTCGAAGATATGGCGCGTATCAGCCAGGTTGAAGAGCCTTCCCATGGAACTGGTTCTCAGGATCGAAAGCGAACCTCGCTCTGGAGTGCCATCCATCCGCGCCTGCTTGAAATTGTGCTCACGCGGCAGTCCACGCTCATCTTCGTCAACAATCGCCGCACTGCCGAGCGGCTTGCCGGAGCGCTCAACGATCTGGCCGAACAGCAGCAGATTCCCGGAACGCTTGCCCGTGCGCATCATGGGTCACTGGCTGCCGCGCAGCGATCCGAAATCGAAGAGCAGCTCAAGGCGGGCCAGATCCGTGCGCTTGTCGCAACTTCTTCGCTCGAGCTTGGCATCGACATGGGCGCAATCGACCTCGTCATTCA
>JASHRS010000247.1 GCA_030037215.1 Silvibacterium sp. | reverse complement strand
GCTATGCCTGGACGGCCAGTCCCATGTTTTCGATCATTCTGGTTGCGAATTCGCTGGTCTTTACCTTGGTTGCGCCCTGCATCTGGCGCTCAAAGTCGTAGGTGACGTGTTTCTGCTGGATGGTTTTCTCCATGGAGTCTTCGATGAGCTTGGCGGCTTCCTTCCAGCCGAGGAACTCGAAGAGCATGACGCCGGAGAGCATGACCGATCCGGGATTGATGACGTCTTTGTCGGCATACTTAGGCGCTGTGCCGTGCGTGGCTTCGAAGACAGCATAGCCGTCGCCGATGTTGGCTCCGGGCGCGATGCCGAGTCCGCCGACCTGCGCGGCGCAGGCGTCAGAGATGTAGTCGCCGTTGAGATTGGGGCAGGCGAGGATGGAATATTCGTCGGGGCGGATGATGACCTGCTGGAAGATCGAGTCGGCAATGCGATCGTTGATGAGGATTTTCTTCTTCCACTGGCCGTTGCCGTGCGATTTTCCGATGGAGTCGAGGACACCCTTTACTTCGGCGTAGAGCGTGGCGCGGAATTCGTCGTTGCCGAATTCGAGGCCGGGCTCGATGAGGGCAGCGTTCTGCTCGACGGTGAGCGAAGGGTTGGCTTCGACGTTGCCGAGGATCCAGCTTTCGCGCTCGGTGACGACATGATCGCGGAATTCGGTGACGGCGACTTCGTATCCCCACTCGCGGAATGCGCCCTCTGTGAACTTCTGAATGTTGCCTTTGTGAACGAGCGTGACCGACTTGCGGTTGTTGGCAATGGCATACTCGATCGCGCGGCGGACGAGGCGTTTGGTTCCGGTGATGGAGATGGGCTTGATGCCGACGCCGGAGTCTTCGCGGACTTTTTTCTTGCCGCCTTTGAGAAGGTCATTGTTGAGGAAATCGATGAGCTTCTTCGCGTCAGCCGTTCCTTCGCGGAACTCGACGCCCGCGTATACGTCTTCCGTGTTTTCGCGGAAGATGACGACGTCTAGTTTTTCGGGATGCTTCACCGGACTGGGCACGCCGGCGTAATACTTGACGGGGCGCACGCAGGAGTAGAGATCGAGAATCTGTCGCAGGGCGACATTGAGTGAGCGGATGCCTCCGCCGACGGGCGTGGTGAGCGGGCCCTTGATGGAGACACGCAGGTCGCGCGCGGCGTTGACCGTGTCGTCGGGGAGCCAGGTTTTGAATTCGCGGAAGGCTTTTTCGCCCGCATAAACTTCAAACCACTTTACGGAGCGCTTGCCACCGTAGGCTTTTTCGACGGCAGCGTCGAAGACGCGCTGCGAGGCGCGCCAGATGTCGCGGCCCGTGCCGTCGCCTTCGATGAATGGGATGATGGGGTGGTTGGGAACGGTGAATTTTCCATCGGCGTACTTGATCGCCTCGCCACCGGCGGGCAAGGGCAATCCGTTATAGCTGGTCTGCATGTAAGTGGAACTCTCCCAGGCTAGATAAGGTCGGTAGATGCTCTGTCTTCAAGGCTAACACTCGCAAAAGACGAGTGGCAATTGAGCGGGCCACAGCGCAGTAAAGCAGATGCAGAGATTACGCAGTGAGGACAATCACAGTGGTTGCGCGAGGTATGCCGCTTCTACCAGAGACGTTTTACTCCAAAGGAGTCGAAGAGCTTTTCGTTGCTGACGAGGAGGCACTCTTCGGCGATGGCCTGCGCTATGAGCATACGGTCAAAAGGGTCGCGGTGGTAGTTTTTGAGCAGGCCGGCGCTGCGGGCATGTTCGACGCTGATGGGAAGCTCCTGAAAGCCGAGCCGGCGCAGGGTGGAACTGAGAGAGTTGAGAAGCGTCTCAACGTTGGGCAGCTTGCCGATGCGGAATTTAGTCGCGATCTCCCATGCGGTCACGGGAGAGAAGAGCAGTTCATTTTCAAATGAGTCGAGAGCTGCCTGCGCTTTTTTCGAAAGACGGCTGTCTCCACTGATGGCCCAGAGGAATGTATGAGTGTCGAGGAGGAGCCTCATTCGCCCTCGCCGTTCCACGCCTGCAGTTCTTCCTCGGGCAATGGCTCAAAGAAGCGGCTGTCGACACGAAACTGGCCCTTGAATATGGCGAGGTTGCGCTTCTTCGGTTTTTTTACCGGAACAAGGCGCGCAACAGGCACCTTGCCGCGCAGGATTACGACTTCTTCGCCACTCTCGACTTGTTCGAGCAGGCGCGAGAGCTGAGTTTTGGCCTGATGGATGGTGGTCTTGGTCATTTTGCTGCTTCCGGTGATGGGGATTAGCTAAATCAGCCTTAGCTAAGTATAGCACCTGGAGCGCTGAACGACTGACGGGGGTGCGTGTTGTCAGAGGCAGCAGGACAAGTCCGTGCAGAGCGGCGTATCGTGGAAGGGAAATGAATTTCTGCGGTTTTGTGCTCTCTGTACTGTTCGCTGCCTCCACTCTTTCCGCGGCGCCGGTATGGGCACAGACATATTCAGCGGACAAGCCGCTTGGCGCGACTGCGCAGAAGACTCCAGATTATTTGAAGAATGCGGGGATCGATCAGCGGCTGGGATCGGCGCTGCCGCTGAACGATCATTTTGTCGATGAAGCCGGACAGGATGTGACGCTGGGGAAGTATTTCGGGTCGCGTCCGGTGGTGATGGCGCTGGTGTATTACCACTGCGGCATGCTGTGTCCGCAGGTGCTGCACGGCATGGCGACGGCGTTGCACGATGTGGGCTTCAAGGCGGGCGATCAGTATGACGTGATCGTGGCGAGCATCGATCCAATGGACACGACGGCGGATTCAGTGGATGCGAAGCAGCGTTTTCTGGCAACGCTCGGCGATGCGGGTGCGGCGGACGCCGTGCATTTCCTGACCGGGCCGCAACAGTCGATTACCGATCTGGCACAGGAGACGGGATTTCACTATGTGCGCGTGCCCGGGCCGGATGGAAAGATGGACCAGTTCGCGCATTCCAGCGTGATCATGATTGCGACTCCCGATGGGAGGATGTCGAAGTATCTTGCGGGCATCAATTATCAGTCGCGGGATGTGCGGCTGGCGCTGATCCAGGCGAGCAACCACAGGATTGGGACGCTGAGCGATATTGTGCTGATGTACTGCTGCAACTATGTGCCAAGCCAGGGGCGTTATACGGTGGCAGTGCTGCGCGTGATGGGGCTTGCGGGTATGGCGAGCCTGTTTGCGCTGGCGGGAATGCTGTATCTGCTGAGCCGGAAGCCGAAGGGACGAATAGCATAGGCGCAGCTGTTTGCAGCTGCGCAAGTGCGCAGTAGAGCCAGAAAACCTGAATCGTGAAAATGCCCTGATTAAGTCAGGGCATTTTTTGTATTTTTGACTACAATTCCGGGGGATGCGTGGGCTGCGGAGTTGTGTGCCGAAATTCAGGAAGGCGGAGGGTGAGCGGCATGGGTTTGAAGCGGATTTTGATGGGGGCAGTGGGTGTTGCGCTGGGCGTGTCGATCGCGGCGGCACAGGCGAAGGCTCCGTTCACGGCGAAAGACTGGGCGGCGCTGCGTAGCGCAGATGCGGTTGCTGTGTCCGTTGACGGGACGATTCTTTACAGCGTGAGACATGGTGCGGAGAAGGGTCCGACGCAGACGGAATGGTGGATGATGCAGCCGGATGGCAGCCATGCAGTGAAGCTGGAGCTTCCGGAGGGGTTTCACCCGATGGGGTTCAGCCGCGATGGCCAGAGCCTGTACGGTGGATGGAAGGTTAACGACCAGGAACAGTTTGCGGTGTTTGCAGTGAAGGATGGCAAGGCGGCTGCTGCTCCGTCGACGGTGGTGGTATTGCCGCGTGGAGTTCAGGGTGCGATGCCGTCGCCGGACGGGAAGCGGTTTGTGCTGATGGCCGATCCGCGCCCGCCGGACACGTTGGACACAGTTCGCCATGTGCATGAGCCGGATGAGACGAGTCTGTATGTAGTGAATGCGGATGGGACGGGCGGCGCGTGGTGGTGCAGCGACCTTAAATATGTCTCCGGCACACTGACCGTGGGCGGCGGCGCGAATGCCGCAGTGTGGAGCGCGGACAGCAGCGAGCTGGCAGTGCTGTCGCAGACGCCGCGTATCGGGTATCACTATGTCGCGTCGATGATCGATGTGTGCAGTGCGTCGGGATCGCGTCATGTGGTGGATATTCCGAATGCGGTGAATGGGATTACGTGGATCGATCATGGGAAGGGGATTGCGTTTCTTTCGACGAAGTCAGAGGTACTGACGCCGGAGCATGTGTGGACAGTACCGGCTGCAGGTGGAACAGCGGAGGACCGCACGCCGAATCTGGATGGCACAGCGGTGCAGATTGCCGGCGATGTGCAGGGAAGAGTGTGGGTGCTGGTGGATCACGGCGTGCAGACGGAGGTGGACACATGGGAGGACGGCACGCTGAAGAGGAAGTACAACTGGCCGGACGGTGTGATTTATGGCGTGCCAGTGGCGGAGGAATATACGGGCGAAGGCGACCAGGTGGCGATGACGGCCGGCGACCCGACGCATGCGGGGAATGTGGTGGTTCCGGATGGTGACGGCCTGCGCAGGATTACGCATGAGGGTGATGCGGAACTGGGCAAAGTGGACCTGGGGCCGGTGCAGGTAGCGCACTGGAAGAGCAAAGAAGGAATCGCGCTGGAGGGGATCGCGACGTTTCCGGCAGGATATGTGGCAGGCAGGAAGTATCCGTTTCTGGTGTTGCCGCATGGAGGACCGGAGGCGAACGATCTGCTGACGCTCGATGTTCTTTCGCGCATCATCGCCGGGTTGGGTTATGTGGTGCTGCAGCCGGAGTATCGCGGGTCGACGGGGTATGGAGCGGCGTTTCTGGCGGCGATTTACCAGCATTTTGGCGACCGCGCATATGAAGACGTAGACAGCGCGACGGACTATGCGATTGCGCAAGGATGGGCCGATCCAAACCGGCTGGCGATTTTCGGCTGGAGCGCAGGCGGATTTATGACGGCATGGACGGTGACGCAGACGAATCGATACAAAGCGGCCATCGAAGGCGCTGGGATCACGGATTGGGCGCCATTCCTATGGACGAGCGATATTCAGCAGATCGATTATGATGCGCGGTGGACGGATGAGGACCCGGATGCGTTCCGGCGTTTCTCGGCGGTAGCGTTTGCGAAGAACGTGACGACGCCACTGCTGATTCTGCATGGCGAAGCGGACCAGAGGGTACCGACGTTCCAGGGAATCGAGTACTTCCAGATTCTGGCGGCGCGGGGTAAGACAGTGCGGCTGGTGACGTATCCGGGATCGCCGCATTTCCCGATCGTGTGGGAGCAGCGGCTGAATGTAATGCAGGAAGTTGCCGACTGGCTGCAAAAGTACAACAAATAGGTGTACGGAGTATGCGATGAAGAGTGTCACCAGCCGGATCGTTGTCCTGCTCGGCATGCTGTGCATCACGGTGCCGGCTTATCCTGCAGCCAAAACTTTCAAGGCAATTCCCGCATTGCCGGCGTTTCCGCTGCAGCCGTCGCCGAATCAACTTTCGATTACGCGAGCTGCGATTCCGTCGCATCCGTTTTCAGTTGTCGGACCGCGCGGGGCGGTCCTTGGACAGCAGGACGGTTCGTATGAAATGTGGCTTTTCCCGTGGAAGCTGCTCAGCGATATGCACATTGAAGCAGAGATGGAGGATTATCCGGTTCCCATCGATGTAAATGCGCAGGCATCCTCGATCACGGTGAGGCCTGACGCCACCACCATCACGTTTTCACACGCGAACTTTACGGTGCGCGAAATTATTTTTGCGCCGAAGGAACCGGCGGATGGAACAGGAGCACTGGTGTTTTATCAGATCGAGGCCATCCGTCCGATGACACTGACATTCAGCTTTCGGCCCGTGATGCAGAGGATGTGGCCAGCGCCGAGCGATGTTCCACCATCGGCTGAGTGGGTAAAGACAGAGGGGGGCAGCGGATTTTATATCCTTCACGAAAACTTTCCTGAGCATGCAGCGGCGATCGCCATGCCAACGGCAGAGCCGGGAATTCTTGAGCCTTACCAGGAGCGCGCACGCTATTATCCGCTGCAGTTTGTTCTGCACTTCGATCCGCAGCGCGACTCCCATACATATTTCCCATTGCTGTGCACGACTGGAGACACGACGGCCACATCGACGGCAACGGCTCTGGCGTCGCAGCTTATAACGCTTGA
>JASHRS010000246.1 GCA_030037215.1 Silvibacterium sp. | reverse complement strand
CGTGGGGCAGTTCTACGATTTCATTGATCTTCCTTAGGATTGAACCAGCCTTCAGGCGGCGCAAACTGTCCGGTTTGTGACGGTCCCCAAGTCCCCGGTTGATAAATGACTGGTGCGGGCGGATCCTTCAGGATGGGATCGAGGATCCGCCAGGATTCTTCGACGTAGTCCTCGCGGGCGAACCAGGTCTGATTGCCCTGCATGGCATCCTGTAGAAGCTCTTCGTAGGGAAGCAGGTTTTCGGTTCCGCAGTCCTGCTCCGCAGTCAGCTCAGTCATGCAACCGAGAAGGCGGTCGCCTGCCTGTTTGACCGAGCCCCCGATGGCTGTGTGCGGAATAGGGCTAAGGCGGAAGCGAACATAGTTTTGCGGGGTTAGCTCTTCGGAAAACACCGGGGGGGTCTGGCAGAATTTCGCGATGACCTCGGTTGCCGTGACCGGCAGCGATTTTCCAGCACGGATGTAGAAGGGCACATCGCGCCAGCGCCAGGAGTTGATATGCAGACGAAGCATAGCGAAGGTTTCAACTTTTGAATCAGGCTTTACTCCGGGCTCGTCGTGATATCCGGCAAGCTGGCCAAGAAGCAGGTCCTGCGGATCGAGCGGCTGCGCGCTGCGAAGGACTTTTACACGCTCGTCGCGGATGGATTCGACGTCAGGGCACGGCGGCGGCTCCATTGCGATGTTGCTGACGACCTGCATGAGATGGTTCTGCACAACATCGCGCAACGCACCAACACTGTCATAAAACGCTCCACGGCCCTGAATGCCGAATTTTTCGGACATCGTGATCTGCACGCTCTCGATGTATTGGCGGTTCCAGATGGGTTCGAGGAACGAGTTGGCGAAGCGGAAGAAAATGAGGTTCTGGACGGCGTTTTTGCCAAGGTAATGGTCGATGCGGAAGATGTCGCGCTCGTTGAAGACGCGGTGGATGACCTGGTTGAGTGCGCGCGCAGACGCCAGATCGTGGCCAAAGGGCTTTTCGACGACAACCCGCGCGCCGTCGGCGTTGCCCGAGGTCTTGAGCTTTTCGATTACCTCGGCAAAGAGGCTGGGAGGGATAGCCAGATAATGCAACGGATGCTGCGCGCTGCCCAGTTCCTTCCTCACCCGCACGAAGGTTGAATCATCGGCATAGTCTCCGTCGACGTAGCACAGGCGCTCGAGGAGCAGTGGCAGACCTTCGGGATCGATGCCTCCGTGCTTTTCGCAACTATCTTTGGCGCGCGCTTTAAGCTGATCGAGGGTCCAGCCAGCCTTTGCCACTCCTATGACCGGGCCATTCAGTTTGCCGCGCTTCGCGAGGCGCTGGAGCGACGGGAAGATCTGCTTGTAGGCCAGATCGCCGGTTGCACCGAAAAAAACGAGAGCATCTGACTTTGGCAGATCCATAGGCACGATTGTACGGGATACAGATGTCGTATCGATGTATCTAGTAGACTCTTTTGCAGCATGATGCGTCGTTTCTATTTTGTTCTGGCTCTCGGTTTTGCGGTATTGTCGAGCGCTCCTGCACATGGCCAGGGAACGCGGCTCTGGTCACAATCAAAATTCGACGAACTGGAACGCGGCAAACCCGACGGTGTGGCGATTACCAGCGACGGGCATCTGATAGCGGGGCCGTCGAACACGCTGGTTGCAACAACTCCGTCGACTTATGTCTGGTCCGTGGCTGCGGACAAGGCCGAGAATGCATATCTGGGAACGGGCAGCCCTGCGACAGTACTGCGTGTTTCAGCGGATGGAAAGACAACGAAGCTGTTTTCGTCAAAAGACCTGAGCGTACAGGTGGTGCGCGTGGGACCTGACGGCTCGGTTTATGCAGCGACGCTGCCTTCGGGCAAGGTTTATAAGCTCGATCCTCAAGCTTCCGATGTGAACGAGGAAAAGGCCACGGTGGTTTTCGATCCAGCAGCGACGGCTGAGAAGCCGAAGTATGTGTGGGACATGGTATTTGACACAGAGGGACGGCTGTATGTGGCTACCGGAGGACCAGCGGGCATCTATCGCATTGATACGAGAACAACAGGCGGTAAGCCGGAGCTGTTCTTCAAGAGCGACGAGCAGCATATTCGCTGCCTGACATTTGATGCTGCGGGAAATCTGATCGCAGGCTCTGACGGAACGGGCCTGGTGTACCGCGTCGACAAAAACGGCAAGGGGTACGTGATCTATGACTCGACGAAGCGCGAAATCACATCGGTCGTCGTGGGTCCGAACGGCGCAATCTATGCCGCGGGAGTCGGCGAGAAGGGACGCGAGACACTGCCTCCGTTGCCGGTAACGGGTACAGCGTCGGTGACGATCAAAATTGTGCAGCCGGGTTCGGTTGGAGCCTTCAGCGCGAATACGCTGATTCCGGAAGGGTCGGAGATTGACGAGATAGCGCCGAATGGCGCGCCGCGCAAGCTATGGGCAGACAGCGATGACATTGTGTACGCGCTGCGCTGGACTCCGCAGGGGCTGCTGGCCGCGACCGGAAACCGGGGACGTATTTACCGGATCCACGAGGACGGCTCTTACGATGACATTGCGCATCTTGAAGCCTCGCAGGCCACAGGATTTGCCGACTCAGAGCGCGGGACCTATGTGAGCACAGCCAATACAGGAAAGGTTTATCTGCTAAGCCATGGCGATGCGGCTGAGGGAACGTACCTGAGCGATGTGTTCGATGCGGGCGTGTTTTCGCAGTGGGGCCGCGCTGAAGTCGAGACGGGCGCGGATTCGAGTGCGGGCAGCTTTGATTTTTATGCGCGCACTGGGAATATCGATAACCCGGAGCGTGCGTGGAGCGACTGGAAGAAGGTCACGCCAAATGTGGGGCCGCTTGGGCTTGAATCGGCGCGCTTTATGCAATGGAAGGCAGTGCTGCGCCCAGGTGCGGATATCGCTTCGGTAGGAATCAATTACCTGCCCGTAAATGTGGCTCCGGTGGTTGATGAGATTGTGGTGCAGCCGGGTGCGCGCGTGGTTCCAGGGCCGATTGAGAATGTTCAGGCGCAGCAGGTACCGATCAATTTTCCGGTGCGGCAGAATCCGGCTGTGATCAGTTTTGCGCAGGAGCCCGGGCGTGAGCCGCTGGTGGGGCTGCGCGACAAGACGGCCATAACAGTGCGATGGGCCGCGCACGATGACAACGGCGATACGCTTTCGTATGCGGTCTATTACCGCGGCGAAGGCGAGCGAAACTGGCTGCTGCTGAAGAAGAATATCCGGCAGACGTATCTGAGCTTTGACGCTCAATTGCTGCCGGATGGGCCCTATCGCCTGAAAGTCGTGGCCAGCGACGCGCCGTCGCATAATCCTGGCGAGGCGCTGACCGGAGACAAGGTGAGCGACCGGTTTGTGATCGATACGACGCCTCCGGTGGTAAGCGGAATGACAGCGCATCTAGCCGATGGCAAGATTCACGTGGAATTGACGGCTACAGATGCAACAACACCCATTTCGCATGCTGAGTATTCAGTGGATGCAGGACCGTGGCAGTATATTGCGCCCGTTGGGAACATATCGGATTCGCTGACCGAGAAGTTTTCCTTCGATGCGCCGCTGCGCGCGGCGTCTCCGGATACTCCGGCGCCAGTGGACGCATCGGAGCATGTGATTACAGTGCGTGTCTTCGACCGTGAGGATAACGCGATTGTAGTGAAAGCCGTGGTTCACTGATTCAGTTTTTTGCTATGCGTTTTGAACTCTTTGTTGCCGCGCGTTATCTGCGAGCCAAGCGCCGCCAGGCGGTGGTGGGCGCGATTACGGCGATCTCAATTGTCGGCGTTGCCGTGGGTGTGGCGTCGCTGATTGTTGCGCTGGCTATTACGACCGGGATGCGACGCGACCTGCAGGACCGGCTGCTCAGCTCGACCGCTCACGTGGAGCTGATGCGCACGTTAAACGACGGTATCAAGGATTGGCGGCCGCTGGTTGAGCGGCTGCGGCATTTGCCGCATGTAACGGCAGCCGCGCCGGGGCTGTATGAGCCAGTGTTGGTGGCGAGAGGCACGCTTTCCGGCGGCGCGATGCTCAAGGGTATTGTCCCGAGCGAGGAGCAGACGGTCAGCAATCTTTTTTCGAATTTGAAAGAAGGCTCAGCGGCACCGCTATCACAGCCTGAAGAAGCTAACGGCACAAATGCTGCGGTTCCTCCGATTGTGATCGGTTATGAACTGGCGGACACGCTCGACGCACACGTGGGATCGGCGGTGATGGTGATCAGCCCTCAGGGGGAGCTGACGCCTTATGGGCTTGTACCCAAGTACCAGCCGTTTCGCATTGTCGGCATCTTTCATTCGGGATTTTATGAATATGACTCGGGCTATGGCTTTATCAGGCTGAAAGACGCACAGCGGCTGTTTGGTGAGCCAGATTTGATTTCAGTGATCTCGTTCAAGGTGGATGATCTGAACCATGCGGACCGGATCGGGCACGAGATTGAAGCTGCGGCGGGACCCGGGTTCCAGACGACAAACTGGATGGAGCAAAACCGCGAGCTGTTCCGCGCGCTGAAACTGGAACAGGTGGTTACGTTCATCGTGATCGGGTTGATTGTGTGCGTGGCAGCGCTGAATATTTTGATCGCTCTCACGATGATGGTGATGGAGAAAACGAAAGATATTGCCGTGCTGATGTCGCTGGGCGTGGAGCCGGGACAGGTGCGGCGGATTTTCCTGATGCAGGGGTTCCTGATCAGCCTGGTGGGGACGGCGCTGGGGCTGGCGCTGGGCTACGCGCTGTCCTGGCTGGGGGGACATTATCAGTTCATTCATCTGCCCGCAGATGTCTACTCGATCGATTACCTGCCGTTTGCGCCGCGGCTGATCGACGGCGTAATCGTGACGGCAGTATCGCTGGGAGTTTCGCTGCTGGCTACGATTTATCCATCAAGCTCGGCAGCACGTGTATTGCCTGCCGAAGCTCTTCGGTATGAATAAGCATCTGCGAATCAGAAAATCGAGGCCAAATCGGAACGTGCTGTTGCCCCTGAATCTTCCTCCCCTGAATCACTTCTTCCATTTTGGTGTCTAGAGTGATAGAGGTAGATATGGAGTCTCTCTCGCCCGCATCGGTCGCCCCAAATCCGATTTCCGGAGCCGGGTTGAATCGCGCGGAACCTGCCGAACATCCAATCCTCATACAAGTCAGGGATTTGCGAAAGGAATACTCGACCGGCCGGGGTCGGCTGGTACTGTTCGATGGCCTGAGCTTTGACGTAGCGGAAGGCGAAATGCTGGCTATCGTCGGCGAATCAGGTGCGGGAAAGAGTACCCTTTTGCACATTTTAGGGGCTCTTGATAGCCCTTCGAGCGGTGACGTATACTGCGCCTCAATTCACTTGAGAAAGCTGACGAGCAGAGAGGCCGCACGATTCCGCAACCGCGAGGTTGGCTATGTCTGGCAGTTCCATTATTTGCTGCCGGAGTTTACAGCCGCCGAGAATGTTGCGATGCCGCTGCTTGCGCGCGGCGAATCAAAGTCCAATGCCCTGAATCAGGCCGCTAAATGGCTGAATAACGTGGAGTTGGGCGACCGCGCAGAGCATAGGGCGGGCGAGCTTTCTGGAGGCGAGCAACAGCGTGTTTCGCTGGCACGGGCGCTAGTGACAGGGCCGAAAGTACTGTTGGCTGACGAACCTACGGGCGATCTGGACAGCCGGACATCAGGAGTGGTTTTCGACCTGATTGAACGGCTACACGAAACGCACCATCTAACGTCAATAATCGTTACGCACAACATGACGTTGGCGCAGCGATGTAGCAGAATTTTGCGGCTGGAAAAAGGCCGCTTGCAGGAGATTTCTCCACAAGCAAGTTGAAGTGGAGATTGTTGCAAGACCATTGCGGGATCTGGATGCAGAAGATCGCACCCAGCCTGAAGGCCGTTCCAGAACTGGCTCAGGATTTTAGGCCGGAGCGGCGACACGGACGAGGGCTTTGAAGGCCTTGGATACCTGCCGGGAACTTCCGACAGGATCGGGGGCAGACAAAGCTTCTCCAGGGGGAATATGTTCGAACGCTATACGGAAAAGGCACGGCGCGTCATCTTCTTCGCCCGCTATGAGGCGAGCCAGTTTGGCTCTCCTTATATCGAGACCGAACACTTGCTGCTTGGCCTCCTTCGCGAGGACAAGGCGCTGACCAACCGCTTTCTTCGCTCGCACGCATCCGTCGAATCCATTCGTAAACAGATTGAAGGACATACCACCATTCGCGAGAAGGTCTCGACTTCGGTCGATCTGCCGCTCTCGAATGAATGCAAGCGCGTTCTGGCCTATGCAGCCGAGGAAGCCGAGCGGCTGTCGCATAAACATATCGGAACCGAGCATCTGCTTCTTGGTCTGCTGCGCGAAGAGAAGTGCTTCGCAGCAGAGATTCTGCACGAGCGCGGGTTGAAGCTGGCGGCAATTCGCGAAGAGCTGGCGAGAACCACGCAGGAGAAGGCACCTCAGCAGCAGCGCAGCCGTGAGTCGAGCCTGTTGGCCGAGTTTTCGCGCGATCTCACGCAGGCGGCGTTGGACAATCAGCTCGACCCGCTAGTGGGGCGCGACGCCGAACTGGAGCGCGTGGTGCAGATTCTGTGCCGCCGCACGAAGAACAATCCAGTGCTGATCGGCGAACCCGGCGTTGGCAAAACAGCCATTGTCGAAGGGCTGGCGCAGCGCATCTCCGATGGGGATGTGCCGAGCTTCCTGGCCGATAAGAAGGTGCTGGCGCTCGACCTTTCGCTGATTGTCGCAGGAACGAAGTATCGCGGCCAGTTTGAGGAACGGCTGAAGACAATCATGAAGGAGCTGATGGAGAACCAGAACTCCATCGTATTTATCGACGAGCTACACACGCTGGTGGGCGCGGGTTCGGCGGAGGGATCGCTGGATGCCGCGAACATTCTGAAGCCGGCACTCTCGCGGGGCGAGATTCAGTGCATCGGCGCAACCACGCCGGGCGAATATCGCAAATCCATCGAGAAAGACCGCTCGCTTGAACGGCGGTTCCAGGCCGTCAAGGTGCCGCCGCCGAGTGAAGAAGACGCGGTGAAGATCATCATGGGCATCAAGGACCGCTATGAGAAGTTCCATGCGGTCAGCTACACCGATGATTCGATCAACTTCGCCGTCTCACACTCGAACCGTTATATTCCGGATCGGTTTTTGCCGGACAAGGCCATCGATTTGATCGACGAGGCAGGAGCGCGCGTGAAGCTGCGCCAGACTTCCCTGCCCGATGAGATCACCGAGGTGCAGAAGCGGATCAAGTTCATCGTGCATCGCATGGAAAACGCTATTGCGAATCACGAGTTTGAGAAGGCCCGCTTCTACTCCGATGAGGAACGCAAGGAACGCGAGAACCTGCGCGGCCTGCGCGACAAATACCACCTCGATGACTCGACTGCGGGAATTGTAGGACGTGAGGATATCGAAGATGTGGTGAGCCGCTGGACCGGCGTGCCCATCACTTCCATCAAGGAAGAAGAGACGCAGAAATTGCTGCGTGTGGAAGAAGAGCTGCACAAGCGCGTGATCTCGCAGGACAAGGCGATTTCGGCGCTGGCGCGGGCCATTCGTCGCTCACGCGCGGGGCTCAAGTCGCCGAACCGGCCGATTGGGTCGTTCCTATTCCTGGGACCGACGGGCGTGGGCAAAACGGAAATGGCGCGCACGCTGGCGCAGTTCCTCTTCGGATCGGAAAAAGCGCTGATCCGCTTCGATATGTCGGAGTTCATGGAGAAGCATTCGGTCTCGAAGCTGATTGGCTCGCCTCCGGGATATGTCGGCTACGAGGAGGGCGGTCAGCTCACCGAACGCGTGAAGCGGTCACCGTACTCTGTTGTTCTGCTGGATGAAATCGAGAAGGCGCATCCTGATGTGTTCAATATCCTGCTGCAGGTGTTTGAAGATGGGCAGCTGACGGATGGGCTTGGTAACACGGTCGACTTCAAGAACACGATCATCATCATGACGTCGAATATTGGAGCGCGACACCTGCAGCGCAAGCAGGGGCTTGGCTTCCAGAGCGACCGTGAAGACCTGGTAATGGACAAGATCGAAGACCTGGTAAAGAGCGAGGTGAAGCGCACGTTCAACCCCGAGTTCCTAAACCGGATCGATGAAATTATCCTCTTCCAGTCGCTGACCGACGCCGATCTAATCCAGATTGTCGAGCTGCTGCTATCGCAACTTAACGCTAACCTAGTGGCGAAGGCAATCACGATCTCTGTCACGCACGAGGCAAAGAAGTGGATCCTCGATAAGACCATGGTTGACCGCACCTATGGCGCGCGTCCTTTGCGGCGGGCGTTGCAGCGGTACGTTGAAGACCCACTGTCAGAGGCACTGATCGCTGGCGGCATTACCGAGCGTCCTGCGTTTCTTGAGGTCTACCTTGAGAACAACCAGCTCTTCTACCGTCCTGTCACACAGGAGGGTGCGGAGAAGGCAGAAGGCGTCCTGCTGTACAGCTGATCCAAAAAACACCAAAGCCCTGCCTGGAATCCGGGCAGGGCTTTTTATTGGACGATACGTGGCTTCAGATGGGCACGACCTTGCGCGCGGCGGATGAAGCTGTGTCCACCACATTGCCTGCGATCTCCTTACCACGCCTTACATACTTCTCCGCATTGGTGCTGAGAGTGTCGGCAGTATCCTTGATATAGTCGCCGGCGTCTTCTAACCCGCGGCGAAGCTGCCTGCGGGTTCTTTCGCCGGACTGAGGAGCACAAATAAGCGCTACCGCTGCACCCGCGGTTACGCCGATAAAGAATACAGCCCAATACTTAATGGAACCCATGAAGGCTCTCCTTTTTAGTGATGGGATAGCAGCAACGGCAAATTGGTTGCTGGCGCATTTGCTTCCTATGACCTGCTTTTGGATCAGCTTCCGTACACGAGAAACGCCTGCACTATAAATAGTGCGGAATGTGGGAGTACTCGTCAATGTTGCAGATGGGAACCACACAGCCGCGAAATGCACAAGGTTATTCACAAAACTGTTGAAAACGGCGCGCACCAAGGTCTTGTTCCAGGATGAAGTTTTGTGAGAATCTGTTCAATTTCATTCCGGTATCGAATGAAGGAATTACGCTCTCTTTTGTGATGTAATACGTGCGTTACAATCGCCTTGATCGCAGAAAAAATACCCGTGAAAAACAAGAAGACAATTGGAGCTGCACAGGTTGCGGGCAGGAATGGTTTTTCCCTGATCAGTAGCGAGAAATTCCGCGAGCTTTACATCAATCTGCTGCAATGCACGATGCTCGACGAGCGGTTACGCATAGAGCCCTGGTATGAACAATGGCCCGGACGCAAAGCGAGCACAACAGGCGTAGCTGCATGCCTGCACTCCGGCGACTCTGTAATGTCAACGCCAAGGGGATTGCTGGCTCATTATCTGCGAACAGGTTCACTCCGTCCCGCTTGCGAGCCAGAGCCGACTACCATTGCGCAATTGGCAACTGCAACTGGTGACGCGCTGCGGCACAAACTCGAAAAGCAAGGGAACATTGCTGTGGTATTTGCCGCCTCAGGCGAGTCGGCCCAGATGCGCGAGATTTTCACGACTGCGGCCAGCCAATCCCTGCCTGTACTCTACGTCCTGGAAGGTAGAGCGGCGCTGGCAGATGTTTTCGAAGACGTCCCTGTAATCGGCGTTGACGGCGCAGATGCAGTTGCAGTGTATCGCGTGGCGCACGAGTCAATCAGACGTGCGCGGGAGGGTGGCGGACCGACCATCATGGAGTGCATTGCATGGCCCGGCAATGCGCAGCAGGACCCTCTGGCGAAACTGGAGGATTACCTAACAGGCAAAGACCTGTTCCGGCGGCACTGGAAGCAACAGCTTAGAGAAAAATACAGTCTTGAGCTGGACAAAGCTGCCGCCGCTGTCCGCTTGAATTGATTTATGACACTCAGGTGACGTTTTCACAGAGACTTGCATCGAAGCGTGATGTACACGTATTTAAGAAATGCTGTAGGCTGAACGAGCACGTGAATGTAACACCCGGCCCAGCGGCCATGACCCGGCCGGCATACCCTAATAAACCCCCAGAGGTGTAAGTGAGAACTGTCCCGTCGATTTTTTTGCTGGTTGTGCTGAGTTCCGGTCTTCCAGCCGCAGTGGCACAATCGGGCAGCGGGAGTCAGCAGTTCCCGGCAAACTACCATCCGGCCTCTCCCATCGTTTACACGAGCACCCTGGGCTCGACCTATGTGCCGATGGATAGCTGGGTCTATCCGGCGCTCGACCGGCTGCACAGCCTGGGCTATCTCGACACGGCATATCTTGGGCTGCGTCCGTGGACGCGCATGAGCATAGCTCACATGCTGCAGGAAACAGCCGATAAGATCGACAACAATCCGAACGATGAGGAGGCGCGAGAGATTTATCTGGCGCTCGTGGACGAATTCGAGAATGAGCAGGAGGGGCCATTTGGGCAGCGTACTGCACATACCGAATTCGAAAGTGTCTACACAATCATGCGCGGCATTACAGGCACGCCGCTCAACGACAGCTTTCATCTCGGCCAAACCATTGTGAACGATTATGGACGGCCATATCAGGCGGGCTTCAACAACTATACGGGCTTCAGCGGGCGCGGCGAAGCAGGACGATTCTCTCTTTACTTTCGCGGAGAGTATCAGCATGCACCCAGCGCAGCCGGTTACACGCTGCCGATGGCCATCTATCTTTCGGAGAACATCGACAACATTCCATTCGCGACCAATCCCGTTCAGGACACGATCCCGTTGGGACCGATTGATTCGGTGAATTATTTTCGAATTATCGAGGCCAGTCTTTCCTATCATCTACTCGGTCATGAAATCTCCTTTGGCAAAAATGACCAGTGGCTGAGTCCCGCTCTCGGCGGCGCGATGTCCGTGAGCATAAATTCGGAGGCTCCTTACACCTTTGAGATCAATCGCGTTGAGCCGTTGCGGATTCCGGGGCTGTCGCGCCTGACGGGACCGTTCCGCTATGAATTTTTTATTGGGAGCCTGAAAGGACATACCTCTCCGAATTCGCCTTGGGTACATATGGAGAAAGTCAGTTTTAAACCGACGAAAGATCTCGAGTTTGGATTTGAGCGCACAGTGATCTGGGGCGGCAAAGGCCATGGCTGCTACAACGCAACCACTGACACTATTGACCCTTGTGATGAACCGATTACGCTTCATACATTCCTGAAGAGCTTCTTCAGCGTACAGAATGTGTCGTTTGCTGAGAAATATTCCCGTGACGATCCGGGTGCGCGCTTCGGCAGCTTCGATTTTGATTACCGACTTCCTTTTCTTCACAAATGGGTGACGCTCTATACGGATTCAGTTGTGCACGACGACGTAAACCCGATCAGCGCGCCTCGGCGCTCGGGCGTGCGGCCAGGAATCTATCTCTCACGATTTCCCGGCTTCGAGCATTTGGACCTGCGTGTAGAAGGAGTCTCAACCGATCCGGTCAGCGATGAGGGAGCTAACGGAAATTTCCTGTATTACGAAACAGTGCAGAGACAGGGACCGACGAACAAGGGCTATCTGTTCGCAGATGCGATTGGACGCGATGCGAAGGGCGGCCAGTCGTGGCTGACGTATCATCTGTCACCAAATGAGTATGCCCAGTTCTCCTACCGCTACATAAAAGTCGATCAAAAGTTCATCCCATCCGGGACAACACAGAATGACTACCAGTTTGCTGTAACAAAGCGGTTTATGAAGGACTTTGAAGTGCGCGGCTGGGTACAGGCTGAGCGTTGGGTCGCGCCATTCTATAAGCCCGGTGTCCAGCACGACACAACGATCCAGGCGCAGATCACGTGGTTCCCGAAAAAATCATACTGAAATCGAAAGCAGCAAGATGCCCTCGGCGCTGAGACGAGGGCTCTTCGCTGGCGCTGAAGTGAGCGCTACTTGATGCGGACGCGCAGGTCGCTTCCGGTCATCTGCTTTGGCCCGTCGAGATGGAGCATACGCAGAATAGTGGGCGAGATGTCCCGCAGCGAACCATCGGGTTTCAGAGAATAATCTTTTGCATCCTCAGTCACAAGGATGAACGGCACAGGGTTGGTGGTATGCGCTGTGTGCGGACCGCCAGTCACGGGATCGACCATTAACTCTGCATTGCCGTGGTCCGCAGTGATGAGCATAGAGCCGCCCTTCTGCCGGATCGTCTGATAGATGCGCCCCAGGCAAGCGTCAACAGCTTCCACACCCTTGATGGTGGGCTCCAGTTTGCCGGAGTGGCCGACCATGTCAGCGTTGGCAAAGTTCACAACCAGCACATCGAAGGTGCTGTCTTCGACGGCCTTGACGACCGTATCGGCAATTCCGGCAGCAGACATCTCCGGCGCGAGGTCGTAGGTTGCAACCTTTTGCGATGGGACAAGTATGCGGTCTTCGCCGGGAAAGGGAGTTTCGATGCCGCCGTTGAAGAAATAGGTGACGTGCGCGTACTTCTCCGTCTCAGCAACGCGAAGATTGCGGAGCTGAGCCTGCGCCATCATGTTCGCGAGCAGATTCTCCATCGACTCCGGCAGGATGATCATTGGCAATGTGAAGAGCTTGTCGTACTGCGTCATACAGACGTAGTGCAGGTCTTTTGGCACGGTGTTACGCGGGATGATGCGGTCGAGATCGTCAGCTCCAGGCAGGTCGCGGCCCTCCTGTTTTGTGAAGCCACTGTTGCGGGCCAGCGCACGCGTGATCTGACGGGCACGGTCTGCACGGTAGTTGAACATGATGCAGACATCACCGCCACGTACGACGCCGTTTGGGTGGCCATGTTCATCAGTAACGACGAATGGCACGACGAACTCATCTGTGACGCCGTTGCTATACGACTCTTTCAGGCGCGCCACAGGATCGGCGTATGCGCCGCCTTCGGCGTTGCCGGTGACCATGGCGTCAAAGGCGAGCTTTACTCGCTCCCAGCGGCGGTCGCGGTCCATAGCATAGTAGCGTCCAGAGACAGATGCGATTTTGCCCACTCCATACTCCCGCATTTTCTGCTCAAGCGCGGAGAGATAACCTGCGCCTGAGGTGGGCAGCGTGTCGCGACCGTCCATGAAGGCATGCACGAAGACGCGCTCTACCTGCTGCTGCTTCGCGGCTTTGAGCAATGAATAAAGATGGTTCTGGTGCGAGTGAACACCACCATCTGAAAGCAAGCCGAAGAGATGAAGCTGGCGTCCGCCTTCGGCTGCGCGCTTGAGTGCGCCGACGATTGTCGGATGCGTGAAGAATTCGCCGCTCGCAATCAATGCGTCGATGCGCGTGATGTCCATACGGACGACGCGGCCGGCGCCGATATTCAGATGGCCTACTTCGCTATTGCCCATTTGTCCGTCGGGCAGGCCTACGAAGTGATCCGAAGCGTGCAGCAGCGTGTTGGGATACTCGGCAAGCAGCTTATCGTAGGTGGGCTTGCGCGCGAGCGCGATGGCGTTGTTTTCAATCTGGGAACGATAACCCCATCCGTCGAGGATGGTAAGGACGATGGGTTTGTTGCGAACTGGCACCTGATCTCCTGTTTGAATTAATTTGGCGCGATAACGGTCGGCGTGTCAGACTGCTGCTGCCCGTATTTTGCAGCAGCAGCCAATATCTCATCCTTATGCCGCGCGAACACCTCGCGACTGATTTGCGATGCTTCTATGGTCGCGCTCTCCTGCACGTCGTGGGCAATCACAGGCAGAACACTCACCAATCGTCTGCCAGCGGGCGTTTTGTAGAAAGCGATAAACTGGGCAGCATCCTCCGTTGAGATGTGTTTTTGATACTCCTTTACTGTTATGGATTCCACATCCAACTTCGTGAAACTTGCTTCGAGATCGTCAAAGACGTCTTTCGGCATATATGGTGGGAGCGCCTTTTGAAAATACTCCATCGTGTTATGAATCATCTGATCCTTGAGGCGGTTTGCTCCGGTTAATTCCAGCAACTCGTGAACCTGTGCCTGTGTAATTGGGTGCTCGGGCGGCTGGTTCGTCGATGCGGCTGGAACCTGTAGTGAAGACCCACTTTGCCCAGAGCTATGTAACAAGGCCGGTGTTTGCTGCCCCACTGCTGAGACAGTAATGACGAGAACTGATGCACAGACCAATACGAAGCGCATATGACCATTCCTCTTCAGAATCGAACGAAGGGCGCATGATTGTTGTTCATGCGCCTCGAATAGACGCTACTCGCCGAAGTTGACTGACTCAATTCCGAGAAATTCACCCGCTTGCCCCAGCTCTTCTTCGATGCGGAGCAACTGGTTGTACTTGGCGATGCGGTCGGTACGCGAGGCGGAGCCCGTCTTGATCTGTCCGGCGTTGGTTGCGACGGCGAGGTCGGCAATGAATGTGTCTTCGGTCTCGCCGCTGCGATGCGAAATGATCGAGGTATATCCGAAGCGGCGGGCCAGCTCAATTGCTTCCAGCGTTTCGCTAATTGTGCCGATCTGATTCACCTTGATGAGGATTGAATTTGCGATGCCTTCGTCGATACCGCGCTGCAGGCGTTCGGTGTTGGTTACGAAGAGATCGTCGCCGACCAATTGCACACGGTCGCCCATCAACTCCGTTAAATACTTCCAGCCCTGCCAGTCGTCCTCAGCCAGGCCGTCTTCAAGCGACACGATGGGGTACTGGCGTGTCCAATCCTGCCAGTAACGGGCCATCTCTTCGCTGGTCTTCTCGCTCTTATCTGATTTCTTGAAGACGTAACTGCCCTTTTCCTTATCGTAGAACTCACTGGCGGCAGGATCGAGGGCAATGGCGATGTCCTCGCCAGCTTTATAGCCTGCAAGTTCAATGGCTTCGAGGATGACTTCAATCGCTTCCACGTTCGACTTGAGAGAAGGAGCGAAACCGCCTTCATCACCGACGGCAGTGTTGTAGCCGCGTTTCTTCAAAACACCCTTAAGTGTGTGAAAGATTTCAGCGCCCCAGCGCAGGGCGTCGGAAAAACGCTCTGCACCGACAGGCATGACCATGAACTCCTGGAAATCTACGTTGTTGTCCGCGTGCGCGCCGCCATTGAGGATGTTCATCATGGGGGTGGGCAGCACTGATGCGTTTACTCCGCCGAGATAACGATAGAGCGGCAGACCCAGAGCCTTGGCCGAAGCGCGTGAAGCAGCCATGGAAACAGCGAGAATTGCGTTGGCGCCAAGGCGGCTCTTGTTAGGAGTGCCATCAAGCGAAACCATCGTCGCATCGAGCAAACGCTGGTTTGCGGCATCCATGCCGGTTAGTTCCGGAGCCAGCACGCTCTCCACATTCTCGACGGCCTGCAGCACACCCTTGCCGAGATAGTGCGACTTGTCTCCATCGCGAAGCTCCACGGCTTCGTGCTCGCCTGTGGATGCGCCACTGGGCACGGCGGCGCGACCAACAATGCCACCCTCAAGAACAACATCGGCTTCAACAGTGGGGTTTCCGCGCGAATCAAGAATCTCGCGCGCATGGATGGCAGCAATCTCCGTCATGTGACTCCTTGCAATCTGGTGTTGTAAGCGGTCTTTGAGTTTCGGGCGGCGGTCGACGAGGATGGTTTCACCGGCAGTACCGCTAATTGTGTCGATGAAACTCGTCATAATTGATTTGAAACAATGGCCTTCCGCAGTTCCTACAGGGGTTCCATGCGATTTTAACAGGGACTGACCGCATGCGCTTCGCGCCACTCAGTCCAGGCCCACCCTCCGCTCCCGCTGGTCGCGCGCGAAGTGCATGCAGTTGGACGCGCGGTCTGACGTAACCGCCGTGGTTCGCACTGCATACGGATTTCGCGCGCGACTCGTCTTAAATATCAGGGTTTGTCCTACCATAAGGATGAGTTGTTGTGCCTGTAGCGGAATTTACAGGGCAACGATGTGGAGCCAGTATGAGAATCAATGGCACTCGATGGGCGCTTGCATGCCTGGGTATCGCGGTCATGGCCGCACCGGCTGGCTTTGCGCAACAACAGCAGCAATCAAGTTCGCAGAATCAGTATGAAGGCGTGTCGCAGCCGCCGCCTGACGACACGATCGTTGCGACCCCTGAGCCTCCACCGCCTGCGGAACAGACCGTCACAACAGCGAAACCGTCACCCGCGGTTTCGGTATCGCCGCCACCTGCGCCTACATCGGCTGCCGCTCCTAAACCTTCAGCGGTCGTGGCCACACATTCATCCACCGATAACGATTCGCAGTACGACAACACCGATTACGGGATTGTGACTGTGCCGGCCGTGCCGGGAAACTCCAATACGCCCGGTGACACCGCCGTACTTCATACCCGTTCCAGCTACAACCCTGACGATGACATCGTGCACGTTTCGGCACCAGCAAATGAGTTGCCTGCTGGAACAGAGATACGAGTCCGCATGAGTGAAGAGCTGTCAACGACGAGTACGACCGAAGGCTCACCGTTCGAGGGACGGGTGATGATGGATGTGCTCAAAGACGGCAGCGTCATTATTCCCGTAGGGTCAACCCTCAAGGGCCGCGTTGTTTACGTAAGCCAGGGACACCACCTCGGGCCCGCTGCAACACTGCGGCTGCGTCCTGATGTTGTGATACTGCCGGATGGCACTGCTTATCATTTGTACGGACAGGTGATGAGTTCCTGGGCCCATGGGACAAGAACTGGCAGCGAAGGTGCGATCCAGCCTTCGGCGCATGTCGTGAAAAATTCCGTTGAGTATGGCGTGGGGGTAGGGACGGGCGCGCTGGTTGGAGGAGAACTTGGAGGTCCAGCTGGAGCGTTGGCTGGTTCGCTCGTCGGCGCAGGCCTGGTTACTACCCATCTCTTGCTGCAGCACCCCAACGCCGCGGTAGTTCCCGCGGGATCCGAAATTATTTTCAGCCTGACCGAGCCACTGGATCTGACTCCCACCCGAAATTGAGCTTTAGCTGCAGTTTTTGGGGAGCATCTTCGGATGCTCCTTTTTCTTGCCTACTGCCGACTACAATAGCGTCGTACCATGTATCGCCTCATGTTCAAGTCGGCGCCGTCAGCTGCGCTTTCGCATTTCGTAGGGTGTTTCTGGTATTGCGAGGGCGCACCAGTTACGCATAGCAAAGAACGCCTGATGCCGACCGGTGAGGCATGCATCATCTTTAATCTTCGCGACGATCCCATCCGCATTTATGACTGGAAGAGCCCGAATCGTTTTGAGACATTCGGGCAGGCAGTGTTGTCGGGCGCGCGCTCGGAACCGTTTGTCATTGATACGCTGCAACAGGAGCGCGTGTTCGGGATTCAGTTTCGTCCGGGAGGGTCCTTTCCTTTCTTCCGGGTGCCGTCGTCCGAGGTTGTGAACAGCGATCTTTCGCTTGAGTATGCTTGGCGCGATGCTGCCAGCAGCATGCGCGACCGGCTGCTCGAGGCCGACAGCAGCTTCCCTGCCATGCTCGCCGCCGCGGAGGATACTTTGATGCGGCAGCTCGTGCGCCCGCTGGAATTGCACCCAGCCGTCGCTTTCGCGACGCATCGGTTCAGCACGAACCCGCACACGACGACTGTCGCCGCAGTACTCGACACCATCGGGATGAGCCACCGCAGATTTTCGCAGCTCTTCCACGACCAGACCGGCCTCACTCCGAAAGCCTTCTGCCGAGTTCGACGTTTTCAACGCGTGCTCCACTGCATTCACGTTCAACGAGAAGTAGAGTGGACGCAGATTGCGCTCGCTTGCGGGTATTACGACCAGGCACACTTCATTCATGATTTTCAAAGCTTTTCCGGATTCACGCCGACAGGCTATACCGCCAGTTTCTTCCGGTATGACCGCGAGAATGAGCACATCAATCATGTGCCTCTCGCTTAGGGCGTGGTCAGATTTTTACAATCCACCTTCCCGCCGGTAGCGCGAAACTGAATCAAGGAGAAAATTTCATGGCAAACGTAAAGCCAATACCCGATGGATACCACTCGGTCCAGCCCTATCTCATCGTGAAGAACGCGGCGGCCGCGATTGATTTCTACATCAAGGCGTTCGGCGCGAAAGAACGGTTACGCATGACAGACAAAAATAACCGCGTCGGCCACGCCGAGATCGAGATTGGCGATTCATGCGTGATGATGGCCGACGAGCATCCCGAAATCGGCGCATACAGCCCAGCACACTATGGAGGATCTCCGGTGAGCCTGATGGTTTATGTTACAGACTGCGATGCGGTCTATGCGCAGGCCTTGAAGGCTGGTGCAAAGAGCGAGCGCGAACCTAAGGATCAGTTCTACGGAGACCGCAGTGCAGGTGTCATCGATCCCTTCGGATTTAAGTGGTACATCGGGACGCACATCAAAGACATCTCAAAAGAAGAGCTTGAGCATTATGCCTAGTTTTTCTCTGCAAGCAGCCGCTTCCAATTTTTCTGGTTGCGGCGGAAGCTCTTCTTCAGGTCTTCAAGGATGCGCTCGAAGTCACCGTGGCCGCGTACGCGGCTCCATGCAGGATTGATCGAAAACCAAGGATAGTTTTCGTTGCCAAGATAGATGGCCCTGCGCAGCCAGTGCAAGGCTTCACTTTCATCTCCATCAACGGCAAAATAGGTTGCAAGCCGATAGGCCATTTCGCTGTCAGCTTCAGCAGCGGCCATTGCGTCTTCGTCAATGAGCGAGGCGGCGCGTGAGCGCTCGCCAACCTGCGCATAGCACATGGCCAGCGTGGGATAGGCGATTCTCATGCTTTCGTCATCGCGGATGACATCCTCGAGTATGCGGATCGCCTCCCGCAGATCGCCCTGCCGCATGCGCTGATAGGCGACAGAAGTACGCAGCAACGGGTGCTTCGGTTCAAGCGTGAGCCCCTTGGCCAGCTCGTCATCGGCAAGCTCAATCTGGTTCTGGTATTGATAGACGCGCGCGCGATGGTTGTAAATCATTGGCGCGTTGGAGGGGTTCAGACTCAATGAGCGATTGAACTGATCGAGCGCTTCGTCATAGATGCCGTCAAGGCGCAGAGTAATGCCGGCAACCATGTGCACGTTCCAGTCGTTAGCAGCAGTATGCAGCAGATTTTCAATACCGTGGCGCGCGCTCTCTTTTTCGCCGCGTGAGAGCAGCATGTACACGCGATACAGGTTCGCCTCGATCGAGCCTGGATCGAGCTCAAGGGCGCGGTCAAAGGCCCGCCGCGCAGCCATCACATGCATGTGACCGCCAAAGCCATGGCGTACATACTGCAAATGCGTGATCCCCAGACCGGTCCATGCAGGGGCAAACGCCTTTTCGCGTTCGACTACGCTTTCGAAAAGTTCAAGTGCATGATCCAAGTCGATGCGGCTGCCGGTTCTCTGCATAAACGCAGACAAGACGGCCCGCGCCTGCAGATATTCCTCTGACAAATCCTGCGCGAGCGGCTCGCTGCGAGCGGTGCCGCGGTCACCCCGCGGATGAAGCTGCCCTAGTCCCTGCAAAGAGGCGAATACTTCATTGCATATCTCGGTCTGGACAGCGATGAGGTCAAAGGATGGCACGCTAATCGTACCGCCTGCGCGCACGCTCTCGCCGGGTACGTTGAGCAACTGCCAGTTGAGATCGAAGCCTTTGCCGGAACTCATGAAGTTGCCCGTGAGCACCCATTCCACCTGCAGTTTGTGGCCGATTGCGAGCGGATCCATCTGCGCTGTGGACATGTTCATCAGCGCGCTGGAGGGACGCACGACGAGAGACGACATGCGCGCAATGCGAGCGGCGATTGCATCCGCAAGTGCCATGCCATAGAGAGGCGCCGTTTCCGAGGTGCCGAGGTTCTGGAACGGCAGAACGAGAATCGTGCTCTGCTTTTCCTTTGTCTCAGACTCGCGGAAACGCTCGGCGAGCATGGAGAGCAGACCTGTTGCGCGCTTTTCCGCCTCCGGCGTCAAAGGCGTCAGCGTGGCGCCGGCATCTCCCGGAACGACGCCGGTCTCGATGTGCATCGCCTTCATGATGGTTTTCAACGCTTCGCGCACATCGGCTGCGCTGGCATAGCGCTCAGCAGGAATCTTCTCGAGCAGACGGAAGATTACTGAGCTGAGTTCAGGCGAGGTGTCCAGAGGAGCGGGATCGACGAACTGAATAGCACGGATGCTCTGGAACTCATCGACGTCGGGACGTGCAAATGGATGGCGTCCAGAGACCAGCTCATACAGGATGACGCCAAGCGCCCACAGATCGCTCTGCACGCTGCTCTGACCTGTTACAAACTGCTCCGGAGCCATATAAGCGATGGTGCCTCCGCGCGCGGTGTAGGTTGCAGGGACGCCGTCCTTCCGCGGAGATGACTTTGCAGGATCGAACTCAGCTTCTTCAGGATTAAGACGGCGCGCAAGACCGAAGTCAAGAATTTTTACAAGACCACCGTCAGTCAGCATTACATTCGCGGGCTTGAGATCGCGGTGAAAAATGCCAAGCGAATGCGCCGCGCTCAGACCGTCTGCGATCTGGATGCCGACAGACAGGACGAGCTGGAGATTGGACGGACCTTTGGCAATCAGCTTGTCCAGCGATTGGCCGGGAACGTACTGCATGACGATGAAGGCTTCTTCGTTCTCTTCGCCAACCTCGTAAATGGCGCAAACATTGGGATGTTCTATTGCGGAGGCCATTCGTGCCTCACGCAGAACGGTCGTACGCATCTGCTCGACCGTAAGAGCGCCACGCTTGAGGACCTTGAGCACTACGGGACGCATGAGGAGCGTATCGTTCGCAAAGTACACAACTCCGCTGCCACCCGCGCCCAGCCGACGCACGAGCTCGTAATGTTTGATTGTGCGATGCTTCATCCGGTCTTTAGTTTAGCGTCTCTTTAAGACCGCAGGATGAACAACCGTAGCGCTGCATATGTGTGCGGTTTTCAAACTGATGCTATGACTTCGGCGGTGATTTTTGCGGCCCGCTCGCATGCAGCGCGATCTACATCGTTGTGGGTGACAAAGCGGATTTCATTCACAGCTCCGGTACCTGCGAGCACACCGCAATGCTTCATTGCTGCGAGTACCGGAGCGACATCAGTAAAGCCACGCACTCTGAAGATCACAATATTGGTTTGCACCGTCTCGATATCAATTTCGACCTGCTTCACCTCCGCCATTCTTTCGGCAAGTAGTTTGGCGTTGGCATGATCTTCGCCGAGGCGCTTTGGCATTTCCTCGAGAGCGATCAGCCCCGCCGCTGCCAGAATCCCTACCTGACGCATTCCTCCGCCGAGCATTTTGCGAACCGAACGGGCTCGCTCGATGAACCTGCGGCTACCCACAAGCATGGA
>JASHRS010000245.1 GCA_030037215.1 Silvibacterium sp. | reverse complement strand
CACCATCACTCCCAGTTTTCCCTGTGCTGGCTGCGTCTTCGCAGTTCCCGATGTAGACATCTCTTTCCGGTCTTCCTCTCAGTCAAATAATTCGTAAAAGTCCAAACAATTAGTTTCGCCCGTGCAAAGCAACTTTGGCAAACAGCTGCGGCTCAAGCGCGTGATTCTACGGTCAAACGGCGTTCATGCCTCATCGGGACGCACGCGGTCTTTCCAGTGCGTCCACACAAACCAGATCGCTGCCGCTAGAATCAGTGCTTCCATCACGAGATGGTAACGGTGATACACGGCCTTAAATCTCGGGTCTGTGTCCCACGCTGCTCCCAGCCGCATGCCCACATACGCCAGCGCATAGCACCATGGCAGCGATCCAACAAAGGTATAGATGTGGAACCGCACCTGCGACATCCGCGCAATCCCCGCCGGAAGCGCAATAAAAGTCCTCACAATCGGCAGCAACCGCCCGATAAAAACCGTAATCGACCCATACCGCGCGAAAAAATGCTCGGCCCGATGCAGGTCGCGATGATCCAGCAGCACAAACCGTCCGTACTTCGCGATAAATGGCCTTCCCCCCACCGCGCCGATCCAGTACGCCACCGCCGACCCCAGATTGCAGCCCAGCGCGCCCGCCACTGCAACCCAAATCAGCTCCAGCCGCCCCGTATGCACCAGGTAGCCCGAAAACGGCATAATGATCTCCGACGGCAGCGGCACGCACGCCGACTCGATCGCCATCAGCAGCGTTACTCCCAGATACCCTGAAGCAGAAATCGTGGCAATAATAAAGTGCGCTAGAAGGGCAACAATCTTTTCAGTCATTCGAGGGAAAGTATACCTGCGCACTAAAATGACTGCATGAAAGCGAAAGCCGCCGCGCCCTTACGTAAAAAAACCGCACCGAAAGTCGCCTCTAAGAAATCCTCGTCGAGACCCGCGATCAAAAAATCCCCCGCGAAAAAATCCCCGGCTAACCCAGACCTTGCGCCCTCACGCATCGACGAAATCCTGCACCGCCTGCAAAAGGCCTATCCCAATGCCAAGTGCGCCCTCCACCATCGCAACGCATGGGAGCTGCTGGTCGCGACCATCCTTTCCGCGCAATGCACCGACGCGCGCGTCAACATGGTCACGCCCGAGCTCTTCCGCAAATACCCAACGCCCAAAGCCATGGCCGAAGCTCCCATCCCTGCCATCGAAGAGGAGATTCGCTCTACTGGCTTCTACCACAACAAGGCTAAGTCGATTTCAGGCGCCGCCAAACGCATCACCGAAGTCTTCCACGGCCAGGTCCCGCGCACCATGGACGAACTTCTCACCATCCCCGGAGCCGCCCGCAAAACCGCCAACGTCGTCCTCGGAACCGCCTACGGCATCGCCTCAGGCATTGTCGTCGACACCCACGTCCTACGTATCTCGCGCCGCCTCAGTCTCACCAAGAACACCGACCCGAAAAAAGTCGAACAAGATCTAATGCAAATCATCCCCCGCGATCACTGGATCCAGTTCTCGCACGAGGTAATCCACCACGGACGCCAGGTCTGCATCGCCCGCAAGCCCCGCTGCATCGACTGCACCCTCGAAACCCTCTGCCACTCCTCCGACAAAACTTGGTCTTCCCACTAAAGTCCAGCCACGAGCAGCAACTCCCTCACTGCAGCGGAGGCGCGCCCTGCGGCAGCGTCACAGCTGCAACCACAAGCATCGCAGCCACAATAAGGAAAGGAACATACCACGTAACCGCGCGCATCTTTGTAGTCGTAGCAGCCACTGGAAGCCGCCGTCCCGCCGGACGCAGCGCCCATGACACCAGCGCGAATGCAGTCAGAAAAAGCGGGCCCACCCAGGCTGTGCGATCCCCTCGAAACAGGTGAGAAGCTGCCGCTCCCGTGTAATTAAAAACCGCTCCCGCATACGCCCATTCCTTCAGCCTCGGGAACCGCGGCGCGACCAGCGCCAGCGCGCACAGAATCTTCCACGCCCCCAGAATGGCCAGCAGGTAAAGCGGATAACCGAGATGCGTAAGAATCACGCGCACATATTCAATGCGCAGAAGATCCCACAACGCGCCAGCGCCCATTTCAAACGTCACCATGATCGTGAACAGCCAATACGCGATCGCGCGGACCTGGGACGCCCGCCCCTGCGGTGCGCCGTCTCCTTCATATCGCGCCGCAAGCGCAGCACCAATCGTCGCAGCCACGATCAGAGCAAGAACCAATGCCGTCTTCATCCTCAGACCCACCCTCTCTTCCCATCGATCAGACTCCGTCAGTCACAGGTGGATGACGGATCACGACCACAAAATGTGACGCGCCTTGCCCATCCGTCGGGGCGCCCGAAGATCATCCCACAAACACGAAGGACCTGCGGTTCCGCTTCGACGGGCAAAAATGCAGAAGAATGCCACGAATCCCCCTGTGCTCTCTGTGCCCTCTGTGGTAAGACTTCATCCTTCTACAATTGGAAGCACCTATGCGCTCCCTCATCCCCGCTCTCGTGCTCACTCTCATCGCTGCAACGGCGCATGCGCAACAGCCGCAACCACCTGCACCCTCCATCACCGTGAGCACCACGCTCGTCGAAGTCCCCACCATGGTCAAAACCAAGGACGGCCAGCCCGTCTTTACGCTCACCGCCAATGACTTTACCCTCACCGACAACGGAGCCCCGCAGCATCTCGCTCTCGTCCCCGACACCGACTCCGAGCCGCTTGCGCTCGCCATCGTCGTCGAGACCGGAGGCGCCGGAGCCAACCACCTCGCCAACTATTACGACCTCGGCGCTGTCCTTGATGCTCTCATCGGCAACGTCGAGCGCCGCGTCGCCGTCATCAGCTTCGACAGTACGCCGCACCTGCTCCTGTCTTTCACGCCTGATGTTGACGAGGCCGCCCGCCAGCTCAATAACCTCCAGCCCGGTAATCAGGGAGCAGCGATCCTCGACGCGCTCGCCTTCGCTGTCGCCCAGCTCCGCACCGCGCCTCCGAACTACCGCCGCGCCATCCTGTTGCTCAGCGAAACCATCGACCAGGGCAGCAACACCACGCTCGACGAAGCCCTGCGCCTCATCAGCGACACCAACACCATCATGTACAGCTTCGGATTCTCCAGCACCCGCTCCGGCGTCCGGCACGAAGCCTCAAAGTTCAA
>JASHRS010000244.1 GCA_030037215.1 Silvibacterium sp. | reverse complement strand
CTCGACACGGGAGAATTGCCCGCGCTGGAGCCGGGCGCGATGTGCTACATGATGTCGAAGCAGCAATACCTGGGTGATGCACCTAAGAGCTGGTATCCGCATCTGATGTTTTTTGTTCCAAGCACGCAGACTGAAAGCTGGGGCGCGGATCTGGCGGGCTCTCCGGTCATTTCATCAGACGACGCTGAAGACCAGTTGAAGATTCTTATGATTCCTGTTGGCAGCTGGTCTGACGGGACGGCGGCTCCGCGGTTCCAGAACTAAGCTGCTTCAGCGACGACGCCGTCTGCGCCAACCCAATACGACACCGAGAAGGATTCCGGCGAAGACAGCGCCGGCCAGCTTTCTTCGGCTGGTGATCGGGATGAAACGGGTCTGCTGATCGCTGATCTCGATGACTCCCACAGGAATTGTGCGCACGCCGGCGCCGCCGCCACCGCCTTCACCAGTTGCATTCGAACTTCCTACGCCGCCGGTGCCTGCTCCCGCGCCGTACCCATACATGAGCTTTGCCACCGGGATGACCGTCTTTCCCTGCGCAGAGATAGGCTCGCCGTAAATGGCCTTTACGCCAGCCTGGCCAAGAATACTTTCTTTGAGCGATTGCAGAAGAGCAGCACTGCCCATTGGTTGACCCCTTTCGAGAAATTATCCTCTTATCTTTTCCTTTGTGCATTCACGGCTTAGCGCGCGCGGGTTTCGAGGCGAGGTGCGCAGGCGCTTGAGAAAGGATTGACGAGGAACGTTCCCACGTATCCGGAGACGATGACGGTTCCGTCGGAGTTGAAGTGAGCGGAATGGAATTCGCCTTCGGGGAGATTGTTGAGGCGCGTCCAGCTTTGACCGCTGTCGCGGCTGATGTAGACGCCGGTGATAGCGGCGAGGACTTCGTGGCTGGGGCGGAGCGGATCGACGGCGATGGCGTAGGCGCGGATGTTGGGGCCGACAACGTCACTGCCGCGGTGCAGAAGAAAGTGCGCGGTGGTGACTCTGGCGACGAGATCAGGATTGATGGGGTTGTAGACGCCCCAGCAGGCCGCGATGTGAAGACCGTCAACAACGCTCATGCTGTGAATGGCGGAATCGGGGCCGACGCCGGCGACGCGTGTCCATTGTCCGGTGCTGTAGTTGAGATGGTAGGCCTGGTCTCCGGTGCCGACGTAGAGCGAGTCGGGATGGGGCATTTTCGGATCTTCGAACTGCATGGAGAAGATGTCGAGGTTGGTGGGGAGATGCGGGAGGGTGCCGTCTTCAACCCAGGAGCCGCTGGAGTCGCGGTGGTAGGTGATGAGCTGCGGGTTCGAGTCGAAGTATCCGTAGGCGATGATCATGTGCTCGCCATCGGCGGTCATGAGGACGGCGCCTGCGCGGACGGGATCGCCCGGCTTTTTCGCGATGATTACGTCCGGGCGGACCGCCGGGACGCGAGGACCATCGATTGATTTGATGATGGGCCTGGAGGGGTTCTTCTGAGGAAAAACCTGAAAGGCTCCGTCCTGTGTAGTGATGACGAAATCCTTTCCGCCGGGTGAGACGCTGAGTCCGTTGCGCAGGCCTTCAGAGATCTGCGCGTCGAAATAGCGTGGGTCGAGCCGCGCGACCTCGACCCAGGTTTCGCCACCGTTAGTGGATTTAGAGAGATAAATGGCCTGATCCTGAGCGGGGACGTGGCTGCCCAGGTCGGCGGTGAGTCCCCACACAGTGGTGTTGTCAGCTGGGTGCGGATCGGGATCGGTGACCATCGCTTCTATAAAATCGCTGGCGAACTGGTGGCTTCCCGGCAAAGTGGTCACCTGGTACGCACTACAGGAGGCCAGATCTGTGTGCGCGCGCTCCGCTGCGCGAGAGCCGGAGGGTGCGGAGCCGGTGAGGAGCGCAGATTGTCCCTGTAGCATGAGCGGCGCGGTGAGCAGGAGCAAACAGAGGGCTGGTTTGAGGTATCCGCGACCCGACCATGACAGAGGGGTATTCATTGATTTGAGGCCTTGCCTCAAATTTACTGCAAATGCATCAGGTGCTTCGCGAGGTGCCGCCGGGTCAGAGCGGATATTCCTTGAGCGGAGGGCAGTTCGCCTGAACAGTAATGTCGTAGGTGTAGGCCTTGGTGTTGTTCACGTCGACAAAGATGAGGCGCATGGATGCTCCGTTCGCCTGCCCTTTGTATGGGCCAATGGTGTCGCCTATCGCGAATTGTCCGGAGGGGATATCGGGGGAGAGGTCACCCTGGGTGTACTTCACGGGCAGTAGATATCCGTTCGACTGGAATTCGATAGACAGACCGTCCGATGGATCCTGGTAAGGAACACAAACAGGAATGGTAGTACCCAGAGCGCCAAGTCCGGGCGGTGGCATTGGAACCTTTGGCATGAGTCATCTCCCTTCGTTTTTAGTGGGGGAGTTATTTGCCGGTGGTCTAAAGCTATTGTCGGAGATTACGCCGTGTATTTCGGATCTTCAGTGAGCCGCCCTCTGCTCAATCCTCGTGCAAGCGCGTCTTCGAGGTACCTGATGGCTGTGTCTCATTTTCCCAGCAGCTTATAGGCATCGGCAACTTGAGAGAGAACAATAGCTGTTATTCAGGGACAAAGCAAGGGCGAGGATGAATTTCGTCGAGCCTGATCTTTGAGGTTCGCCTGGGGATCGATAGCTGTGCCGCGGATTTTTCATCAACGACGCGATCGGGTAGCAGCTTTTTTCGATTTGGGCTTTTTTGATTTCAATGGTTGCGGAGAAGGCGTTTCGGCCTGAGCTGGAACAGTTTTTACACCTTCGACGCTAAGGTCGGGGACAAGGTGGCCTTGTCCTGGTGGCGGCAGAGGAACTTTTGGCATAAACCGTCTCCTTTCGTTTAGTGGGGGGAGTTATTTTGCCGGTGGTCTAAAGCTCTTATCGGAGATTACGCCCTGGATTTCGGGATCTTCTGTGAGCTGCCCTCTACTTAGTCCTCGTGCCAGCGCGTCTTCGAGGTACCTGATGGCTGTGCTTCTGTCTCCCAACAGCTCATAGGCATCGGCAATTTGAGAGAGAACATAGCTGTTGTTCGGAGACAAAGCAAGGGAAATATGAATTTTGTCGAGAGCCTGGTCTCTGAGACCGTTTTTGGCATACAAGGCCGCCAGCGTTGCCTGCCCTTCGGAGAATTGAGGATTAGTCTGAACGTCTTTTTCAAGGATTGCGATCGTTCTGGCGCGGGCCTCATTGGCCTTTCCATCTTCGTGTAACCATTCATAGGCGGCGGTGAGGTTGTCCCAGGCCTCGTAGCTGCGGTCGTTCAGCTTCAGTGCAGACAAACTGGCGTCAACAGACTCGGGGAAGCGGTGCCGTTGCGCATACAGATATCCAAGATTCGCATAGGCGCCGTAGGTGGGGTCGATTGCGACGGATTTTTTAAGCGCGCTTTCAGCAGCGTCGAACATCTGGGGATCATCGAGGTCCATGTATGCCATGGCGAGGTTTGTATACAGCCAGGCATTGTCCGGAGTCAGCTCCACAGCGCGGTTGAACTGGACGATGGCGTCGCGTGGACGGCCGATGCTTTCGTAAAAGTTGCCCAGATCGTTGTATCCCTTCCAGTCGTCGGGGCGCAGAGCGATTGCCTTCTGGTAGGCCGCTTCGGCTTCGGCATAATGACCGCCGTTCTCAAATGATGTAGCCAGTCCAGCGATGGCCTCGGCGTCTCTGGGGTCGATGTCGATCGCGCGCCGGAACTCTTCGACGGCCAAATCATGATTGCCGGTCATTTCGTGAATCTGGCCAAGTGCGACATAGGTTGACGGCTCCTGATTGTCCAATTCCGCCGCGCGTTTCCCATATGTTGTTGCCTGTGCGAGTAACTGAGGGTCCGAAGTCAACCTGAATTTCATGGTATAGACCTGCGCCAGCCGGGCGTATGCGAGCGCGAAACGAGGGTCTTGCCTGATTGCGTTCTGGAGAGCCGCGATGGCCAGATCGATGTTGCCGGGCTTGTCGTGCCGCTGGTAGTAGCCGATTCCGAGCAGATAGTCTTCATACGCAGCCTGCCTGACAGGACCCGAGCTGTTGAGAGCGCGGTCTTCACTGCCGGAGAGATTCATGAGCCGGCCCAACCGGGTGACAGCTTCGTCTTCCATTGCGGCCAGACTGTCGTTCTGGCCCTCGATCTCTGTGAATCCGATTTCCCTCATCTTCTTCGGGTCAATCAGCGTAAGTCCGAGGCGGACGAGATGATTGTCCTGCTCGAGGTGTCCTTCGACAACAATGGTCGCGCCGAATTCATGCAATGCCGAAGTTGGATTTTTCACTTTGCGCGAGCGAACTTCACTTGCAGGAACCACCCAAAGGCTGGAATTGGCGGTATCAAGGTTGGACAGCTTTCCTGCGAGGGAATCCATCAAGCCGTCGCCTAATGCCTGGGTTTGCGGGTCGTTTCCGACGATGTCGAATGGGAGAAACGCGACATGCTTTTCGTGGCTGGAAAAGAGTACGCCTTGAACACGCTCGCGTATGGCGGGGATGAGCAACAGACCAGCGAGAAGCAGAATTGCGCAAGCAGCCCCAGCCAGCAACTGAAGCCAGCCTTTTTGCAGCTTAAATGGAGAGACGCGGCGATGGTTTCTGATATCCTCGGCAACTTCAAGGGCTGACTGATAGCGCTTCTCCGAATCAAACTCGAGGCATTTGCAGATCACTTCGTCACAGTGCCGGGGCAGGTCTTTCCGAACTGCGGATGCAAGGCATGGGGGCTTTCCTCGCGAGACCGCGGCTGCGATTGGGGTGTCGCCGACGAATGGGCGCTCTCCGGTGACGAGCTCATAGAACACCACGCCGAGCGCAAAGATGTCGGTCGCAGGAGTTACCTCGCCGCCCTCGAACTGCTCCGGCGCCATGTAGTTCAGTGTTCCGACAATTGCGCCCGGGGTGCTTGCCGTTATCGCACTCTCGAAGACAACGGGACTAGAGATTTCATGCGCAAGGCCAAAATCCATGACTACGGCGCAAGTGATCCCGTTGCGCGAGGCGAGCATGATATTGCGGCTCTTGAGGTCGCGATGAACGATTCCTGCGTCGTGGATCGATTGCAGACCTGCGCATATCTCGATCATTGTCCGCTGCGCGTCAGGCCACGGGAACGGGCCCGACTCTCTGATTCTGTCAGCGAGCGTGACTCCTTCGAGAAATTCCATTGT
>JASHRS010000243.1 GCA_030037215.1 Silvibacterium sp. | reverse complement strand
GATGGGGACAACAGATTTGCATGCTTGGCGTAATTCGATCCTGATGTGGAGTTAGAAGACGGAATCAGGATAGCGCGGGTGGAGCATTTTGCAATGATCTATAGGCCACCCTGCTACTCTTGGCCTTTAGGAACCCCTTGACTGTCAGGAATCTCTGCCAGGAGACGACGGAGATTTTCGTCTGTCAGGGCATGAGGAGAGTAACAACCGCTAAGCCTGACACCTGCTGGTACGCGCCGCCAAGTTATGCGGTCGCCGTCATCTTCCTCGACAAGTACTGCCGCATCCTGTGAGGAAGGTGAGTTCTCCTCCAAAGCATATTGAAAAAGTGGCGGCCATTCCCCGGATGGTGTAGGGGCAGTTCCATCTTCGCATTTGCCCCTTTTGGCCGAGTCTTGGTTCTTGATCGCGTACCACTGATTCTTATTCGACTCCGATAGGAGTTCCCGCTTCTTCAGTTCAACGCGAAGGCTGGCAACGAAGCCGGACGGCGGGGCTTTCACGAGCATCATGGCGGCGAAACGGGCAAAAAAAGGCCTAGGATCCCATCGCGGGAGATCCCATCGCGGAAGATCTACATCTACATCCTTTCCGGTTTCATACCAGTTTTGAAGAAGAGGCGTTGCGTCTTCAATCGGCAGTCGAGAGGCTAGTATCATTGCCTGGATCGGAAAGGTAGTTGCGACGGCTGATATGGCTTCAGACGGGACGGCTTCATCCCGTTCGATCAGAGAGTAAAGGACTTCCGACATTGCCATGTTTTCGTAGGACGAAGCATCGGTCGGTGTCCATTGCTCTACGCGCTGCACCATAAGGGTTACAGCGCCTTCATCATTATTTCTGCTGGCGAAGTATGCTCCCCAAGCGACGCGATTTGGATTGCTGCTCTCCAATAATGCCCGAACTTGATCGGGGCTCACATCTGAGCTCACTGTGAATTGGGGAAATTGTGCATGAGCGGCCACAACCAAGGCGAGGGTGAGTATCGCGATAAGGATTGTGCGCAGCCTAGACATAAGTGTCGTGTATCTCCCGAGTACAAGAAAAGCGACGACCTGCCAATCAATAGACGTGTGGGCTCATGCTATATCACAAAATTTATTCAATATCTTCTCAGTATCTCCACGAGGTAACATCGGCGCCGGGTGGGGCGGTGGCGAGCATGTGGTCGACCATCAGGGGAAGGACGCGCTGCGCCCAGTCGGCGTTGTTCTGCTGCATGGTGTACTCGGAGGGTCCGCCGGTGTAGCAGTGCGGCATGCCGGGGCCGTATTGGAAGGTTGCGTCGGAGTGGGGATTGTGCGTGGCGTCGAGCTGGTTCTGGAGCAGGTGGACGGCGTTGTTGAGGAAGTAGGTGTCTCCGTCACCGACGGCGAAGTGGAGCTTGCCTTCGAGTTTGGGGCCGAGCGTGGGCCAGTCGCGCTTGAGGATGGCGGCGAGGTCGTAGTGGTCGTGCCAGTAGGGGACGAGAGATTTGTCGATGGCTCCGGTGAGCGGGTTGATGATTTCGGCGGGGTAGCCATCGGGGCCGGCGGGCGAGAAGACAGCCTGCCAGATGCCCCACTGATCGGTGGAGCGGCCGTGCGTACCGAGGACATATTCGTAGGCGTATTCGGGGCCGGTGTTGGCGATGATGGAGCCGTCGGGCTTGCGGTCAGCGGCGATGGGGACTTCGCCGAAGTCGGACTTGCGGAAAAAGGCGTTGGTGTCGTCGTAGAGATTGATGTTCTGGTAGGCGTGGAAGTCGACAGGATCGGGGCAGGCGACCCAGGCCCCGTTGTACATGTCGGGATAGAAGACCTGCGTGGCGAAGGTCTCCCAGCCGCCGGTTGAGCCGCCGAAGGTGGCGCGTGCCCATCCCTGGCCGATGCCGCGATACTGCTTCTCGATAGCGGGGATCAGCTCCTCATTGATGGCCGAGCCGTAGGGGCCAACGTTGGCGGAGTCGACGACATAGGAGTCGTCGTAATAGGGGTTGGCGTTCTGGACGTAGATCATGATGACGCGCGGCAGGCGGCCTGAGGTCCAATCCTGAAAAAACTTGTAGGCAGCTTTTTCGCGTGGTGATGATTTGGCGTCGGGCGGAATTTTGGTGAGCGCCAAGAAGCGGAAGCCGGGATAGTAGTGGTCCTGGTAGACGACGACAGGATAGTGTGCGTTGGGGTGCTCGTCGAAGCCGTCAGGCAAAAGAATCCATGCGCCTAAGTAGACGTCGCGTCCCCAGAACTGGCTAAGTTTTTCGCTGCGGTAGCGCATGTACTTGAGCCATTTTGCAGCGGGGCTTTTGGCGGCGATGACGGCGGGGTCTTCATCGGTTCCGGCAATGGGCGGGATGACCTGATCGAGAGAGATGTGGATGGTTGCGGGCGATTTGGGGTCGAAATGAATCTGGACCGGCTTGTTGTAGAAATTTCCGGGTTTGCGCTCCCAGTGCTGGCCTTCGCCTTTGTCGGGCGGGAGCCAGAGGTTGGCTCCGGATGCGAGATGAAAGAGCTCATAGACGTTGAAGACGGCCTGGACATAGTAGTCGCCGGGGTCGAGATCGGTGAGCGAATGGCGAGGATAGCCGAAGGTCGAGGCGTCAACGACGATAGGCTTGCCGGGCGCGAGATCGGAGACGTCGACGCCAAAGCCCTGCGCCGACCAGTAGTCCTCGTTGAGCTGGAAACGCGGCTCGGGGTCGTCTTTTTTGGCGAAGACGAGAACGAGATGGCCGTGGAGCGGGGCGGCGGCTTCGGGGATAGTGACTTCGATGCGCTGGGCGTGAGAAGAAACGGCGACGGAGAGCAGCAGTGCAGGAAAGAGGACACGCAGGCTTCGCAACGGATCGTCCTTTGATGCAGAGATAAGCGCCAGTCTACGGCATTTTTGAAAATCATGCGCCGTTTTGTGCAACGCTGGCCGCCCCTATATGTCGATACTCCCTAGACTCCGGCAACGGAGCTGCGGCGCTCCATGAGGACGACGTCGCGCCAGTGTCCGTTCATGGAGCCGAGGCGCTCGCGGATGCCGACGATACGGAATCCGGCGCGAGTATGGAGCGTGAGGCTGACCTTGTTTTCAGGGAAGATTCCCGCCTGGAGTGTCCAGATGTTTTCCTCTTCGGAGTCCTCGATAAGTTTTGCGAGGAGCTTTGTGCCGATTCCGGTTCCACGTGCGGCCTGCGCGACGTAGACGCTGACTTCGGCGACTCCGGAATAGACGCAGCGGCTGGAAACAGGACTTAGCGCGGCCCAGCCGAGGATCTGACGCTCAAATTTCGCGACGTAGCGGCACGACGGCAGGTGGGATTTATCCCATTCAGGCCATGGCGGCGCGGCCTGCTGGAAGGTGGCATTTTCAGTTGCGATGCCTTCAAGATAAATGGTGCGGACGGCATCCCAATGGCTGGAGGTGAGCGGCGCAATTTCAATCATGTTCGATGATAACTGGGGATCATGATAGCGACGAGCATGGCGGTCCATCCTGCGCGGCATAGCGCAGGACGGACCTGGTGGTTATGCAGGGACGGGCAGTTCTTCGAGTTTTGCGGCGCGACGGCGGCGTCCGCTGAGCAGGTAGATAGCGGCGCGCAGCTCGAGGAGCGGGTCGGCCGAGGGCTCGATGCCATCGACGCGAGGGATGGGGTCGAAGATGATGTGCTGCTGCTCGGCAGGATTGTCGGGCGCAATAGCTGTGAGCTCGATGGTGCCGAGCTCGACCAGTTCGCGGCTTTCCGGCCAGTGGACGGTGGCGTTGTCGGTAGTGTCTCCGGGAGCGGCAATCTGCGCGATGAGCTTGAAGCGGATAGGACCTTTGCCGATGCGGGAGGCGAGCTCTTCGTAGTGGTAATTGGCAGAGATGCGGGCTACATCGTCGGCAGTGAGATAGTCGTTTCCGGCTTCGGGGAGCAGGCGGTAGCGGATGAATTTTGTTTCTCCGGCAGCGTTGGTGAAGGCGTAGGCGGTGACGGCGAAGTAGGGCTCGCGCGCAAAGCTGGATGGAAAAGGCTTGGGCGCCTGCACGAAAGCCAGAGCTGCGGGATGTGTGGCGAAGAATTTCTCGA